>NZ_KV797968.1:0-70908 GCF_001809565.1 Rothia sp. HMSC072B03
TTGCGTTCACTGTATGGTTTTTGGATAACAATCCAATAGGCAATAAAAAGAGCCCGCTTACGCGGGCTCTTTTGCTTTAACAGCTAAAGCTGGGAAGGGGGGCAGACCCAGGTGGGTCTGCCCCCCTTTTTGTGCCCTCGCACCCCTTCGAAGGGAGGGGAGGCAAGGAGGAAGAAAGAATATCTCCTCCTGATAGGTGACCAGTGGGATAGAGTAGAACCATGCACTACCCCATGTTTTCCCACGCACCAGAGCCTACCGACCAGCAGCAACCGGTCAGCGAAGAACGCACTGTAGCCCTATATGTAGAAAGCGCTCTGGAGCCCCACGAAGTATGGGCAGCACTCACTGAATACATTCACCTCTGGTGGCCCAGGCAGCTCCTACAGGGCGAGGAAAGCCATATAGACCTCTCCGCTGAGCTATTGCTCGAAGAGACCGAGAACGGTGATGTTATTCCTATAGCCCGTGTTATCCAATGCGTAAACGAAGACGTACTTACCATCGCCCCCTACCTGGGAACACTCCTAGGGCGCCTCCTGGGAGCGGATGAAGAGACAGAAGAGAGCCTGAGCTTCATCCTGGACGCCCTAGCCCCGGAGACCGCAGAGGGGCCGCTATCCCTGCTCGAGATGAGCAGCGGTACCTACAAAGGACTAGAGGATGAGGAGTTAGGCATCTACGCGGGACACGAAGAAGTAGCTGCGCTACTCATGGGTGCGTATGCCCGTTTCATTGGAGCTGAACTCCAGAAGGAAAAACTATAAGGTATTCTCGACCCTGTAGAGTGGTATGTCATGAGCACACAGGACCAGAACACCCCGCAGCAGAAGGACGCACGCCCCATCTGGGCGCGGCTGCGCACCAAAGCCGCAGAGGGACGATCTCTGCAATACAGCAGAGCCGATATGCTGAGGTAAAGTAATATCTGGTTCCGCAAGCAGGGCGTGCCCCTCATCATTCCTGCACGTCAGCGTGCTCTTGACGCGTTCCCGCGCTCCGTTCCCTGGATTCTGTGGGTGAGCATCATGCACGTCTGCTATATCTTCCTGCGCGATATCCTCATCTTCATCCTTGACGGAACTAACGGTTCCCTCCCGGAGTACGTTAGGGCCATTGCAACCGATACTGCCCTGAGCGAGGACGTCGTTCCCCTACTCGTGCTTGGCGGCATCTTCCTCGTGATGCCGATTATCTCTGGTGCGTTTATTGCCCTAGTACATCTGCTGATGGTGCGCTCCCCGAAGTGGGTACAAATTACCGCAGGTGCTTTTACCGTACTCGTTGCAGGGGCTCAGCTTCCCGCGTACCTGGGCGGTTCTGGGCCTCATGGGGCTACTCGCCGTGTTCGTGGTCGTCACTGCCTCTCTAGAGCGCACAGCGCGCCTTCTGGGTCGCAACAGAGGTGACGACGTCGCACGCTTTAGCGAGAAAACGACTACGAGCGCGCCGTAGCCCTCGAAGGCGGAATCTGGAACACCGCCCAGGACTGGGTCGAAGAGCAGAAAATCCTCGAACACCGACCCCTCAAAATCGCGCCCTGGGGCAACCTCATCATCATCCCCATGATCGGGTAGATTATTCAGGCAAGCTTCTTCATGCTGCTCGTCTTCGGGTTCTTCATGGGGTTCTCATCCGTAGCCATTAGTGACACCATCATCGAATCGTGGATGGCCGTCAAACCCAAACACCTCAAAATCCTCGGCGTAGACACCAATATCAACGCCGTGGTCATCAAGGTGTCCATGATTGTTGCCGTGTTCTCCGGGCTCAGCTTCGTCGCAACCACCAGTAGCGACGAAAAATATGCCCGAAGCTTCCTCAAACCCATGATTGAGCGAATCAAGCACATCCTGATTATTCGCGATATCTACCTGGGGCTTGCTCACCATGCCTAAAAGCGAAGCACTCGTACCCCTTAGCGAGGAGGAGACTGCGGAAAAAGAGCCTGACAAGGGATAAAAGGTATGGTGCTAGTGGGCAGATAGGTCCATGGTGAGCAGGTTGAATACCAGATACACCATGAGTAGGGCCACCGCCGCGTCAAGTACACGCCAGGCCTCCGGGCGGGCGAAGAGCGGACGTAAAATTCGTGAGCCGTAGCCAATCATGAGGAACCACAGCACGCTACCGCAGCAGCAGCCCAGGTAATACCACCAGCGGCCGGGATCGCCCTGCGTATTAGCCAGAGAACCGAGGAAAATCGTTGTGTCCAACCATGCCAGCGGGTTGAGGTAGGTGACCGCCGCCGTGGTTAGCAGGGCCGCCTTCAACGACTGCGCATCCTCGGTACCCTCCTCAACGACAACCGCATGCGGGGTGAAAACACGCTTCGCCGACTCGTAGCCGAACCACGCCAGAAAAGCTGCGCCGACGTAGCGGAGAACCTCCATAACCCACGGGGCGGCGTCAAGTAGCGCACCAAGACCCACGACACCCAAGCCAATCATGAGCGCATCCGAGAGCACGCAGAAGATAATAATCGGGGTAATATGCCGACCCGTAATGCCCTGACGCAACACAAACGTGCCCTGGGCGCCAATGGCGGCCACCAAAGAGATAGTGGTGGTGGCACCCAGAAACAGCAGGGACAGGGATGTGGACATCGTGAAACTTTCTATGTCGATCAAACGGGGTATGAACCCGCGTACGCAGTGGCGGGTAGCGGCTCTCTTACTACCAGCTTGCCAGGCAAAAGCTCGCGACGCAGGGATAAAGCCTGCGTTAGCAGGAGTATGAAGCGCCAGAGACGAGAATACGGGAAAAAGGACCCTAAATCTATCTAAATATTTTCACACTGCGTAAGATATTCTTATGACACGTTTCAGTACCGACCAGCTCACCACCTTCGCCACCGTCATCGAATATGGCACCTTCGACGCGGCGGCAGATATCCTGCGAGTGAGCCCCTCCGCCGTCTCCCAGCGCATCAAAGCCATGGAGCAGATCGCCGGAAAGGTTCTGCTGCGCCGAAGCAATCCCGTGACCCCCACGGATGCCGGACAGAGCGTGCTGCGCATCGCCCGCCAGAGTGAATTCCTGCAGCAAGAAATGGAACGCGAACTCATGGGTGCCGGCGGCTTCCAAAGCGTGTCTGTGGCGGTCAATGCCGATTCGCTTGCCACCTGGTTCATCGACGCCGTCGGAACTCTCAGCCGCGAAGACAGCATCTTCTGCGACCTGCGACGAGAAGGCGAATTCCACTCCTCCGCCATGCTCCGATCCGGAGAAGTCATGGCAGTCATCACCTCCAAACCCGAAAAAATCCCCGGCTGCTCCGTCGAAACCCTCGGCGTGGCACGCTACTGGTGCGTTGCCACCCCCGACTACGTGCAGCGGTACCTGCCCGGCTGGCCCAAGACCATGAGTCACGAAGAGCTCAATCGTGCCCCCGTCGTCGAATACGACCGTAAAGACTTTGTGCAGGATGTGGCACGAGCCCTCATTGAAAAAGAGGTAGGCCTAGAGGCTGAAGAAACCTTCGTTCAAAGCCCCACCATCTACATTCCCTCATCTCCAGACTATGCGCGCGCCGTTAGCTCCGGTATTGCCTGGGGCCTCATTCCTGAGGCGCAATGCGCCGAAGAGCTCGAAAATGGGCACCTCGTGAAGCTCGCCGCAACCCCGGTAGAATTTCCCCTCTACTGGCAGCGGTGGAACATTAACTCGCCCGTTATGGAGACCGTAACCCGCCGCGTCCACGAAGCGGCGCGAGGCGACCTTATCTACTAGAAGGGGTGGTTCCGTGGGTTTTGTGGAACGTCACCAGGTGGCCCTCTACCTCGTCTCCATGGCTGCGGGAGTTGCCTGCGCGGGGCGGGGCGGATGGAGTCAGGTCTCCGAGCAGCTCGTGCCCTACGCGCTCGGTGCGCTACTGTGGACCAACTTTGCCCTCATGCCCCTAAGCGGCATGAGCGCCGGTCAGCACAAGAGGCTCACCCATACTGTGGTGCTGGTTGCTGCTTTGGGGACTCCAGTTCTGGTTGCACTGCTCGTTCCCCTCTTTAATCCCGAGGGCGGTCCCGTTGCTTTAGCTGTAGCAATTGTTCTGTTGGCTCCATGCGTGGATTACGTTGTGGTCTTTACGTGTATTACCGGAGGGGAATATCGAGGTTTGCAGGCGGCAACACCCTACCTACTTGGCGCCCAGATCCTTTCTATTCCTATATGGACTAGTGTATATATTTATATGAGAATATTAAATATGGGGGTAGTGGGAGAAATATTCCCCCTCCCCGTCGAAAGCTACCTCAGCCTTGCACCGCTCATCGTGCCCCTAGCAGCCGCTTACCTGGCGCAACGCTGGTCAGCCCGCTCACCGTAGCGTCAGCAAACCTCATGAGCGCCACCGTACTCACCCAAACCCTCACCGAACTGCTCATCATGGTCGCCATGACCGCAATCTTCCGGGTCAGAACAAAGAAAAGCACAGCAGAGGCTCTCTAGCCCCAGCCCTACCAAACACTCAACTCCCAAACGCAGAGAGGCGGCCGCCACATACGGGACGACCGCCTCTCTCATAAAATCTAACGCCTAAGTCTTAACGCCAGCGGGTCATCATCAGCATACTCACCATCATGGCGCCCACGCCGATGCTGACGTTCCACATACCCAAGTCAGGAATCGGGAATAGGCCCTGCGTAATGTAGAAAACAATAATCCACAGGATGCCCAGGGCCAGCAGCGAAAACATGATGACCCGGTACCACAGCGGAGTCTGCTCCTTCAGCTGCGTACCGCTCTCCATCTCATGGGCAATCTCGCGCAGACGAATCTCGCTTGCGTCCTCCACCTCAGATTTCTCGGACTTCTGAGACTTCTTCTTGGACGATGCCTTAGCCGAGTTGGACGACATACTTCCTCCGCTTATTGTTGTATGGGTAACCTAAAAATATACGTTTACACCTATCTTTGCAGACTTGCGGGATGATTTCACCTCGCCCGAGCGTTAAACACAGCGTATGACGGCTGAGAAACGCAATGCCACTAACCCCAAGGAGAGAGCATGAGCCACGGAAAAGCACATAATGCTGCGCGCCGACCCCGCACCGTGCTGCAATGGATCATCCAGATTACCGGCGAGCTCCTTATCACCGCGGGCGTTATTCTGCTTCTCTTCGTTGCCTGGCAGCTGTGGTGGACCAATATCGACGCCGACCGTACCCAGTCCCAGGCCGTCAGCACCCTCGTGCAGGAGTTTGACGCGCATCCGGCCGAAGCCCCGCCCAGCTGGGACCCTAACACCCCTCCCACCGGGCTGAGCGAACCCGAACACGGTGAGGTCTTCGGAGTCGTCTACATCCCCAAATTTGGCGCGGATTATCATCGTCCCGCCACCCAGGGCACCAGCGCCGACGTGCTCGACTCCCTCGGTCTCGGACACTACGACGGGACCGCCATGCCCGGCCAGGTCGGCAACTTCTCCCTCGCCGGCCACCGCCAAACCCGCGGTAAGGTCCTCAACGACATCGACCTGCTCACCGAAGGCGACCACATCTACGTGCGCACCAAAGACGGCTACTACACCTACACCGTCTACAGCCACGAAATCGTGCAGCCTGACCAGGTTGAAGTCATCGAACCTGTGCCCGGCCAACCCGGTGTGGCCCCCACCGAGCGTCTCATGACCCTCACCACCTGCCACCCACGCTACGGCGATACCGAACGATACATCGTGCACGCCCGATTCGAATCGTGGCGTCCCGCCTCCGCCGGCGCCCCCGCAGAAATCGCCGCTTCGGTGGCCGGATCTTAAGGAAAGGAAAAGAACATGTACGGATGGATTTTCCGACACCTGCCCGGGCCCCTGTGGCTGCGCATCATTATTGCCATCGTGCTGGTGCTCGTAGCCGTCTACCTGCTCATGGAGTACGTCTTCCCGCACTTCGCCGAGTACGGCCCCTTCAACCAGAACGTCACCATCAACCATTAGCACTAGGACAACACCATGACCCGCATCCTTGTCATCGACAACTACGATAGCTTCGTCTTCACCCTTGTGGGATACCTGCAGCAGCTCGGCGCCGAGACCACGGTCATCCGCAACGATGAATACGACCTGGACCACGTGCTGAAGCTCGCGGAAGACCACGACGGCGTGCTCATCTCTCCAGGCCCCGGAGCGCCCTCTGAAGCCGGCGTCATTATTGACACCATCCGCTGGGCGGCAGAGGCAAATAAGCCCCTGCTGGGCGTCTGCCTGGGCCACCAGGCCATTGCCGAAGCCTTCGGCGGCACCGTTACCCACGCCCCCGAACTGATGCACGGCAAGACCTCGAAGATGGTGCACGAGAACGTTTCCGTCTTCAAGGACGTGCCCTGCCCCTTCACCGCGACCCGCTACCACTCGCTTGCGGTCGTACCCGAGAGCATGCCGGACGTCCTGGAAACCACCTCCACGACCGACAACGGCATCATTATGGGCCTGCGCCACCGCGAAGCCCCCATGCACGGCGTGCAGTTCCACCCCGAATCGGTCCTGACCGAAGGCGGCTACCTGATGCTCGGCAACTGGCTTGAGGAAACCGGCCTGCAGGGCGCCGCAGAACGCGCTAAGAGCCTCTCGCCCCTCATGGCCTAATCCCTTATAGCCTTTAGAGTCCTCAGTGGCTTATATCGCCTCCAGAAGCTCCGTAGTAGGCGCACTACAGGGAAGCTGGAGGCGATACTCTATCTGAGCCCATAGTCGCGAGCAAGCCCGGGCACACGGACAGGCACACGAAAGGGGCGGCGCCCCACACCCAACGGTGTAGAGCGCCGCCCCTTTTTTCGCGGCTAACCTCTAAAACCCCTTAGCGGGAGTTAGCGTTATTTGCATTGGCGTTCGCGTTATTACCCTGAATCGTACGGGTACCCGCAGTAGCGGACGCAGCCGGTGCCGGAGTAGCCGAAGCGGTAGAATGCTGCTGGTTCTGGTTACCGGTGGTAGCGTTCTGGTTACCGGTCGACGCGGCAGGCTGAGTGGCCTGCTGAGTGGCCTGACGCTGCTGGTTACCGGTGGTAGCGTTCTGGTTACCGGTCGACGCTGCCGGCTGAGTAGCCGCAGCAGTCGGGGCAGTCGTCTGAGTCGGGGTAGCAGCCACGCGAATCGTCACGGTGCTGTTCTGCGGCACCAGGGTACCGGCCGCAGAACTCTGCGAAAGCACGGTACCGGCGGGACGCTCGGTCGTCTGAACCGTCTCAATGTTGGTGTTCAGCAGAACATCCTGAGCGGTCAGAGCGGCAATCGCCTGATCCTTGGTCAGACCCACCAGCGAGGGGACCTTCACCTTACCCGAGGACAGGACAATGTTCACGGTGCTACCGGCCTCAACCGTCTGAACACCCTTATCGTCCGTCGAACCCTTCTCGGGGGACAGCTCAACCACCATACCGGCAGGCACCGAAGCGCTCTCCACGGTGGAGACACGGCCGTCCACCAGACCCAGGTCCTTCAGCGCGTTACGCACGTACGCCTCGCTCTGGCCCTGCAGGTTATCGGGCAGCTTAATCTTCTCCGGGCCGCTTGAGACGGTCACGGTCACGGTCGAGCCCTTATTAACCGTAGAACCGACACCCGGCTCGACGCTAATCACGTCGCCCTTCTTGATGTTGTCGGAGTAGCCCTGACGGTACTCCACCACGAAGCCTCGGTTACGCAGCTGGTTATCGGCATCATCGCGGGAAATGTTCACCACGGCCGGAACCTGAACCTGCGGAACCTCGTTCAGCTTGTTCTGGTAATACAGCACCGAGCCGACGCTAAATGCCAGTAGCGCGGCGATGAGAATACCAACCAGGAAGCGCGTCCACGCACGCTTACGGGGCGAACCCTCATCGTATTCGACGTACTCCTCATCCTCGTACGGTTCCTCTTCATCCTCGTAGTCGAAGAATCCGTTGAGACCGCCGTCCTCCACCGAAGCCTCGGTAATCGAGGTGGTGTACGGGGCGTAATCTTCGCCCAGGGACGCGGTGGTTGCCGACGGCACGAACGCGGTCGTCATGGCGGCGTCCTGAGCCACGGTTTCCTCGCCGGGACGAATCACGGAGACCAGTGCCTGCTCGAACTCGGCAGCGCTCTGATAGCGGTCGTCCGGGTTCTTAGCCAGACCCTTCAGAATGACCGCATCCAGACCTGCCGGAACCTCGAGCGGGGTGAACTTGCTCGGGGGCTCAGGGGTGTCGGAGAGGTGCTTAGCAGCCAAATCCACATTCGACTCGGCATCGAAGGGGGAACGGCCGGCAATCATCTCGTAAATCACGCAGGCGGCCGAGTACAGGTCGCTACGGGCATCGACCTCCTTGCCGCTGACCTGCTCGGGGGACATGTAGCGTGCGCTACCCATCACCACGTTCGCCTTGGTCAGCGCCTCGCCGGCCTCCTCAATCGCGCGAGAAATGCCGAAGTCCATGACCTTAATCTGGCCCGGCTGACCCTTCGCGATATCCTCGCTGGTGCGGTCCAGCACCATGATGTTCGCCGGCTTAATATCGCGGTGAATGATGCCCATCGAGTGGCTGTACTGGAGCGCGCCCAGCAACTGCTCGGCGTAGCCCAGCGCATCGCTCACCGGCAGGTGACCGCCACGCGACAGGATGGTGCGCAGGGTGTGACCCTCCACGTACTCCATCACGATATAGGGGATGAGCGTAGACTCGCCTGCGGCCTCATCCACGCCGTAGCTCTGGGAAGGATCGAACGAACCGGTGTCATACACCGCAACAATCGCAGGATTATTCAGAGACGCGACGGCCTCCGCCTCCCGCTTGAAACGGGCACGGAAGGTCTCATCCTGGGCCTGCTCCGGACGCAGAATCTTAAGAGCCACCTTGCGGCCGAGGCGGGTGTCCTCGGCAGCGTAAACGGTCGCCATCGCACCGGTACCGATTACCTCGAGTACCTTGTAACGGTTATCAACCGTGTCGGGAACCGACAGGTCCATAAGTTCTCCTGGATCAATAAGACAAAAACTAAATCAAAACGTAGGGGCTAACGCGCCGTGGCGGAAGCCGACGCAGACGGTGCAGCGGAAGCGCTGGCACTCGATCCCCTACCCGAATTGGAAGAGGCCACATACATGTCTACATTACTACCAACCGTCACCTTAGTGCCAGATGAAGGTGTAGTACGAAGAACCGTGCCGGGGGCCGCGGTATCCGAATTCTCGTAGTGAAGAGAAACATTCACGCCGAGCGCTGCGACGGCCTTCGAAGCCTCGTCCACGTTCTTACCCTCAAGGTTCGACGGGAGAGTCACCGACTTCGGACCGGTCGAATAGCGCACGGTGACGCTATTGCCCTGCTCCAAAGTACCCGTCGGGGAAACCGAAATCACCGTGTTCTCCGGTTGAGTGGACTCCACACCCTCCGTCTTGGGGGAAAGGCCGAGGTTCTTCAACTCGTTCACCGCATCCTGCAGCTCACGACCCTCGTAGTTCACCGCGTTCACGGTCACCTTCTTCTTGGAGGAGGTCGTGGCAGCGGCCTCGCTCGTCTCCACCGTCGACACCTTACCGGTGTTTGTCGGTTCCGAAGAGGCCGAAGCGCTCGCCGATGTCTCCGGGGACGTGCCGCCTCCACCGTTATTGGTGAAGAACACGGTCCAGATGCCGCCCAGAATCAGCAGGATTGCCAGCAGCATCGCGACCCACATCCACACGTTCGGGCCGCGCTTCGTCGAGGAACGGGGCGCCGCGGCAGAACGCTCCGCACTCGTGCGCACCGTCTGGGCGCTCGTGCGGGGGATAGGCGCCGTGGTCGGTTCCGGCGAGAAACGCCCGCCCGAACCGAAACGCGGTGCGGCGGAGGCGCTAATCGGCTCAGCCGCACCGTTCATAGCGTCCATGGCCACGGTTGCATCGTCGGCATTCTCCTCGGCCAGGAACTGGGCAAGGGAGGGCACAGCCTTCACCGCTGCCTTCAGGTCGCGGCGGCGAATCGCATCCACCGCAGAAGCCAGAGCGGTCGCATCCTTAGGACGCTGAGCCGGGTCCTTCGCCAGCAGGCACATAATCAGCGCGCGTGCCGCGGCCGGAATGCTCTCCGGAAGCGGCGGCGGCGGATCGTTCACCTGAGCCAGCGCAATCGCAATCTGCGACTCACCGGTGAACGGGCGTCGTCCCACCAGGCACTCGTAACCGATGATGCCCAGAGAATACATATCAGAAGAAGCGGTCGCAGCCTGGCCGGTAGCCTGCTCGGGAGCCAGGTACTGGGCGGTACCCATCACCTGACCGGTCGCAGTCAACGGCACCTGGTTTGCCAAGCGCGCGATACCGAAATCGGTCACCTTCACGCGGTCGTCCGGGGTGATAATCAGGTTACCGGGCTTCACATCGCGGTGCACCAGGCCCTGCGAGTGAGCGGCAGCCAGCGCACGAGCGGTCTGCGCGATAAAGTTCAGGACGCGGTCCGGCGGCAGGGTACCCTCGCGCTCGATGATACTCGACAGGGGGCTACCCGGCACAAGCTCCATCACCAGGTACGCGGAGTTATCCTCCTCGCCGTAGTCGAACACGTTCGCCACGCCGGGGTGGTTCAGCAGCGCCGTATTGCGAGCCTCCGCGCGGAAACGCTCCAGGAAGCCGGGGTCGCCGGTGTACTCTTCCTTCAGGATCTTGACCGCAACGATGCGACCAAGCACCTTATCGCGAGCCTTCCACACCTCACCCATACCGCCAATTGCGATACGCTCGGTCAGGGTGTAGCGCCCGCCCAGGGTAATATCAGCCGCAGGCCTCACTTGTTCAACACCGCCTCAAAAAGTTGCTTACTTGTACCGGTTGCCAATTGTGCGCCGGTCGCCACGTCAATATCTTCGTACACCACCGCGATGGCAATCTGAGGGTCATCGGCCGGAGCGAAACCGGTGAACCAAGAATTATTCAAACCCGCCGTCGTCTCTGCGGTACCGGTCTTACCCGCCACCTTCACGCCCGCGACACCGGCATTACGTGCAATACCATTATCAACCGAATTCACCATCCACTGCTTCACCTGGTTGGCCACCTCGGGGGAGGTGGAGGTGCGGAGCTTCTCAGCCGAGAACTCCTGCAGGGTGCTCAGGTTGCTGGTCTTCACCGAACGAATCAGGTTCGGCTTCATCTGCACACCGCCGTTCGCAATCGCCGCGGAGGTCATCGCCACCTGCAGGGGCGTGGTCTTCACGTTATACTGACCGACGGCCGACTGAGCCAGCTGGCTCTGCGTCATATTCGAAGGGAACGAAGACTTCGACACGGTCAGCGGAATCTTCAAATCCTGACCGTACCCGAAGTTCTCGGCGGTCTTAGCGATACGCTCCTGACCCAGGTCCATCGCAATCTGCGCGAACGGGGCGTTACAGGACTGCGCCAACGCCCACTCAATCGTTGCCTGAGTTCGGGTGGAACACTGGCCGCCCGTGTAGTTCGGCAGGCTGATGTTCGTGCCCGGCAGAGGCAACTGCGCGGGGTTCGCGATAACCGACTCGGCGTTGTACTTACCCGACTCGAGGGCCGCGACCGCGTCAATAATCTTGAAGGTCGAACCCGGCGAGTACGTATTACCGGCAATCGCTCGGTTGAAGAGGGGCTGATCCTCATCTGCCGTTAGCGCCTGGTAGTTCGCAATCACGGAAGAACCCGAGTGGGAGGACAGCAGGTTCGGGTCGTAGGAGGGGGATGAAGCCATCGCCAGAATCTCGCCGGTCTTCGGGTTCAGCGCCACGACGGCACCCTTACGGCCCTGCAGAGCGTTGTAGGCGATGTCCTGAAGCTTCGAGTTGATGGTCAGCTCCACGCTGGCACCCTGAGCGGAGGAACCGCTGAAGAGCTGCGCCACGCGATCGTAGAACTGGCTATCGCTCGTGCCGGCGAGCTCCTTATCCATGGCGGCTTCCAGGCCGGTCGCGCCGTAGATGGTGGAGAAGTAGCCGGTCAGAGCCGCGTACTTGAGCGGGTGGTTGTACACGCGCTGGTAGTTGTACTCATCATCGGACTTCACCGAGGAAGCAATCTCCGTGCCGTCCACCACGATGGAACCACGCGCCGAACCGTAGTTGTCGTACAGTGCTCGGCTATTCCACGGGTTAGCCATCAGGGTCTTCGAATCGAAGAACTGAATATAGCTGAGGGTACCCATCAGCAGGACAAACACGCACGCGGCTGACATCCACATGCGGCGAATCGCCCTATCCATTCTTCTCACCTCCAGAATCCTTTGCCGTGATACGGGCCAGGACGCTCGTCGCGCCCTCGGGCTCGTAGCTGGTATCCATATGGTCGATACCCTGCGATGCATCGTAACCGGCCACCAGGTGCGGGGCACGGGCACTATGCGAAATCGACAGCCACAGCGCCACAATAATCCAGTTGGCCACCAGCGACGAACCGCCCGCCGACATAAACGGAGTCGTCAGACCCGTCAGCGGAATCAGACGGGTCACGCCGCCAATCACCACGAACAGCTGCAGCACCATGACCGTGGACAGGCCCGCCGCCAGCAACTTACCGAAGCCGTCGCGGGTGCCCAGAGCCGCGCGGTAGCCGCGCGAAACCAGCAACATGAACATCATCAGGATGGCGCCCAGACCAATCAGGCCCAGCTCCTCACCCAGCGAAGAGATGATCATGTCGGAGTTTGCGTAGGGAACCAGGTTCGCTCGGCCCTGACCCCAGCCGCGACCAAACAGGCCGCCGTATGCCAGGCCGAATACGCCCTGTAGAATCTGGCCCGAACCACCCGGCGAAGCCTGGTAAATATCCGGGTCAAAGGCGTGAACCCACGCGTAGATGCGGGCGTGCACGTGCGAAACGTAGTTGTACGCGAAGTACCCACCCACAGCGATACCGATACCGGCCACGACCAGCCACGACAGGCGGCCCGTCGCCAGGTACAGCATCGCCATGAACAGGCCGAAGAACATGATGGCCGAACCCAGGTCCTTCTGGAACACCAGAACACCCAGGCTCACGAGCCAGGCCAGGAACACCGGTGCAAGGTCGCGCAGTCGCGGCAGGTTTACCGGACCGATGCGGCGGCCCGCCACCAGAATCAGGTCGCGGTGCGTTGCCAGGTAACCGGCGAAGAAAATCGCCAGCGTAATCTTCGCGACCTCGCCGGGCTGGAAGGTGCGGTTGCCGATGTGAATCCAGATGCGCGCACCGTTCAACTCCATGCCCAGGCCGGGAATCAGCGGCATGATGAGCAGAATCATCGACAGCACCAGGGAGGTGTACGTGACCTTGCGCAGCACGCGGTGGTCGCGCAACACGAACACGATGACCGCGCACAGCACCATGGACACGCCCGTCCACATGAGCTGGCCGTCGCCCACCGGCGCGGCAATCTGCGGGTCCAGACGGTAAATCATCGTCAAACCGATACCGTTCAGAGTCACCACCAGCGGCAGGATGAACGGGTCGGCGTAGCGGGCACGGAACTGCAGGACCAGGTGGATCAGGAGCGAACCGGCGCCCAGCACGATGGTGCAGGGAAGCCACTGGCTCTTCGACGTGTCCAGGGCGTGCTCCGGGTCAATCAGGTACATGCCGAAAGAGCTAATACCCACGGCCACGACCAGCAATAGTAGCTCCGTGAAGCGACGCGCGCGCGGCGCATCGGAATCGCGTCGGAACGACAGCTTAGCCATGGTTCTCACCGCCCTCCGTGCTCGGGGATTCGGTCGGGGTTTCAGCCCCTGATTCCGCGGGCTCGGGAGCCAACGATGCGGTCGCCGTCGGATCGGGAGTCGGCGAAGCGGAGGCGGACGCCGCCTGTTCCGCCTTGATGCGGTTCTGCTCGGCCTGGGTCTTCAGGCGCGACACAATCTGGTGCGCCTCGTTCAGGTCCTTCGCGGTAATCGAATTACGCAGCAGGGTGCGGGTGTGGTCGGAGAGCTGCGAGGTCGAAATATCGGTATTCTCCACCACGTGCGAGAGGCGAATCGGGCCCAGCGCATGCGGAATACCGTTGTACACCGCCACCGTGCCGTCGCTCTCGCCCACATAGTAGCTACGCTCCACGTAGCGCAGGCCGGTCCACGCCGCCAGGGTCAGCAGAGCCGCCACCAGCAGGAAGATGAAGAGACGCACCGACCAGGAACGGCGGGAGGTGCGTTCGGCCGGCTCCTCCGCGATGAGCTCCTCCAGCTCGGCGGGCAGGGGCGCTTCATCCACCGTTAGCGGCATGCGCTGAGCCACCGTGGCGCGGTGCTCCAGGGTACGGGAGGTCACCGCCGGAATCATGCCGGTCTCGGTCGCCACCGCGGCGGCACCGACCAGCTGATGCGGACGCGAACCCAGCTCGCCGCGCAGAATCGCGGCGTTGGTGAGGGCCGCATCCACGGCGTTGTCGTAGGTTCCGATGTGGTGGCGCACCGCATCGGAACCGCTGTGCAACAGGGTTCCGGCAAAGTCGCGGGCACGGCGGAAACGACGCACGTTGTGGTGAGCGGACTCTTGCTCCAGCGCGGCGAGGGTTGCCTCCGCGGCCTCGGCGGTTGCGGCAATCTCGGGAAGCTTCTGCGTATTCACGCTGACTTCCTGCTCCGCCGCAATCGAGTCGGGCAGCGCGGAATCGGGTAGCGCGGAGGGACCCACCGGCTCGTCCACCGGCAGTTCCTCGCGGTCGATGACCTGCAGGGCCACGACGGTCACGTTATCGGGCGCGCCGCGCTCCAGGGTCATGGAGATGAGCGTGTCGGCAACCTCCGCGAGGTCGTCGTGCGAACGCATCACCTGCTCAATTTCGGGTACGGAAACCACGGCGTCCAGGCCGTCCGAGGACAGCACCCAGCGCTCGCCCACGACGGCGTCCAGGGTCTTGAGCTCCAGCTCGGGGGAGGCGTCAACGTCACCGAGCACGCGCATAATCACGTTCTTATGCGGGTGGTGTTCGGCCTCCTCCGGGGTAATGCGGCCCTCGTTCAGCAGGCGCTGCACGAAGGTGTGGTCGGTCGAAATCTGCTCGAACTCACCGTCGGCACCCGGGCGCAGGCGGTACGCACGCGAGTCACCGATGTGGGCAAACTCGATGCAATCGCCGTCAATCAGCAGCGCGGTGCAGGTGGTGCCCATACCGGCAAGCTGCGGGTCATTTGCGGCCAGCTCGTTAATAATCAGGTTGGCGCTCTGAATCTCGTCGGCCAGGTAAACGCCGCCGGTGCCGTTCTCAAAGTCGGGGTGGTCCAGCGGGGTCAGGCTCAGCACCGTGGTCGCGGAGGCGACATCGCCACCCACGTGGCCGCCCATGCCATCGGCGACGACCGCAAGGTAGCGGCCGCCGTAACCGGAATCGTCGTTCTTAGAACGTTTGAGGCCCGTATCGGAGCGCGCCTCAAGACGGAAAGCAATCTTCATCGGCTACCCCCTCAGCTGCATGGTGGTGCCGCCCACGCGGAATTCATCACCGGGTTCAATCGGGGTAGCGCGAGTCAGTCGCTCACCGTTGACGTACGTGCCGTTGGTCGAGTTCAGGTCCTCCAGGAACCAGCGGGAACCCTGGGGGAACAGGCGGGCGTGACGGCCCGAAGCGTAATCGTCCTGTAGGGACACCTCAATATCGTTGGCGCGACCAATCGTGATGGGGTGGTCGCCCAGCTGCATCATGGCGCCGGCCTGCGCGCCCTCGGTAATAATCAACTGCGAGGGCCGCGAGGGCGGGGGCGTGATGTGGGTGGCCTCGGCGGAAGCCTCCACAGGCACTGCGCGGTAGTTCTTACCCAGACCTAGGTCGCGGCGTGCCGCGGAGACCACCAGGAACACGAAGAACCAGATGAGCGCCAGGAACGCGTAGCGAAGAATAGTGACTGTTAGTTCGGACGCCATTAACGGGCACCTCCGGTAGAACTATGGAAGATGATGCGGGTATTGCCCATGCGAAGGAGTGAACCGTTGGTCAGCACCACGGGAGAGCGAAGTGGAGCGCCGTTGACGAGGGTGCCGTTCGTGGACCCCAGGTCGGTGGCAACGACGGCGCCGTTATGCGCCGACAGCTGCACGTGACGACGGGAGACGCCCTTATCGTCCAGGCGCAGGTCAGACTCCGAACCGCGGCCCAGCGTGAAGGGCAGGTGGCTAATCGGGTGCATGCGCCCGTTGATCTCCAGGAAAAGACGGGGAGCCGCCGCGGCGGGAGCGGCCGGGGACGCCGGGGCACCGTGGGCGCCCTGCGGGGCGTGCCCACCCTGGCCGCTACGCGGGATGCGCGAGAGACGAGAGTTCGGCTGCGCCACCGGCTGCGGCGGCTGAACCGGCTGCGCGGGCTGAGGCTGGGCGGCGGGTTTCGTGATGCGCGTGGGCAGCGAAGACTCCCGGGGCGGGCGCACCGGCGCGTAGTTAGCGGCGCCGCGCAGGGTGGGGGAGGCGGGCGCATCCGGAACCGAGAACGGCTCGAAGGTGGCCACCACCTCGAATTCACCCTCGGCCAGGGAATCGAGAACGTTGAAGGTCACGCGCACCGCGCCGATGAGGGTGTATCCCTGGGCGCGAGCGTGAGAGATGGCCAGGTCGCACAGCTCCACGGCGAACGGGTTGCCCCACTCGCGCACGCGCGGAAAATCGACCGGCGCGAAGCGGAGCGTGTAAATATTCGGGGCCATGGTGCGGCCGCTGCCGTCCACGTAAGACTCGTCGTCCATCATGATGCGGACGCGGTTGGCGACATCTGCCTTCTCAAAGGTGCCGAAGCCCTTAGAAAAGCCGACGGTGCGGCCGATGCCCTGTTCCAGCTTTCCTAGCTTGTCGAAAAACTTCATGCCGCCTCCTTCTCAACGACCAATCCGAGCAACTACTGCGCTCGCGGTATACCTCAAAGGGTTCAGTTTAACGAGCGTGCCTGTGCGTTAGCTGTGTGTTCTGTGCGTGAACACACCCGGTTCCATTTTAGGGGATGCACGGGTGAATCGGCCCGGAATCCCGCGTATCGTCTGGGGATTGGGCCGTTAATGCATGAAAAAATCCCCGGTTCTTTCGAACCGGGGATCGTTGGTGCGCGAGGGGGGAGTTGAACCCCCACGCCCTCACGGGCACACGGACCTGAACCGTGCGCGTCTGCCTATTCCGCCACTCGCGCAAGTGTCTTACGGTGTATCACCGCAGGCAACACATAGAACTATACGGGGTGTGTGATGTACTGTCCAATTGAAATGGTGTGACCTTCGTTACCTTAATGGTTGGGTGGGGGTGTTAGACCCGGACTACTCGGCCCGAGCCGCAACCTCACCGGCTTCCCCGAGCGGAGCCCCGTCCCGCTTCGCCGCCTCCAGCTCCCGCTGTGCGGCCTCCGCGCGCTCGGTACGAACCCGCAAAATCCAAACCAGGGGGCCAAGATACGGCAGGAACAGCACCAGCAGAAGCCACTTAAGCTTCTGCACCTCGGAAAAGTACGGGCTACGGTGCACCGTCAGCAGACCCCACAGGGCCAGGCCGATACCCAGCAGGAAAACCGCGGTCACCACGATATCCACTACGGGCTTCCAGTCCATTACTTCTCCTCACAATGCCTCAATAGCGCCCCGCCTACGCGCGGCGCACCTCCACCAGAATACCGGTGCACGCGACGCCCACCGGCCGAATCGCACCGTTGGGCCCCCGAATAGCGTGAGGGCCCGCCCCCACATTCGGCGGGAACGGGCCCTCACACAGCTCTCAGTCGACGGCTCACGCTCGGTGAACCGTGTCAGCTAGCCTAGCGACCGGCCTTCGCAGCCTTCTTGGCGGCCTTCAGCTTGCGACGCTCGGCCGTCTTCGCATCGTACTCGGCCCAGAACTCGCGGGTCGTCACCACGTCCGTGCCATCCCAAGCCGCAAGGTTCTTAATCTCCGGAAGGTCCGAAGCCCTGAAGATCGGCTCCAGGCCGGCCTTACGCTGCGCCTCGTAATTCTTCAGCACCGCAACAACCTTCGGCGTCATCAGCAGCACCGCCGTCAAGTTCACAATCACCATGCCAGCGTTCAGCATATCCGCGGTCGTCCACACCAGATCCAGCGAAGAAATCGCGCCGAAGAACACGAACACCAGAACCAGCACGCGGAAAATCGTCAGGACCACCTTGTTCCCGGTCACGAAGCGCATGTTCGACTCGCCGTAGTAGTAGTTACCAATCACGGTCGAGAACGCAAACATGAAAATCGCGATAGTCAGGAAGTGAACCGCCCAATCGCCCAGCTGCATAGCCAGCGCCGACTGAGTCAGCGAAGCACCACGCGACTTATCACCGTAGGCCGGGTTCGACAGCAGCACGATAAACGCGGTCACGGTGCAGGCCATCATCGTGTCAAAGTAAACACCCAGGGTCTGCACGTAGCCCTGCTTTGCCGGGTGAGAAATCGTTGCGGTAGCGCCGGCGTTCGGGGCGGTACCCATACCGGCCTCGTTGGTCAGCAGACCGCGCTTCATACCCCAAATCACGGCACCCATGGTACCGCCGGTCACGAACTCCTTAATGCCGAACGCGCCCTGGAAAATCATCAGCAGCATGTTCGGGATCTCGGTGATGTTCAGCAGAACCACCAGCAGACCCAGCAGTAGGTACAGCACCGCCATAATCGGAACCAGCCACTCGGTCACCGAAGAAATCGCGCGAATACCACCGAAAATAATGGCCGCGGTCAGCAGCACCATGACGACGCCCACGACCACGCGGAAGCCCATGGAGTTCGTACCCGACACGTCGATGCCCAGGGAGTTCGAGGTCGCATCCACCACGGCGTTAGTCTGCACAGCAACGAACACGAACGCATAGGTAATCACGATGAACGCCACGAAGATGTAACCCATCCAGCGAGCGTTCAGGCCGCGCTTCATGTAGTACGCCGGACCACCGATGTAGGAATCCTTACCGCGCTCCTTGTACAGCTGACCCAGCAGAGACTCCGCGAAGGCTGAAGCCGCGCCCACGGCCGCGATAACCCACATCCAGAACACAGCGCCGGGACCGCCCATAGCGATAGCCAGGGCCACACCCGCCACGGTACCGGTACCCACGCGGGATGCGGCAGAGACCGTAAACGCACGGAACGAAGAGATGCTCTTCTTACCGTCAGCCTCACGAGCAACCGGGTCACCCAGAACACGGACCATTTCCTTAATGGAACGCCACTGCACGCCGCGAGTGCGAATCGTAATGTACAGACCAGCCGCAATCAGGGCGTAGTAGAGGAAGTTGCTCCACATCCAGTTCTGCACAGCATACACGGAAGAAGTCAGTCCCGAGGTCTGCTCATTTATGTCCCCGATGATGTTCAGAAGAAAATCCACTCGGTACTCCAATCTAGAAAGCGCGAAAGCCCACACGTTCACACCGAAGGGTGGGTTACGAGGGGCTTCTCTGCTGGTGATGCGGCTTTAGATCCGCGGCGCGCGGTCAAAATGCGCACGATTAGTCATCTCATTGTGGAGTTCGTGGGCTTCGTTCGGCAACTTAAAAGTGGGGCAGAGCTCAAATTGTAACGAATACTTAATATAGGGTCGGGTTAAACATTCACGCCCCGGCGGGCCGCGAAGAGGCGGTGCCGGGGCGAGAAGGCGCGATGCTGTGCCCTATCCTTGCCCTCTAATCTTGGCGGGACTTCACGAGCGCCGGGGTTTCACGAACGGGAACGAAAGCACGCCGCGAATCTGCGTCTGGGCCAGTAGCATCACGAGGCGATCAACGCCCAGACCCAGGCCGCCGGTCGGGGGCATACCCGTCTCCAGGGCGTACAGGAAGTCCTCATCCACCTCCATTGCCTCCGGGTCACCCGCGGCGGCCTTCAGCGACTGCTCCGTCAGACGCTCACGCTGCACGAGGGCATCCGTCAGCTCCGAATAAGCGCACCCCATCTCCATGCCGTTAATGACCAGGTCCCAGCGCTCCGCCAGGCCCGGTACACTGCGATGCGGAGCCGCAAGCGGGCTCGTTTCCGCTGGGAAATCCGTGTAGAACGTCGGTTCCACGGTGACGGCCTCCACCAGCTCACCGTACAGCTCCTCGATGATGGCGCCCGGCCCCATGCCCTCGTGAACGCGCACCCCGTGACGCTGCGCGAGGGCCAGGAGCTCCTCGAAATCTGTCTGCAGGTCGACGCGGCGGCCCAGCGCCTCCGAAAGGGCATCACACACCGAAACCACGCGCCAGGGGCCCGAAACATCTGTCAGCACACGCTCCAACGAGGACTTGGGGCCAAGGGGCAGCTGAACCGTGCCGAACACGGCCCGTGCGGCGTCCTTGATGAGCCGTTCGGTCAGCTGGCGCATCTGCACGTAATCGGCGTGGGGGCGGTACGCCTCCAGCACCGTGAATTCGGGGTTGTGGGTTGCGTCCGCACCCTCGTTGCGGAAGTCTCGGCCCAGCTCGTACACCGGGCCGCTACCGCCAACCACCAAGCGCTTGAGGTACAGCTCGGGGGCGATGCGCAGCGTCAGATCCTCGCCGTAGGCGTTGATGTAGGTACGGAAGGGGCGTGCGCTCGCCCCGCCGTGCACCGTGTGCAGGATGGGGGTCTCGACCTCGAGGAAGCCTTCGGCGTCCAGACGCGCGCGCAGTGCCTTGATAACCGCCGTGCGTAGGCGCAGGTTGTGCATCTGATCGGGATTCACGATCAGATCGGTCGAGCGTCGGCGCAGGCGGGCCTCGGGGTCGGTGAAGGAATCGAAGGGGATGGGGTGCAGGCTCTTAGCGGCCATACGCCAGCCGGAGGCGATGAGCGAGGGGGTGCCCGTGCGGCTCGTGCCGTAGGTGCCGGTGGTTTCGATGAGGTCACCGGTATCGAGGGCTCGGGAGGCGAGGCTCAAAAGCTTCTCACCAACGAGCTCACGCTCTAGGATGACCTGCAGGGTCTTGCCAACCTCAAAGAGCGTCACAAAGAGGACTCCACCGTGGTCACGCAGAGCGCGAACGCGACCCGAAACAGTATATCCTTTTTCAGGAATATTTTGGTGGGAGAATATATCGAGGGCCTCGGGCACGCTGAGCACCATAACAGAGCCATCCCAACCGTGGGTTTCGGTAACATCTTCGCTCTCGATGGGGTACGGGTTCATGCCGGCATCGCGTAGCTCCTGCAGGTGGCGCAGGCGGTGCTGCGTCTGCTGGCTACGGGGCACCTGCGGGTGCTCCTCAGCGCGCACCTGTTGCATCTCGCGCAGAAGAACCAACTCACCCTCGCTCAACGTGCGATGCTCCTCCCGCGAGCGACGGGCGGACAAATCCGGCAGGAAGCCCTCCGCCACGCCCGCCGCAACCGCAACGTTCACAAGCGCCAGCGTCGGCTCGCAAGCAAGGTAGCGGGGTACCCAACGTGGAGAGAACTTCAAGTTGAAGCGATACAGGCGACGCAGCTGCAAGAAACGGTCAAGCACACCCAGGGAACGGGAAGCGAAACGATTCCACGCCGAGGCACCCACCCGGTCGGCCGCGGCGAAAATCTGCCCAAACATCGCGAAATTCAAGGACACCCTGCGCACGCCAAGCGAAGCGGCCTGCTCCATGAGGGAGGCCACCATGAACTCCACCACCCCGTTGGGGGCCTCGGGGGAGCGGCGCATGACATCGAGAGAGAGCCCCGTGGGGCCCCAGGGCACGAAGGACAGCAGGGCCACCATGCGGCCCTCACCGTCGTGGGCCGATACCAGAACCGTGGACTGATCCGCCGGATCATTGACGCGGTTCAGGGCCATGGAGAAGCCGCGCTCCACGCGACCGTGCCGCCACGCCTCGATATTGTGCTGGATCTGCCGCTTCTGGGTATCGTCAAGCTCGGAGTAGCGGCGAATCTGCACGCCGTACCCGCCGCGGCGCACACGCTGAACGGCCTGGCGCACCGCAAGCATCGAGGTGTCGTTGAGGGTGAACCGGTCGGTTTCGAGCACCGCCTCCTCGCCCATCTGAAGCACGCTCAGGCCCGCGCGACTATAGGCGCGCGCACCGGCCTCGCTGACGCTCAGGGCCGCTGGAACCCAACCGTAGCTGCGGGCCTGCAGCATCCAACGTTCGATGACGTCCTGCCAGGCGTGCGGATCGCCCACGGGGTCGCTGGAAGCCAGGCACACCGAACCCACAGTGCGGTAAGTGATGGCCGCCCTGCGGTCGGAGGAGAAGATAACCTGCTTATCGCGACGGGTCGCAAAATAGGAGAGGGAGTCGTTTGCGCCGTAGTGCTGCAGCAGGGCACGAATCTGTAGCTCCTTCTCGCCGTCCCACTCGTCGGGGGCGCGGTACCCGCGGGCCAACTGGTAAAGAGCCAGCACGAGGAAGAGACCATCGCTGACGGAGGCGATAAAGCCCACGAGGTCTGCGGACCACAAGCCCGGATGCATACGCTCGATGCCCAGCCCGTGCAGCAGCAACTCCCACACTGAGACGTGGCGTAGCTCGGGCCACCAGCCCACCCGGCAGAGGTACCACAGGGCGAGGGTCGTAAGGGCAATACCGCCCACCGCGGTCGCCAGGGCCCCGGCCCAGGAGAGGCGCCCCACGCGCGCGGGGAACGCCGAGCGAATCGTCACGAGGAAGGGAACCAGCAGCGCGGCGCACAGAATCGAGAGCGTGTCGATGCTCGAGGAGAAGAGCCGGTCCTTGGGCATAATGCCGGCGGGAAAAAAGAGGGTGAAAGCGCTATGCGAGGCCAGGAGCGCGCCAAAAATCTGGAAGGCAATGACGACGTATAGGGCGGCGCGCTTGCGCGCGATAAGCCCGGAAACCACCACAATCAGGGTGATGGCGCTGGGCAGGGTGTGCGTGGACGGGATATTGAGCAGGTCGGCGATGACCTCCCACCAGGTAAACCCGCGGCCGTGGCGTAGCGGCGAGAGAATCCACGCGAACGAGGTGAGAATCGCGGCAAACGAGTACACCCCGATAACCCAGCGTGCCGAAATTTCTGCGTACCGGGAGGGGACGGCGAGTTTCTGCCGCCTCCTGCCGGTTGAGCGGTGGCGAGCATGCCCATCCGCTACGTATTCCGCGCGTTCCGCGGGGTTGTCCGTCGTGCGACGGCCCCCAAGGGGAGTGCGGTTTTCGGTGTTTTCGATGCGGTGAGACATGGTTATCTTCGGCTGGGAATCGGGGTGTAGCGGGTGAGCGTTTTAGGCCTTCGGCTCGGTCTTCGGGTCACGGTAGGTTCCCTCGAAGACGTCGGGGATGCCGTTGTCGTCAGCGTCCACGCTTTCCTTCTCAGCCAGGGCACGGTAGTGCTTGTTACGGCGAGACAGGATAGCCGCACCCACAACAGCAGCCAGAACAGAGCCGACGAGAATCGCAATCTTTGCGTCCTCGGTATGCGGAGAGCCGTGCGGGAAGGACAGCTCAGCCACTAGCAGGGACACGGTGAAACCGATACCACCGGTTGCAGCCAGACCGATCACGTCAATCCAGGCGACGTCCGGGTCGAGGTTAGCGTTCTTGAAACGGGTCACGAGCCAGGTAGTACCGAAAATACCGATGGTCTTACCTGCAACCAGCGCAACCATAATGCCGACCGCCACAGAGTCGGTGAGGGCGCGTCCGAGGCCTTCAAAACCGCCTACAGCCACACCCGCGCTGAAGAACGCGAAGATGGGCACGCAGATGCCGGTAGAGAGGGGGCGGAAGCGGTGCTCCAGCACCTCTGCCAGGCCGTGTTCTGCGTGCGCTGCCTCGGAGCGTGCGGACATCTTCACGGGCACCAGGAAGCCCAGAACCACGCCGGAAATGGTGGCGTGAATACCGGATTCGAGGAAGAGTGCCCAGGTGATGATGCCCAGGGGCAACAGCAGAACCCATGCGGCGAGCGGCTTCAGGTGCAGCATGGTCTCACCACGGTAGGCGATGAACGCGAAAAGTGCGAGCGGAATCAGTGCGAAGAGCAGGTACTCGCCGTGGAAGTTATTGGTGTAGAAGATCGCGATAATGCAGATTGCAATCAGGTCGTCGACCACAGCCAGGGTCAGCAGGAAGACACGCATCGCAGAGGGGAGGAAAGTACCCACGGCGGCGAGAACAGACACCGCGAACGCAATATCGGTTGCGGTGGGGATAGCCCAGCCGTGCAGTGCGGTGGGGCTGGTGAAGTTCAGCGCCGTGTAGATAATCGCGGGCACCGCCACGCCACCGAAGGCAGCCGCAATCGGCACAATAGCGGTGGAAGGCGACTTGAGGTCACCAATCACGAATTCCTTCTTCAGCTCCAGGCCGGTGAGGAAGAAGAAGACGACGAGCAGGCCGTCTGCTGCCCAGGTGCCGATGCTCATCTGCAGGTGGTTGAAGCCGGGGATAACCGGGCCGACCACGGTGTCTCGCAGACCAAAGTAGAAGGTGGAGGCGGGGGTGTTGGCGAGTACTACTGCCAGCACCGTTGCGATGAGCAGGATGGTACCGCCGACGGATTCTGCACGCAGAATATCGGCTACGCGGCGTGAGTTGCTGTAGGAGCCGCGGCTGAGGGTATCTGGGTTGGTGTGGGTCATTCTCTCCTCTTTCTGCCGCGAGATTCTGCGGCATCTAAGGCTTTTAAGTTTACTCTGCACTGTATGAGTATTCGAGTATCCGCTGGCGGCTTTTAGCTCCTGGACGGTGCTCTACGGTAGGCTTTTAGGTTTTAAATGCATAAACGTTCCGCCCTCGCCGCGGTATGCGGTGAGGGCGGAACGTTAAAGATTCTGCAGGTATTCTGCGGGGTCGACTAGGGGCCTAGCCGCGCAAATGCGAGATTAGGCGCCTGCGATTGCGGGTGCGCCGGACTCCTGGCCGTGGTCGTCGCCCAGCTCGCGGGCAACGTAGTTCTCCAGGTCGAAGAGGTTGCCGTTGGCACGCTTCACGACGGTTACGAGGGTCTCCATGGTGGCGACTTCCTCAACCTGCTCCTTCAGGAACCAGAGGATGAACTGCTCGCCCAGTGCGTAGTTCTCAGCGCGTGCTGCGGAGAACAGAGCCTCGATCTGACCGGTGACGACCTTCTCCTGTGCCAGGGACATGTCAACGATTTCCTGGACGTTCTCGAAGTCGTTCTTGACGGCGGGAACAGCGGGGATCTCGACCTTGTGGCCGCGGTCCAGCTTGTACTGAACCATCATGAGTGCGTGCTCGCGCTCCTCGAGGGACTGGCGGTAGAAGAACTTAGCCAGCTGGGGCAGGTCCTCACCGTCAAGCCAGATAGCCATGGACAGGTACTGGTGGGATGCTGCGAACTCGTGGCCGATCTGCTCGTTCAGAAGGTCGTAGAAAGACTTAGACATATGGTTTCTCCTTATATGGTGGTTGCTTCTGGGCGCCGGACGGCGCGGTGCAACCTGTTGGTATTTATCGTACGGGGTGCTGTGGGGTGTGTACAGAGAGAAAAGGCTAATCGGTGGGGTAGATGAGGTACCCCTGACATATTGTCACCACTACCCTTAGTGTGGGTGACCTGAATACAACCTTTGGGATGGGTGGTATTGGGTGTGTTTCCTTGAGATTTCGCGGTTGAGGGAGGCGTTAGATGCCTCAACCTCCCACACACTTACACGAGGCAGCTTGTGCTCGACAGCCGCTCATCCGGCGTTCCTGCGTGGTCCTCGAGCTGTAAAAATTTTTTTAAAATTCTTCGCATATGGCGGGGGATGGGGCTACTTGAGGCTGTTTTAGGCTCACCCGTGCCGTAGCGCTCGCGGCTACAAGAGGCTGTTAAAGAAAACTGTTAAAGAGATAAGGCACGCTCCCGGTGGGGAATGTGCCTTATCTCTGATTCTCTCAACTCTCACCCGAGGTGGAGGAGGTTATTGTGCGGGGTATTCTCCGCGCTTGAGCGCATCAATGGAGATGACGTTTGAAGGGGTGTTGCCCAGGACTGCCTCACCGATTTCTGCGAGGTGCTCAATCTGCTCGGTCGTGAGGTGGTCGAAAATCTGGCGGCGTACTTCGTTCACGTGGCCGGGGGCGACCTCCTGCACCTTCTGCTCGCCTGCGGGGAGCAGGTGGCAGATGCTGACTCGGCGGTCTTCGGCGCTGAGGGAGCGGCGGACGTATCCGCTCTTCTCAAGGCGTGCCACGACGCGGGAGAGACGCGCAGGTAGGGTGTTGGTGGTAATTGCCAGCTCGGTCATGGTGAGGGAATGATCCCTAGACTCGGAGAGCATCGCGAGCACCATGTATTCAACAAAGCTAATGCCGGCTTCGGTCTGCAGCTGGTTTTCCAGCTTGCGGGTGAGGCTGAAAATGATGGAGCTGATAAAGAGCCAGCCTTCTCGCTCCTGCGGCGAAAGCCACTGGACGGATTCGCTGTGTGCGGTATTGTCAGACCGCTGCGCAGGCGTGGTTGGTGTGGACACGGGATTGGTTCCTCTTTTATCGGATATGGAGCTCCCTTTTTAAGGGGAGATGCGGTGTGTTGGCACCCATTGTAGCGAAGCAACAACCGCTCAAGGTTGAAATTGGTACGGTCAAGTAATACTTGACACTTTGGTGCTAATTTTTCGGAGGGTGCTAGGGTTGTCGATTTATGAGTATTAGGTGCAAAAATAGCAATCTGCCTAGTGACCCAAGACACTTATAAAAAGATTTCCACCGCAAGTATAAACGAGAATGACTCAAAAATCATCTTTGGCCCACCGGGAAACTTCCGCGAAATATCAAGGATTTTAGGGGTATTGATGAAAATTCTGGAGAGTGCAAAGAACTTGCCCTGGGTGAAAAATAACAAAACGATAACAAATTTTTTAAAAAACCCCCGGTTTTAGGTTTGCAGACGTTATGAAACCGTGTACACTGATTACATAACGGGGTCGAAGGAAGCCTCCGAGGCGAGACCGGAAGCTCGCTTCGATAGGTTCGACTCTCTATTTATCGGTGATTGTCGTCGGTGTACGAGTAACTCGTATTTCTACCGACGGATGTGCGGTGCGGATGCAGTTCGTGGTTGGGCTGCATTCCGTACCGTATCTTTTTAATTGCGTTTCTCTATCACTCACTCAAGAGCATCCCGCGGCGGGATGCTCTTTTCTTTTGCCCTTTACGCCCCGACGTCGGCGTCGACGGAAATTTGGCACTCTGGTGCGGCTCCTCGGGGTAGTTTGGTTCCCTGGCGTTCCGGGGGTACGTCTCCCCAATCTTGTCTCCCCCCGTTCTTGTCGGAAAAGAGGTTATCCACAGGAGTTTTCCACAGTGTGGAGAACTTACATGCGTGTGATTCTTGCTCCCTGCGCGGGGGGACCGATGTGCCTTAAAAATTCTGGGCGGCTGGAAAATTCTTGTAATTACAGGCTTCTGCGCTCGTTAAAACCGAGGGGGAATTCTTAAACCGAAAGGTTTCTCGCCTTTAAATCCGCGGATTTAGATTTTCTCCACAGTTGTGGATAACCCTGTGCACTTAATCCACCGCCTCCGCCCCGCGGTCCCAAAAATCGTTAGGTGATGTCACGAGATGTCACATACTTCGGCTGGGGGCGAGGGGCTTGGGCGCGACGTAATCCTCCGCCTATCCCCTTAAAAGATGGTTATCCACAGAAGTTTTCCACAGTGTGGAGAACTTACAGCACTGTTATTCACATGAGTGCATACCCCGATATTTCAAGGCAGAATAGGGTGCCGAACCTGAAAATCCTGCTGATACACAGGATTATCCACAGATGTGGGGAAAAGTCTTTGCCTAAGATCCACAGGCTCGAGCGAGGTTTTACATAAATGTGACGCTCCCCAACTTATGAAAAGTAAAGTAAACGCTACGCTGGTAATCTTTAATGCGAGCCAAGTTTTCTAATGAAAGGCATCATCATGGCTGAAAAGTACACTCTCCCCGAGCTCCCCTACGACTACGCGGCGCTCGAGCCCCACATCTCCGCAAAGATCATGGAGCTGCACCACGACAAGCACCACGCAGCATACGTTGCAGGCGCTAACGCAGCTCTCGAGCAGCTTGAAGAGGCACGCGAGAACGGTGCATACGGCAACGTCTCCAAGCTCTCCAAGGACCTGGCGTTCAACCTGGGCGGCCACACCAACCACTCCATCTTCTGGAACAACCTGTCCCCCGAGGGTGGCGACAAGCCCACCGGCGAGCTGGCAGCAGCAATCGACGAGTTCTTCGGCTCCTTCGACAAGTTCCGCGAGCACTTCACCAGCGTTGCACTGAGCATCCAGGGCTCCGGCTGGGCAATCCTCGCGTGGGACACCGTCGGCAAGCGCCTCATCATCGAGCAGCTCTACGATCAGCAGGGCAACATCTCCGTTGCACTGATCCCCGTTCTGCAGCTGGATATGTGGGAGCACGCATTCTACCTGGACTACCAGAACGTCAAGGGCGACTACGTCAAGGCATTCTGGAACATTGTGAACTGGGCTGATGTTCAGGCTCGTTTCGAGCGCGCAGTGTCCCAGACCAAGGGTCTGGTCCTCTAATCTAAGGTTTTCACCGACGCGGTGACGTAGCCGCGGCGGAATAACCGAAACGGGTGCCCGGTGCCTCCACATTCGGAGGTGCCGGGCACCCGTCTCTTTAATGGCTTAATCGGGGTATGTCCGCAATTTTAAGCGTGATGATGTAACAACTGGGATGTGAAATTTGTAAATCTGGTGGTTTTGAGTGGCAAATATGTAACTCTCAATCAGGTTTTGAGTGACAAAATGTAACTTTCCAGCAGATTTTGTCACTCAAATGTAAAGTTCACGCAGGAGTACATACACGATTGCTATGTAACTTTGTCCTAGATGGCGCTCTGGATACTATTTCCTGTCTTAGATGTACAGCGGAGCCCTAGAGCGCCAGCGTGCGGTCAATACGGATGCGGCGGCAGAAATCCTCATCGTGGCTCACCACGATGAGCGCGCCGGTGTATGCTTCGAGCACCTGCACCAGCCAGTCCACCGAAGAAATGTCGAGGTTATTCGTCGGCTCATCCAGCATGAGTAGCTGCGGCACCGGATCTGCCAGAAGCACCTGCGCCACCGCGGCACGGAAACGCTCACCACCGGAGAGCTCACCGGTCTTGTGGTGCACGCTCTCTCGGCGGAAGAGCAGGCGCGCCAGTTGGTCACGCAGATGCTGTTCGCTCACGCCGGGATTAGCCCGCTGCACACTCTGCAGGAGGGTCAGCTGCGGGTCGAGGGTGATGCGCTGAGGAATGTACGCCCCCTCGAGGCAATAGTCGACGCGGTAGGCGGGCTGCACGGGGGAGCGGTACTCCGGGTCTTGTGCGTGGGCAATTGCCTCAAGGAGGGTGGTCTTGCCGCTGCCATTCGCGCCGGTGATGCGCAGATGCTCGGGGCCGCTGAGAATCAGGTGTTCTGGGTACTCCGCAGGGGTTCCCTGCCGGCTCTCACTATCAGTCTCAGTGGGTGAAAAATGCAGAGAATCAACCTTAGTGGGTTGCTGAACAGTAAATGTTTCACGTGAAACCCGAGAATCAACACGGTGAGAATCAACCCTATGTAGCTCCAGCACCTTGCGACCTGCGGGTAGGGGCTGCTGGCTCAGCTCGGCATAGATTTTCTCCTGCACGCGCACCTCATCCTGGGCGTTCTGGTATTCCTCCTGAGCCTGCTCCTGCTTGCCGATGCGCAGAACTCGAAGCTTTGCCGCTGCCTGACGCGAGGCGTCCTTGGTGAGGGCAAGAATCGTATCCGGCTGGTCGTCTTTCCACACCTGCGCCATGTTCTTCGAGATAATCTCCTGTGCATGCACCCACTCGCGATGCGCCGAACGCACCCGGTTTTTCGCCTCGCTCACGCGACGCTGAGCTGCCTGCTGTTCGGTCTCCAGCGCCTGGCGGTAGGTGCTGTAGTTACCCTCAAAGAGACGCAGATGCGCCAGCCCCTGACGATCGGAGTGAAGCTCCGCAATCACATTAACGCGCTCCAGCAGATCGCGGTCGTGGCTAATGATGAGCGCCGGGCAGGGTAGCGCCTCCAACGCGGCGAAGAGCTGAGCCTTCGCCGCGGAGTCCAGGTTGTTCGTCGGCTCGTCGAGCAGAATGAACTCGGGGTCAGAAATCATCAGCGAGCCAAGCGCGGCAATGACTGCCTCGCCACCGGAGAAGCTGCTCATGTTGCGGGCAAAGAGCGCCCGAACCGCCTGCGGGTTGTCGCGATCAACCACGGTCGCCGGGGTGAAACCGTAGGTCGCAAGAGCCGCCAGGGTGCGCTCCTCAACATCCCAGTTATCCCCGATGGTCTCGTAGAGTTCGGGGGAGTACTCGCCGGATTCCACTGCCTGCAGCGCCCGCAGAATCTCGGAGATTCCGCAGAGCTCGGCGAGGGTCTGCTCCCGATCCAGACCCAAATCCTGAGGTAGATACGCCATGCGTGCCGGTGCCGCCAAAGAACCGGAACTCGGGGTCAAATCACCCAAAATCAACCTCATAAGGGTTGTTTTTCCGCAACCATTATCACCAATGAGCCCGGTCAGAGGTGCCGAAAACACCGCCGAAAGGTCCACAAACAGTGGAGGCTGGCTCGGGTGCGCAAAGTGCAGATGAGCGATACTAATGTGCGCCGCCGCATGGGAAATGGCGTGCGAGCGGGCATCGCGGGAAGAAGCGGAACGGGGAAAGGTCGCCTGCGGCTGAAGTACGTGTGTCATACGAGCTCCTTGAGGTATGGATGCTCGGGTGCTCTCAAACTCCGACGGTGGTGCGTTGCAGTAGTGTGCCGGCAGTTTGGGGGTGCCTATGCTGAGCGCGTGGCGGTAAGAGGATCGCCCCAAAAAAAGGCGCGAAAAAACCCGAGCGTAACGGTGGATGTACCTGTGCCCGGGTGCGTGCGCGCTGATTGGAACACGTAGGAAACGTGTCCGTAGAGCTGCTGCGTGAGCGCGCGAAAAATTCTTCTGAGTCCGGGCTTATGCTCGGTGGGTCATTTCTTTGATGCCTCCTAGATTCCGAATACCACCCCGGTCGCGCCTTGGGTGGCTTCGGTCAAACGATACGTTCAGCTCCAGGCTACCTCGGTAACGGGAGCGAGAAGAGAGCTGATGGCTCAAGCATAGAAACTATGTGGGCGCTGAGTCAAACACCCTCCCATGTAGGAGAAGATTCAGCATGCTGATTCCCCGAATGGTTCCTTCCCGAGAGTTTTTGTTGAAAGGTTGAGTGTGCGGTCAATGCGGATGCGGCGGCAGAAGTCCTCATCATGGCTCACCACAATGAGTGCGCCGGTGTATGCTTCGAGCGCCTGCACCAGCCAATCCACCGAGGAAATATCGAGGTTATTCGTCGGCTCATCCAATATGAGTAGCTGCGGCACCGGGTTGGCCAGAAGTACCTGCGCCACCGCGGCACGGAAGCGCTCACCTCCGGATAAATCCCCAATGCGCTGATGTACGCTTTCGCGACGGAAGAGCAGGCGCGCCAGCTGGTCACGCAGATGCTGTTCGCTCGCACCGGGATTCGCCCTCTGTACGGTTTCAAGGAGGGTGAGCTCCGGGTCGAGGATGATGCGCTGCGGTAGGTATGCGGTGTTGTCCAGGCGGTAGAGCACTTGGTATGCAGGCGGCACTGGGGAACGGTAATCAGGGTCATTCGCGTGCGCTATCGCATTGAGAAGCACAGTCTTGCCACTGCCGTTTGCTCCCGTGATGTGCAGGTGTTCGGGTCCGGTCAGGATAAGAACCTCGGGAAAATCTTGGATTTGAAGCAGATAATCAACTTTATATGGTTGTGTTTCACGTGAAACGGTGTTTTGGGTGTACGCATTCTTAAGGTCGGTGCTCTGTGGTGTAGATGCGCAAGAGTCGTTCTTCATCCGATGTAATTCCAGTACTTTCCGCCCCAGTGGGAGCGCATCCTGAACAAGTTCCAGATAGATACGCTCCTGCACGCGCAGGTTCTCTTGGGCTTCTCCAACTGCCGCCCGCGCATCCGCCACCATGCTTTCGTGGGCTGTGTGAAGTTTCCCGGCAGAGCGCTCTGAACTGTTCTTATCCAGGCCCATAGCCATGCCAGGTTTCCGCTTTGACCGCTCAAATTCGCGACCTCGGCGAGTGTTGCGATCGAGCTTAATCTGGTTCTCGGCACGCTCACGCTCAGTTCTACGGGCCTCATTCTTCGCCTCGGTCACGCGACGCTGAGCTGCCTGCTGTTCGGTCTCCAATGCCTGCCGGTAGGTGCTGTAGTTACCCTCGAAGAGGCGCAGATGAGCCAGCCCCTGACGGTCGGCGTAAAGCTCCGCAATCACGTGCATGCGCTCCAGCAGATCGCGGTCGTGGCTAATGATGAGTGCCGGGCAGGGCAGCGCCTCCAGTGTCGTGAAGAGCTGGGCTTTCGCTGCGGAGTCCAGGTTGTTCGTCGGTTCGTCGAGCAGAATGAACTCTGGGTCTGAATACAGAAGCGCGGTGAGTGCGGCTGTGACCGTCTGACCACCTGAAAAGGTGCTAAGGGGACGCATCAGAAGGTTGCGACGGGCCTGTGTATCGGTCGTAGTGAGGGCAGGACCAAAACCATGTTCGGCAAGGGCTACGAGGGTGCGTTCTTCAATATCCCAGGCGTCGCCTATGGTGTCGTAAAGGCTGGGGGAATATTCGCCCGATTCCAGCGCATCAAGCGCCTGCAGTATTTTTGTAATTCCAAAAATATCGGCAAGATGCAGATGCCCACTCAACCCTAAATCTTGCGGTAGGTACGCTATGTGCGGTGGGGTGCTGATTATGCCTTGACTAGGGTTTATGTCGCCAAGAATAAGTCTGAAGAGGGTAGTTTTTCCGGTGCCGTTATCGCCGATAAGCCCGGTGAGTGGCGCAGAAAATACCGCGGAAAGGTCTGTGAAAAGTGGGGGCTCACCCGGATGTGCATACGAAATATGGTCGAGTGTAATGTGGTGTGGCATGGGCCGAGTTCCTTCGAATGGGTGCTCGGATTCCCGCCATCGTATTGCACGTTAGGCATGAGAATATGAAAAAACCCGAGCGCGGTCTGTAGGTACACGTAAGCCCGGGTAGTGGGGTGGACGCATAAAAGCGCATTGACCTGGTGTTGTTGGATCCGGGCTTATGCTCGGTGGGTCATTTCTTTGATGCCTCCTAGATTCCGAAGGGCACCCCGGTCGCGCCTTGGGTGGCTTCGGTCAATCGATATGTTCAGTCCCTTAGGCTACCCCCACGGTGGGGTAGCGCGGATAGAGAGCTGATGGCTCAAGCATAGAAACTGTGTGGGTGCTGAGTCAAACACCCTCCGCAAAACCTTCTGACAAGTACCGATACCCCCTAGAGAGCACCGGAGAGTACTAGAGAACACAAAAGGAGGGGCGACACCATTCGGTGCCGCCCCTCCTTTGAAGCATTAGATCTTAGGCATTAAATCTGCGCGCGTACAACGCGCGAAACGCTATTACGCCTCGTGGCGCTCACGGTACATGCCCAGCGGGCCCGCATCCGCGTACGCCTGAGCGTCGTTGTAACGGTACAGGCGCGGCGGGCGGTGGCGGGTGCCCTCCACACGGCGGCCGGTGTCAATAATCGACTTCGATGCCGCAATCTGGCGGCGGAAGTTCGCCGGATCCAGGGTGCGGCCCAGAATTGCCTCGTACACCTCACGCAGCTGCGCCAGGGTGAACTCCTCACCCAAGAAAGAGTGCGCGATACGCGAGTACTCGACCTTGTTCTGTAGGCGGTAGAGTGCGTACTCAATGATTTCGTTGTGGTCGAAGGCGAGCTCGGGCAGCTCATCCACCGGGAACCAGCGGATGTTCTCGTGCACGCGAGTGTTCGCGACCTCGGTGGCGGGAATCGAAGCCCAGTACACCACGGACACCACGCGCTCGTGATCGGCGGCGGGGGTGGGAACCGGGGCGCCGCTCAGGCGGGCGGCGCGTGCCTCGGGGGCGCGCAGAACGTCGCCGAACGCGTAGAGCTGCTCCAGGTAGCCGGGCTCCAGGTTGGTGGCACGCTTCAGGGTAAAGCCGGCCGCCTCCTCCAGGGAGAGGGTCGGCTTGAGGGGGCCGCCGGGTAGCGCCCACTGGTCCTTGTAGGGCTCGCGGAGGCGGCGAACCAGCGGTAGCCACAGGGTCGGGTGGGTCTCGTTCTCCTTGGGGCGCAGGGCTAGGATAACGGTTGAAACGGCGAGGGATACGGAAGAGTGGTCCACGTCGTTGTGCTCTTCAACGGCGACTGCGCCGGGAAGAGGCTCAGATGCGATGCTCATTCAGGCCTCCTGTGCGAATGGGTATCGATAGGTGTGCATACTCTACTCATTTTAAGGGGTTAATAGGGTAAAAATGCACGCAAGGCATCCGCTGACCCGAAAACCGGTACCATCCGCGTCGTGTCAAGGGGAAAAGTTCAGGTACCGGACACGCTAAAGCGCCTCTCCTGTCTGTCCAATAGGACAGGCAGGAGAGGTGCTTTGGTGTCTACTTATGCAACATCTAACTATGCAATTCTAGGGTGCATATCAGCGGTGCAGACTAGTCAATCTGCAGCTCGCCCATAGCGTCCCAGCCCTCGCCGTCAACCAGGCGAGAAACAATCTTCGGGGTTGCGGTCAGCATGGGGCGCATGTCCTTCAGAGCCTGCTGGAAGTGGTCAGAGTTCACGTGCGGGCCAGCGGCGTCATCGTTGAAAGCCTCGAGCAGAACGAACTCGTTCGGGTCTTCGATGCTGCGGGACCACTCGAAGAACTTGTTGCCTTCCTCGGCGCGGGTTGCCTCGGTGAAGGCGCGGGTCTTCTCAATCCACTGGTCAGCGTATTCGGGCTTGACGGGGAACTTCACGGCAATAAAAATCATGGGAACTCCTTGGTTGGGGTGATGACGTATCACTTCAGTTTAAACCCTCGGTGCCTGTCGGTGCTCGGGTTTTCATCGGGGTGGTCGCACATGCGGGGGTCGTTAATTGGCAACCACTGCGGCCTTGAGCACCTGCAGTGCGTGTTCCAGCGCGGCGCGGTCGGATTTGAGCATGTCGGCGGTCTGCGGGTTGGCGGAGCCGCCCCCGAAGGCCGCGTTGTAGTACATTCCGTCACCCAGAAGTAGCACGGCGCGGGCGATGCGTTCGTCGCCGAGCTCGGCAAGAATGAGCGAGTGCCACCCCTCCTGTACGCGACTCATGGTCTGCTGGGCGAGCTCATTATTGTTCTGAGCCAGGCGGCTGAGGGCAATGAGGGCACGGTCGAACGGGGTGTTATCCGGAGTGGAGGAATTGATGTAGTAGGCGCTTGCCCCCTCGGGCGCCTGTTCCATTGCCGCGAAGTCCTCTTCGGCCAGGGTGAGGGTGCGTTCTGCGAGCGCCTCAAGGAGCGCCTTCTTGGATGAGAAGTGGTAGAGCAGTCCGCCCTTGGAGACCTTGGCGGCGGTGGCGACGGCGTCGAGGGTTGCGGCGCGTTCTCCCGAGCGAATCAGTAGGTCGACGTAGGTGTCGAGGATGTGTTCGCGGGAGTTGTTGGCGCGTTGTTTGCGGTGGTTGGGGGTGGTCATGGGTACCAGTCTAACCGCTTGAAACTATACCGTCCAGTTGGTATAGTTAATCTTCGTTTGTGGACCCGCCCGGACCCCTAAAACCTCCGGGTAAGCCCCGAAAACCTCACTAAAATACCTAGTCCAAAAGACAAACCGAGCTGATGCTGCGCCCGCGTCCGCCACATCAGCCGACACTTTATAGACGCACGAAACACTTCATGACGAATCACAATCCGCACACCACGGCTCTGCCCATTCACGCCCCCGACCAGAAGACCAAGCGCTGGGCGGCACTCGGCGTGCTCATGCTCCCGGTGCTCCTGGTCTCCATCGACAACACGGTGCTCGCCTTCGCGGTGCCCGCAATCGCTAAGGCACTGAGCCCCTCCTCCGCGGAGCAGCTGTGGATCGTTGATGCCTACCCGCTGGTGCTCTCCGCCCTGCTCGTGCCCATGGGCGCTATCGGTGACCGCATCGGCCGCCGTAAGCTGCTGCTCATCGGTTCGACCGGCTTCGCGGCGATTTCTGCGCTCGCGGCGTTCGCGCCCTCCGCACTGATGCTCGTGGTTGCCCGTGCCCTGCTCGGTATTTTCGGTGCGATGCTCATGCCGGCAACCCTGTCGATTATTCGCAATATCTTTGTGGACGCGACCGAGCGCCGCATCGCTATTGCCGTGTGGGCTTCGGGCTTCTCCGCCGGTGCGGCGCTGGGCCCGATTGTGGGTGGCTTCCTGCTGGAGCACTTCGACTGGGGTTCGGTGTTCCTGCTCGCTGTGCCGATTCTGATTCCTCTGCTGATTCTTGCCCCGATTATGGTGCCCGAGTCTAAGGACCCGAATCCCAGCCCGGTGGATCCGCTGAGCATCCTGCTGATTATGACCGGCATGACCGGTATTACCTTCGGTCTGACTCACACCTCCGAAACCGGTTTCGATGCGGTGGCTATTAGCACCATCCTTGCCGGTCTGTGTTTCATCGTTCTGTTTGTGCTGCGTCAGCTCAACCGCGAGAAGAACGACATTCAGCCCATGCTGGATGTGCGCCTCTTCCGCAACACCGTGTTCACCGGTGCGATTACCGCGAACCTCATCTCCATGACGGTGGACGTTGGCTTTATCTACTTCGCCTCCCAGCACCTGCAGTTGGTCTCCGGCCTGCCGCCCATGTACGCCGGTATGCTGCTGATCCCCGGTACCCTGGCGACCATTATCGCCGGTCTGGTGATTGCGCGCGTGGCGGTGCACTTCCACCCGGCGCAGGTGGTGTCCTTCGGTCTGGCGCTCAACGCTGCCGCGTTTGCGGTGCTCGCCTTCCTGGGTGCGCACAGCGACGTGGTTATTATCCTGATCTTCATCGTGCTCGGTACCGGTATCGGTATTGCTCAGACCATTTCGAATGACCTGATGCTCTCCAGTGTGCCGCCGCGTAAGGCGGGTGCGGCATCCGCGATTTCTGAGACCTCCTACGAGACGGGTGCGGTGCTCGGTGCCGTCATCATCGGTGGTATGCTCACCGCCGTCTACCGTGCGAACGTGGTCGTGCCCGCCGGTCTGGATGAGACTCTCGCCGATAACGCCCACGAAACCCTCGGCGGTGCCGTGACGGTCGCAAGCCATGTAGGTGGCGAGCAGGCGAACCAGCTGCTCTCCTCCGCATTCGCTGCCTTCGACTCGGGCGTGGTGCTGAGCTCCGCATTCAGCGCCGTGCTCATGGGTGTTATGGCTGTCATCAGCTACCTCATGATTCGTAAGGCACCGCGCGAAATGAAGCCCGCAGAACACTAAACGCAGAACACTAATATCGCCCCCGTTCGTCATGGGTCCGCCGCCCGCCCCGGCCTTCTTCGGAAGCCGGCGCGGGCGGCGTTGCGTTACCCGGAGGTGCCGCCCCGGGGGCGCCGCGCGAACCGCCGACCAGTCATGCGGATTTTCCAGCCCGCGCACAGCCGGTCACAGGTGCGGGTGGTACGGTAGAACCCGGAAGATATTGCACCCGAGGCAACGCCCGGTCCGCGTGCGCGCGGAACTCGGGGCGACCGAAACCCCGGTATACGCGTTCAACGAGAAAGGCCGGAATGGGACTCAAAGACTGGATTGCACCCTTCATCACCCTGCTGATCGGTGCCAGCACCATCTTCATCTCCTATAAGAACTATCAGGCGCAGGCTGCGGCAAAGCCCTCCGAGCTGGCGCGACTGGAACTGTGGAGCAAGCTCCTCACCGAAGCCGGCATGGACCTCAATGCCCTACCCGACCCCGATAAGCTCACCTCCGATCAGCGCGTCGTCCTGGAGAATTACCGGGTCTTCCTCAAGCGCGCCTCCCTAGAATCGAAGCTGCGTAAGGTCGGCATCGACAGCAACCGCATCTTCAGCCTGCTCATGAAGCGCGCCCACTCCTCGGTCAAGCCCGCCCCCATCCAGATGGGCGACTCGATTAGCTACTACCGCCTGATTCTGCGTGCCCTGCTGTACATTTGGGTTCCGCTGGCCGTGATTTTCATCGGCGTGCCCATCATCGTGGTCACCATCGCCTACCTGATTGGCCTGTTCACGAACCACCGCGGTGACCTGTCTGACTTTGCACTCTCCCCGCTCGCCGTGGTGCTCCTGATTGTTGGTGCGGTTGCCGTCGGTTCCCTCGTGTACCTGCAGAACCGCATTATCTCCGCCATTATCGCGAACAACGTGTACTTCTACTTCTGGGATATTTACGGCTCCAAGAAGGGCGCCCGCGACTCCAAGGACGCCTACAGCGAGCGCCTGGCGGCTAAAACCTACGCCGACCAGCTGTTCTTGGGTCAGCAGGAGTTCGCCCACCAGTTCCGCGAGAACATGTACATGGCGGGTATCCAGGAGATCGACGAGTACCCGCGCGTGCTCAGTGATAGCGTGATGTTGCCGCGTAACTACCGGGTCGTGGAAACCACCGAAGGTGAGGACCGCATCGACCGCTTCGTGAACTGGGTGCGTTCCAAGATTGGCTTCGAGCGTCTGGAACCGCGCATCATCTACACACTCGAACATAAGGACGCGCACAAGGATGGGCAGAAAGACTCCGCGCACGGTGAGCCGGTAGCTACTGAGCAGGGTGTTTCTGGGCAGCCCGTAGAGACTCCGGCTCAGGATAAGCAGGAGGATGTGCAGAAGGCTCCGGAGGTACCCGCCTCGGAGGAGCCCATCGTTGCGGAGGTGCCCGTTGAAGCGCCTGCCGAGGATCCGGCTGATGCACCCACCGAGCCCGTCACCGGAAGTGCCACCGAACCCTCCGCCGCAGCAGTTGCCGTATCCGGGGCAGACGACCCCACGGAGGCGTTCACCCGCATCCCGCACGATGCCGCCAGTGAGGAACCCGGCGCTGAGAAGCCCAAAAACTAAATAGCCGCCCGGAACACAGAAAAACCCCGGGGCACAGAAAATCCCCGCAGTGCCGGAATCCGGGCATGAGAAAAGGGTCGCAGCCTACGAGTTCGCCGTTGAACCGTAAGCATACGACCCTTTTCTTTATTCTCTTCGGGGGCGCGCGAAATCGGAGGTACCGCGCGTTCCAGAAGAGCCTATCGATGCGCTCGTCGTGCATCGTACCGGCCATCTCGCCGGGTAGCCGGCGGGCGCATCACGTCTTTCGAGCCGTCCGCTACCGCGGACGGGGGATCCGCTCCCCGGGTGAGTCCTACCCTTTCTCACCCGGGGGCGCATCGAGGGACGTTCACGGTGTCATGAACCATCCCACCGGAACCCCACACTCAACACAGGAGTTCCGGGACCTCGACGGTATGCGTGCCTACCGAGACGTGGGGGCGTCCTCGCGAGCGATAACAACCTTGACCGCGTTGTGCTCGGTCGCGTGCCCGAAGACGTCGTAGGCCTCCTCGAACTGGTCGAAGGAGAAATGGTGCGTCGCCATGGCCTTGGCGTTCAGGCGGCCGGAGCGAACCATGTTCAGCAGGTTGCCCACGGTGTTGCAGTTGACCAGGCCCATGTTGATGTTCACGTTCGAAATCCACATGGTGTTCAGCGGCAGCTCAACGGGCTTGCCGTGCACGCCGGCGTTCGCGATGTTGCCGTAGGGGCGAACAATCTTGGTGCAGGTCTCGAAGGTCTGCGGAACGCCCACGGCCTCGATAGCGACGTCTACGCCCAGGCCGTCTGGGGAGAGGGCCTTAATCTTCTCGATGAAGTCCGGGTCAGCCGCGTTGACCTTATCGGTGGCACCCAGCTCCAGGGCCTTGTCCATGCGGTTCTCGTCGAAGTCGACGGTGATGACGCGACCGGCACCGCAGAGGTTAGCGGTCATAATCGCGCCCAGACCCACCGGGCCCGCACCAATCACGGCGACGGTATCGCCGGGCTTGGTGTTGCCGTTGAGAATACCCATCTCAAAGCCGGTGGGCAGCGCGTCGGTGAGGAAGAGGACGTCCTCATCGGTCAGACCCTCCGGAACCAGGTGAACCGAGGTCTCTGCGTAGGGAACACGCACGTACTCAGCCTGCGTACCGTCAATCATGTAGCCAAAAATCCAGCCGACGCCGCCGACGGTCTGGCAGTGCGAAGGCTGGTTCGCCTTACAGTACGAGCACTTACCGCAGCTGGTCACGGCCGGAATGATGATGCGGTCGCCGACCTTCAGGTCAGTCACCGCGGAGCCAACCTCGGTAATGGTACCGACAGCCTCGTGGCCGAGGATGCGCCCGTGCTCCACCTCGGGGCAGTCGCCCTTGAGGATGTGCAGGTCGGTACCGCAGATGGTGGTGGTGTCCACGCGTGCGATGACGTCCGTGGGCTCGAGGATGGTGGGGTTCGGCACTTCTTCCCAAGCGCCCTTCTGGTCGGGGCCGTGGTAAACATACGCTTTCATGCTGACTCCTCCGTTGAAGTTCATGTAAGGGGTAGCGATGACGTTATCACTGCCGATATCAACCTATAAGAAGTGTTTGATAGGTTGTACTTTCATTAAACAGGGAGTGTTAAATTAAGCGTCTTTATTACACGGAGTGTTCTCTTTGGTTCTTAAGGCTTAAGCATGGGGCCTCTTGAAGGCTTAAGCCGCTGCCTCCGAACTCTGCTTGAGCTGAGCTCGCGCTCGAGAACGAACCGCCGTCACCGCCCACACCAGCACAAAAGCCGCCACCATCGACAGCACAATCGTGCCACCGGTCGGCAGGTTAAACGCCCACGACAGGTACAGGCCAACAATCGAGCAGATACCGCCGAACACCGGCGAGAACACCATCATCGACCCCAGTCGGCGGCACGCCAGGCGCGCTGCCGACGCGGGAATCACCAGAAGCGCCAACACCAGCACATTACCGAGGGTCTGCAGGCCCAGCACCACGGAAATGGTTACCAGAACGTACAGCACAATGTCCAGGGCGAGCACCGGCAGGCCCATCGCGCGGGCACTCTCGCGGTCCAGGCTGACCGTCACAATCTGCCGGTGGAACAGCCACAGCACCAGCAGAATCACGGCGCCCATGATTGCGGCGTTGGTGATGTCCTCATTCGAAACACCCACAATCGAGCCGAACAAGAAATCCTGCACCGACCCCGAATAGCCCGGCGCCAAGGAAATAATCACAATGCCCAACGCAAAAGAGGCGGCGAAGAAAATACCGATGACCGAATCCTCGCGCAACCGCTGATTCTGGCTAAAAATAGCCACCAGAATAGCCGTCACCACGCCCGCGGTCAGGCCGCCCACCATCAGGTTGCCGCCCAGCACGAACGCCACCGCAAGGCCCGGGAACACCGAGTGCGCCACCGCATCGCCAATGAAGACCATGCCGCGCATCATCACGTGGCAACCCACCACACCCGTCACCACCGAGGCCAGCAGCACCGCAGCCAGGGCGCGCGGAAGGAACGCCAGGGACGGGTTGAACAGATCGGCCAGAAAATCGAGAGGAGTAATCAACGGGAACCCCCGGTAGAAGTAGCAGTATCAGCGTGGGCGGGGGAAGAAGCGCAGAAATCCGGCAGTTCGTGGCCGTACTCATCCAACGCACCACCGGCACAGGTGAAGCCCGTGCGGGCGTGACCCTGCGCCTCCTCAATATCGTGGCCGTGCAGCCACGTGTGCAACTGCTCCAGGCTGAAGGAGGCCGCCGGGCCGTCCAGGTGAATATTGCCGCGCACACCGCACAGGCGCGAACAGGATTCGCGCGCCGCCAGCATGTCGTGCGTGGACATCAAAATCGTGATGCCCTCGTCCGCCAGCTCGCGGTACAGGCGGGTCAGCGTGGTCTGGGTGGGTGCATCCACGCCCGTGAACGGCTCGTCCAGCAGCAGCAGGGAGGGGCCGGCCGCCAGGGCGCGCGCCAAAAGAACCCTCTGGCGCTGACCACCGGAAAGCTCCGCAATGGAAGCATCCTGCAGGTGCAGAACATCGGTGCGTTCCATCGCCGAAAAGACCTGCACCCAATCCTTCTTCGCCGGGCGGCGGAAGAACCCAATCTCACGCACGCGGCCGGTCATCACCGTATCCTTGACGGTCAGCGGAAAATCCCACTGGAACTGGTGCTTCTGCGGCACGTAACCGATGTGCGCACGCGCCGCGCGGGGCGACTCACCCAGCACCCGAACCTGCCCGGAGGCGGGGCGAATCAGGCCCAAAATGGTACGCAGTAGCGTGGTCTTACCGGCACCGTTGGCGCCAATCAGACCCGCAAACTCGCCGCGCTCCAGGGTCAGGGACAGATCCTTGAGGATGGAGCGGCGCGCGTAGCCCGCGTACAGGTTTGAAATTTCGAGGACGGGCTCAGTGCTCGCTGTTACCGACGCGCTCACGAACGGTCACCGCGCACTTCATCCAGTGCCTCACGCTGAGCGGAGGAACGGCGGCGACGGGAGGCGATGAACGCGCCCACGCCCACCACGACCACGATGCCAGCGACAATAGGACTCCAGGAAATCGTGAACTCGGCACGGAAACCGCTCTGGTCGCTCGCTGCGGCGGCAGAAGAAGAACCGGATGCCTGGGTACCGGCGGCCTGAGAAGCAGAAGAAGCCGAACCCGAGGAACCGCGCGCCTGCGCCTCCATCGCGTACAGGGTATCGGCGCTCGCGGAGTCACCCACCGCAAACTTCAGGTAGCGGGTATCGGACACGGTCGAACCGTCGGAGAGCTCGGCGCTCGCGGTGACCTTCAGCAGGTACTCGCCCGGGGCGGTGAATACCCAGTTCGCGTGGGTGTGAGTGTTCTTCTCAACCCACAGCTTCTGCGGCTCACTCTTGGTCGAGGACCACAGCACCTGCGGTGCCGAGAAGTTGCCGTTCTCCAGGTACAGGCTGAACGTGCCGGGGCCGCTCACCTGCTCCAGGGTCAGGTTCACGCCGCGGTTCAGCTTGGACACCAGCTGCGGATCCTGGGTGTTCCAACCCGGCCAGATCACGCCCTTGGTTTCGGTCTGCGGAATCACGTACACCTTAGAACCGGCGGGTGCGCCCACGAAGGAGTAGCGTGGGTCGTTCGGCACCTCCAGGATGGCCTTATCGCTGCCGCGGTAGATGACCTCGTCCAGGCTGCGCCAGACGGGGGTCTCGCCGTGGTCGTCGTGGAGCATGAGCTCAAACTTACCGTTATTGAAACGAGGACCCATGTCCACGTGGCCGGCGGAGATTTCGGTGCGGCCGGATGCGACCGGCTGCTCCGCCGACAGGGTCTGGGTGAGGGCGCGCTCGCCGCGGCTGAGGTTGCTGTCGCTCGGCTGAGTCGAGGCGCTCTCAGTGGTTGCCGGGGTGGTCTCCGCGTGTGCCATACCCAGGGGGGCGAGCATGAGGCTGGCGCCCAGAGCCAGGGCGGACAGGGTGCGGCTACGTGAGGAGCGGGAGGGGGTGGTTGAGTTCATCATGAGGACTTCCTTGGATCATGACCGAAACGGTGTGTGAAAGATTATCTATATGCTGATACGACTATGTAAGCTTGTGGGTAGCTTAAAACCGGGTTACGAGGTGCTTGCCTCCGAGCAGCTAGCACCCGAAGAATCGCCGCCAGAACTAGCCCCAGAGCACAGCGCAATCGTGTGAGCATTCGCCAACATCATCTGCGCGTAGTGAGGAGCCTGCGCATCCAGAGTGTCCGAATAGAGCACCCCGGTACGCACCTGAGCCTCCCGAGCCAGCTCCGTGAGAACCGGCGAACGCATCGCCGTGGACTTATCCAGATAAATCGCTGGAACCTTCAAATCCTCGACCGTGCGACGCAGGCGCTGACGCTGCTGAATACTCGGCTCGCCGCTGGCACTGGCACTCACGAAACCGGCAATGTGCAACCCGTAGGTACTCGCCAGGTAGCGGTAGCCGTCGTGCGTGGTGACCAGGTTGCGTGCCGACTCCGGCAGGCCCCCGTACACCTGACGCAACTGAGCGTCCAGGGCATCGAGCTCCTTGACGACCTGCTCGGTGCGGGTCGCGTACTCGCTCGCACCCGCCGGGTCAGCGGAGATGAGCGCGTCACGGATGACCTGCACGCTCGCCTTCGCGTTCGGCACCGAATGCCAAATGTGCGGGTCAATTTCGCCGTGCACGTGCTTGCCCAGAACGGCCTGCGCCAGCAGGTACACCTGACCGCGATGCTCCGAAGCACCCGAACGCAGGAAACGGTAGCTACCGCCCGCGGGCACCTCCTGCAGGGTGCGGGAGGGGACCGCGACCACGGTGCGGTTCAACTCGTACTCGACGGCGCCCTGGGAGGAATCCGCGCGAAGCACGAGCCTGCCGTCGCCGGTACGTGCCGTAATATCGGCGTGACCTGCGGAAAGAACCTTGATCTCGGCGGCAGAAACGTTCTGTTCCTTCGCCAGACGGTCCACCAGCTCCTGCGGGTCACGACCAACCGCGCAGTACAGGGTGCCGCGCGAGGAACGCACCGACTCCGGCGCCTTGACCGCGGTGGCGCTCAGCTCAATGGCGTACTCGCCGGCATCACTAAACGCCCACGACAGGTGCGTATGCGCCTGCAACGGAAGCTCCAGCGAACCCATATTGCCGGTGCGAATCGCGGTGTCCCCCTCACGGGTGAGGTTCACGCCGCGCGCATGCGAATCGCACAGCATCTCCACCGCGCCGAAGGTCTGCGTAATGAACGCCGCCAGCTGCGCATTCGAGGAATCGGTGGCGGTGCGTGCCCGCACGCTCTGCACCTCAAAACGCATGCCGGCCTCCGAAGAGTCGGCGGGGGCGGACTCGTTCTGCCCGCCCTCCTCAACGCGCAAACCCAGCCAGATGGAGTCCAGGGAGGCATCCTCCACGATGGCTTCCAGCTTGCCGCCGTACTGCTCGATTTTCTCCGCAACCGCCACGGACACAACGCCTGCGGGCAGGTTCGCCTCAACCATCTTAGTGAGCTTGCGCTGCTCCAGCAGCAGGCCGTTCGTCAGGGCGCAGCGGGCGTAGGCGACATCGCGGATATCGCGCAGGCTCGGCTCGTACGAGTGTGGGTCGGCACCGGCGGGCACGAGGGAGTGTACGCTGGCGCGGTCGCCAGCAATCTGCTGCGCCAAATCCGCCAGAATCGGGGTCGTGGCGACCACGTGCATCCGGTCGGAGGAGGCATTGACGGTGGTGGCGCATCCGCTCAGCGCGAGGGCACCTGCACCGGCACCCGCCGCGGCACGGGAGGCGAGGGTGAGGGCGGCGCGTCGCGTATAGGCGTGCGAACCCTCGCCGGCGGTATATCCGCTATGCGGTGCCACCGCGGCGTCCCTTCCGGCGTGCCGAACGCAGAATCATGGCGCCCAGCGCCAGAGCGAGAACCGAGGTGCTGACCATGAACGGGTCGATGACCACACCGGTGTTCGGCAGCTTACCCGCCGCGGCCGCCTTCTGGGCGGTGGCGAGCTCCTGGCTGGTCAAGGCGCAATCCTCGCCGGACGCGGTCTTGCCGACGATGCGCACCTTGGATCCGTCGGGCTTGGTGACGATGCCGGTGGCTTCGTCCACGGTGCCGTTGAGTGGGTTCTTGGCGGTGCTCTTCTCGCCGCCGTTGTTGGCGCCGTTAGCGCCGTTAGCGTTGCCGCCGTCCTGCTTGGTGCCTGCCGCACCCTGCACGTTATCGCTGGCCGGGGCGTTATCGGGGTTGCCGACGGTGAAGTGCAGAACCGATTCGCTGCTGACCTGCTGACCGTTCTTCAGGCGCGCAGTCCAGCCGATGGTCACGGTGTAGCGACCCTCGGCAGTGAAGACCCAGTTGCTGTGCTGGTGGGTGTTTGCGGGCACCTGGAAGGAGCCGCCGCTACGCGAATCGAAGACCTTCTGACCGGCGGAACCGAAGTTGCCGGAGAGGAAGGTGGACATGGTGCCGGGGCCCTCAAAACCGTTGAGGCTCATGGTGACGGGGCCGTCGAGCTGCTTGAGCAGTTCGGGGTCCTGGGTGCTCCAGCCGAGCCAGGGTACGCCCTGCTGCTGGGTTGCACCAATCATGTGCACGGGGGTGCCCGCCGGGGCGATGTCTTCCATGCCCGCGGGCAGGTTGAGCTTCGCGGCGTCGTTGAGCACGAACTCGAGGGCGCCGGGGGAGACGTGGCGGGCGGGGCTGGTGCGGTCGTCCTTCACGCTGCTGGTGAGGTTGCCGCCGTTGAGCACGGGACCCACGTCGAAGTGCCCGTGGGTGACTTCTTCACGGCCGCTGTGCTCGGCGGCGTTAACCACGGCGAGCGTGGGGATGCCGGTCGGCGCCTGGGCTGCCTGGTTGCTCTGCTTGCTGTCTTTCTGGGCGTCCTTGGAGTCCTTGGCATCTTCGGCGGGAACCTCGGTGGCGATGCACTGCTGGTTCAGGCTGCCGGGCAGACCGGAGGAGAGGATGCCGCCGCCGTTACCGCTATTGCTGGGTGCGCTGACGTTCTGGGCGTTGGAGCCCTTCACACTGGATCCCTTCGCGCTGGGGGAGTTGCCGCTCTTGTTGCCGTCCTTGTTTTCACCCTTGTCAGAGCCGTTATTGGTGTTGCCGGTGCCGCTGATAGCTGTTACACCGGATCCGCCCTGGGATGCCTGCTCACCATTTGCCGCCGCCTTCGCGCCGTTCGGGTCGGTCACCTGCGCGGCGTTCTGGCCGTTCACGGATCCATCCACGCGGCGAATACCGGTGGATGCGCTTGCCTCAGCAGATGCACTCGCCTCAGCACTTGCGGAGGTAGATGCGCTGGGGCTGCTGGTGGCGCTCTCGGTGGCGGTGGTGCTCGCCTCGGGGGTAGTGGTTGCCTCGCTCGTGGCTTCCTTGGTTGCTTCCTTTGCGGCGTTCTGCGCGTTCAGGAGCTTGAAGCCGTCCTCAGCGTTAGTGCCCACGGCGATGGTGTAGGTCGCCTCGGAGCTGACCGGGGTGCCGTCGGCAAGGGTTGCGGTGGCGCGGAACGTCAGCTGGTAGATGCCTGCGCGGGTGAATGCCCAGCTGAGGTGTTCGTGGCCGCCAGCGGTGATGGTGTGCGGCGCGAGCTGGTCGTTGGTGCTGAAGACGCGCGGGTTGTCGCGACCGGGTTCGGTGAAGACTTCAGCGCGGCCGCCTTCGGGTACGCTGCTGCGCACGAGTTCAAGGTTGATGGTGTTGTCCTTGAGTGCGCCGGGGCGGATTCCTTCCGCACCGAGACCGGGGTAGAGCAGGCCGCGGGTGCGGGTGGAGGGAATGTAGAAGATGTCGGTGCCTTCGGGGGCAATGTAGTCGTAGCCTGCTACGACCTTGGTGTGTACATCCTCGACGTTGGGCAGGTGGAAGACGGTGCGGGCGGGGTTGAATCGTCCCTGCTGGCCGGGGCCGGTGTCTGCGAGGGTGCCGAGGGTGAACTGGCTGCCGTCGAGGAAGGCGTTGAGCATTTCGGTGTGTATGCCCGCGATGACGTAGTCACCTTCGTAGTTGACGTAACCGCGCGACTCGGTACCTGCCTGGGTGCCGGTCTGGTTTTCCTGCGCCTGGTTTTCCTGCGCCTGTGCGGCGGTGAAGGTGCCGACCAGGGGGAGGGCGAGGGGTGCCCCGAGTGCGAGGGTGCATCCGAGGGTGGTTGCGCTGAGTAGGCTCAGGGGTTTGGTGCGTCCTTGCATGGTGGCTCCTTGGATGACTGCTCGTTGGCTGGCGCGCTACCCGATGTTTTCGGGGCTTGCCCGGTGCTGGGTCCGGCGGCCTGTTGCCGGTTTCCCTCTTGGGTTCGGGGTGCGCTCTGCCGTGTTTTTCTCTTTGTGGATGTACGTGGTGTGCGTTTTTGGGCGCGCCTCGGCGCACACGTGTTTCTGAGAATCACTATACTCACTTAGGTCCTAAATGACAATTATTTGCAAAAGAGCTACCCTAGGAAATAGAAAAATGAGAAAGGTTGTCATGAGCTCTCAGAAGCAGACCCAACGACGGGTCACCACACACACCCCCGCACTCTTCATCCCCGGCGGCAAGCCCGCCCTCCGCCGCGCAGCCGCGTTCCTCTCCGCCGCAGCGCTGCTCGCGCTCGCCGGCGCCGCCCCCTCCATCCCCGCCGCAGCAGGCCCCGACGACGGCAAAATCGTCACCACCAAGGGCCACGTTGACGCCCCCAAGGCATACTGGGACGAGCAGAACGGCACCTTCGTCCTCATGAACGAGGCGAACCCCTACAAGACCGGTGCAGACACCTACGAACTGGACAAGACCGTCAACTGGGTCGGCAAGGGCTACAGCACCAGGGACGGCAAGTCGCAGTACACCATGACCCTGGGCGACTCGCCCTCCCTGGCGTTCCTCGGCGAACCCGGCCAGACCCTCTACATGGCACCGCACCTGACCTACGGCAACCAGGACCCCATCTGGGCTGGCCTGGGTGCCTCCACGAAGGTGCCCACTGAGCGTTTCCGTGACGGCGTGTTCGCTACCGACATTCTCTCCGTTGAGGGCCCCGGCCGTATGGAGCTCTTCCGCTACAACCCGGACGACGCCCCCGCCGACGTGTACCGCATGCTCTCCAGCAGCTCGACCGGCTGGCACTCCTGGCTGCTCGACAAGGGTAGTCACACCCACAACACCACGCCCTTCACCCGCCCCGGCCGCTACGTGGTCACCTACCGCACCGTGGCGCGCTCCACCGACGGCCGCATCATTAGCTCCAAGCCGTCGAAGCTGGTCTGGCAGGTTGGCGGCATGCAGCCCGTGCTCGGTGACGGCACCCCCACCGCCGTGCCCACCGTCGACCGCTACAACGCGGCACCCGTTGGCGACCTGGACGCCGCAAAGTACGTGCTGTCCGTGGCACCGCACCGCCTGGACGCTGACCCGGCTAAGAACAAGGACGCCGACGACAAGCTCAGCGACATCACCTTCACCGCCGCGAACAAGAACCTCAAGGGCACCCTGACCCTGTACAACAACGGCTACTTCCTGACCGACCTGCCGGTCGTGAACGGTACCGCCACCTGGTCTGAAATGCTCGGTAGCGAAGGCTCTCAGCTGCAGGCGGTCTTCACCCCCGACACCTCCGATGCGAATAGCGCGGAGGCGTCCCGCTGGATCTCGCACAAGCTCACCTACGAGCCCGGCAAGGCTGAGAGTGTGTACAGCGATGACGGTAACGGCTCCTGGCCCGAAGAAATCCCGGATCAGGCGAACACCGTACTCAGCACCCAGCAGTACACGCCGACCAGCATGGACTACGACGTGACCGTCACCCCGAACGGCAACGGCTTCAGCACCGTTGAGGTCCGCTTCAAGGACCCGAAGGTGCGCGGCTTCATGCGTGGCGGCTTCTACGCCCAGGATGACCCGGTCTACCCGTACCTCGACCTGGAAGGCTCCGTCGAGGATGGCGTGGTGCGCTTTACCTTCCGTGACGAGTCGTTCTACAAGGGTACGGCGCTGCGCGTGAAGATGCTGACCCACCCGGATATGAACGCTTCCGCCTCCACCACTGAGGTTGCGGCGAACTACGAGCCGGGCACCAAGTACACTGCGCACGGTGCGCTGGCACCGGATAGCGCACCCATTAGCGATGCGCCGAAGCCTGCTCCGGTGGATCCGTCGCCGAGCACTGAGCCCACCGTCGCGCCCTCTGCCGAGCCTTCTGCTGAGCCGAGCGAGGCTCCCTCCGAGGCTCCGACCGCTGAGCCCAGCACCGTTCCGTCGGTGTCCCCCAGCGAGGTTCCGACCGTGCCTGCGGTGCCGACCGCCTCCGCAGAACCGAGCGTACCTGCTCCGGCGCCCTCCACTCCGGCACCGAGCAGCCCCGCGCCCGCGAACCCGACCCCGAGCGCCCCTGCTCCGACTAGCCCGGCACCGTCTGCGCAGCCGTCCACCCCCGGAACCCCCGGTAACCAGTGCGTGCCCGGTCAGATTGACGGCCGCACCAAGATTTCGCACGGCCACCTGGACATCCAGGCGACCCTGAAGGACCGCCAGCTGTCCGTGGGTCTGCGCGACGATAGCGGCATCATTGACGCTGATTCGACCGTGCGCCCGCTCGATTCGGTCGTGTGGACGGTCAGCGAGAACGCCCGCCGTGTACGCACCGAACGCATGGCTGATGAGAAGCTGAACTTCATGGGCCCGGTCGGCACCGCCTTCTACGGCCTGCCGCAGACCCAGCAGAGCGGCCTGCCCTGGCCCGGCTACAACACGCAGGACATTGACTACTCGCAGCTGCGCGGCCCCGTGCGCCTGCACGTGGTTCCGAAGGTCATGCCTGAGGGTGCGCGCTTCGGCATGTTCACCGAGTCGCTGAACGGTGCGGATGTGCTGCTGGATTCGACGACCGGCAAGACCACGATCGACATTGATTACGCGACGCACGCGCACGCGAACTGGGTGTTCTCTGAGCCCGGCCAGTACATGTTTGACGTGCACTATTCTGCGACCCTGGCTGATGGTACTGAGGTGAACAGCCCGGTGCAGCAGCTTGCGGTTGCTGTGGGTAAGAAGGCGTCGGATGCGTGCTCGTTTGAGACTGCCGTGCCGAAGGACCCGAACGCGGCTGCGGACGACTTTAGCGGTGTGCGCCGTGTGGATTCGGCAACCCCGGGTGGTGCTGGCGGTAATGCTGGTTCCGGTCAGGCTGGTCAGTCGGGTGCCGTGCAGGCTGGTCAGTCCGGCCAGGCTGGTGCTTCTGGCGCCGCCGGTGGCGTGAACGCGCAGGGTTCGGCTGACGGTTCGGCTGATGGTTCTGCTGGCGGCGTGTACCCGGGTGGTATTTCCGGTGGTGGTACCGGTGGCGGCTCCCTGGGTCAGTCTGGTGTGTCTGCTGCGTCGGGTGGCGTGAGCTCCCAGCAGGGCGGCCTGGCGCGTACTGGTTTTGGTGCGGTGTCTGTGGCTGTGGGTGGCGCACTGGTGCTTGGTGCCGGCACTGTGATGGTGTTGCGTTCTCGCCGCCGCGCTTCTTAGCGCTCGCCGCGTGAGGACACGCTGATACGGTGAAGCCCCCGCGGCTGAGAGGATGACTCTCGGCCGCGGGGGCTTTCCTGTGCCCGGTTCTCGGGGTTGATGCGATGCTACATATCGACGTCAGCAAGACCAGTGACCTTCTCGCGACTCCTGAAATAAGGAATGGTCATATAGCCATTGTCCAGCTTATCTACTTGAGCTACATCAGTGGGATTATTCATGTCAGGCCAACGTTCTTGCTCAATCCTGAACCGTACAATCGCCATGAGCCGGTAATTCTTGTGCGTCATGGGACCAAAAGCAGCAATCAGCTCACCTGATCGGGTGTAAAACCCCACCGTATCCTGGTCTTCAATATTCAGCGTTTCGTAATACACGATGCTGTCTATCGCGTTAATAGGGTAGCGGGTCGGGTTGGCTGACCAGACGCGCTGCTCAATACCCTCGGGGGAGAGCTTCACGTAAGCGACAAAAACATAGCGGGCATAAAGATAGCAGAAAAATACAAAAATAATATTTGCTAAATTCAACCAGATATTCACATTTTCACTTTGAATATTTGCCAGACAAGCTAAAAATGGCAGCATTGGAATAAATATACAGAGTAGTGTCTCGGCGCGAGTTACTCGCTTAATATAAATTCCCTGCGCTTCTTTTTTCTTATCTTGGCGTCGATTAATCTCATACCTAATAATGATGTAGACAACAGAGATAAAGGACAGTGCAAAAATAATTCCGGAGAAAATAATCAGGAAAATACGCATGACGGGTTCTCGTTTCGTGTGGTTGGTGAATAGGGTTCGGTGTTTGGGCCTATCGTATCGACTGCCGGGCGGCGCTACATCTTGATGTCCGCTAGGCCGGTGATTTTGTTGCGTCTTCTGTATAGCTTCCTGAACAGGGGCTGCGTCCACTCGAGGTTATCCCACGTATCAACCCACGCCAGATCCTGCGGGTCCCGCATATCGGGCCAGCGGTCGAACTCAAGCCTAAACCGTACGATGGCCAGCAGCCGGTGGTTCTTGCCAACGGGGTCAAGCTTAGCGATTTCCTTGCCTTTCTTGGTGTAGAAGGTGGCCTTGTCAGATCCTACCCCAGTCCATTCCAATTCTTCCTCCGCCTCACCCTGGAAGTAGAAAACCTGGTCGATAGCCCTAATCGGGTAGGAGGTCACGGCGGCGAACGGTGAGAGCTTCTGCTCCACATCGTCTGGCGTGATTTTCGTGTACACCAGGTGAACGTGCAGAAAGTGGTAGGGGAAGAAGAGCAGCATGATGAACGCCAGCAGGTTGAAGAGGATACCGAGCTCAACCTGCGTGTAGAGGTAGAGAGCGAAGAAACCTGCCGGGAATATGGGTGTGAGAAGGCCTATGAGTGCTTCACGGCGGGGCACGCGCGTAATGTAGATGCCTTCGTCGCGCAGCTTCATGTCCTGGCGCAGGTGCCTATCATGCAGAACAATGATAGTGATGGCGCCGATGATTGATGCGAGGGTGCAGGTGCCCCAGAGCAGAAGGAAAAAGGTGTGCATGATGCGTGCTCCCCTTTCGCGGTGTTGGTGGTGTTCGTGCCGGTTGTGGCTCTTTGGATGTAGGGGGTAGTCGGCGCTTATCGAGCGGGCTACATGTCGACGTCGGCAAGGCCGGTTACCTTCTCACGGCCCCTGAAATAAAGAATGGTCATACCCCTGTCGTCCAACTCATTCACCTTCGCCACGTCATCAAGATTATTCATGTCAGGCCAGCGTTCGTTCTCAATGCGGAACCTGACAATTGCCAAGATCCGATAGTTATTGTGGGTAGTCGGACCGAAGGCAGCAATCTGTTTACCGGAGCGGGTATATAAGCCCACCATATCCTGGTCTTCAACATTCAGCGTTTCGTAATACACGATGCTGTCTATCGCGTTAATAGGGTAGCGGGTCGGATTGGCTGACCAGACACGCTGCTCAATACCTTCAGGGGAGAGCTTCACATAAGCGATGAGAATATAGCGAGAGTAAAGATAGGTGAAAAATACAATAATAATATTAAATAGATTCAGCCAAATACCCGTATTTCCAGTCTGACTATTAGCCATATAGCCCAAAAAAGGAAACATCGGATTAAATATACAAATCCATACCTCAAAGCGATTTACTCGCCTAATGTAAATTCCCTGCGCTTCTTTTTTCTTATCTTGGTGTCGATTAATCTCGTACCTAATAATAATGTAGGGGATAGAGAGAATAGACAGCGCTAAGATAATTCCCCAGAAGATACTAAAAATGGTATCTAACATGTTTTACTCCGCCTCCTGAATGCTAGCATGAGAAGAGGAATCCGCGTCTTCCTTCTCGGGAATAGTGATACCCACGGTGACGTACTTTTTCACCGACCACCCATTCATCGCCACCGACGCCGCGAAGAACAGCGCGGGCAACCACTCCAGACGTACCAGCGAATAGCCCAGGTACCCGAGCGCAATACACGCCGCCAGGCCAGCCACGCCGATGCACACGGCACGCAGGGTGCGATACCTGTCGGTTCCTTCTTCAAGGCGGGTGCCCTGCAGGTAGAAGAGGCCCTCACGCACAACACGCAGGAACCCAGGGGCCAGGAAAAGTGCGACCGCCAGAGCCGCCGGATCATAGCCTGCAGTCATGAAACTGGTCAGGGGAACCACGAGGCACAGAACCGTGAAAATAGCCGCTGATATAACGCCCACGCGGGTTGAATACCTATTCATCTGCTCCATGCGCTGCAGGTTAGGAATATCGTCATTAGGCTCGGTAGGCTGAACGAGGAAGTAGGTAATGAATATTCCGCCAGCCATGTACCAGGAGGCGAAGTTCGTCTCAGGGGTCCACAGCATTGCATCCGTAGTGCGCAGTACCCCAAAAGCCGTCAGAGCCGTTAGTACAATCAAACCCACTGCACCGAAGAAGAAAACGAAGATAAAGAAGTGGTGGAAAGGGCCACCGTTTGCTTTGCCTACAATGCTTTCGCTGTGAGCCATATCTATGACTGCGAGGAATACGGGACACATAATGAGGAACAGTGCGCCCCACTGCCAGTCCCCAAAAATGAACGATAACAACGACACAAGAATCATGAAGCTAAAGCCGAACCATAGGAAGATTAGCCATAGGATTCTGAAGGTTTCAGAGATAGCGTTCATGCTATTTCCCTTTCAACTATTTGGACTCTGCCGCGGCACGGTCGAGGATGCGCTGCAGGTGCTCCGGGATCTGTCGGTACTCCCCAGCCTCGGGGGAACCAATCTCATACGTGCGGGCGTAGCAGATGACCTTGATGAGAGCGTCCATGTCCTCGTAATCGCCGAACTCTACGAAGAGTTCGGGGATGTACTTGGGCGGCCAAACACCGTAGCGTTCGCGGAAGAGAATCATGTGGTAGATGTAGGTGGCGTCAAAGAAGACCGGACTGAACGCTAGGCGGCGTTTACCCATCTGGCTACTGCTAATGAGTAGGTGCCCGCCTTTGCCGTTGACCTGCATGTGTATTTTGGTGATGCTGCTGTAGTCGAACTCGCGGGTTTTGAATCGCCAGTTCCGCCATTTCACGGAGGTCTCATTCTGCTGGATGTAGAAAGAGTGAACATGGATGGACATAAGCCAAAAACAGGACCCCACGATACTTCCAAAGATGAGGAAAAATATGAAATCTTCAAGCGTTTCTGAAATCCAGAGGGGCACCAAAAAACACACAAAAAGCGTGAAAAAATCCAGACAAACAACAGCCAGTAGCGGTTTTTTCTGCCGCTGTCCCAGAGGAATGTAGCCTTTGGGTCGGTTGAGGCCGATGGAGCCGTTGGTGACGGTTTCGGCAAGGAATTTTCTGAGCATGGGGTGTCCTAGTGTGGTGGGTGGCTACATGTCGACGTCGGCGAGGCCGGTGACTTTCTCCTTTTCCCTGAAGTACGGGACCGTATCAGGGCCACTGTCTAGAGCATCCACCTGAGCTACGTCATCCGGATTATCCATATCTGGCCAATGCTCGTTCTCAATCCTGAAACGCACAATCGCCAAGAGCCGGTAATTGTTGTGGGTTATCGGATCAAACAAGGCAATCTGGATGCCAGATTTGGCGTAGAAACCCACCATATCCGGTTCATCAATATCTGGCTTTTCGTAGTACACGACGCGGTTAATCGCGTTGAAGGGATAGCGGGTTGGGTTGGAGAACCAGATGCGCTGCTCGACGCCTTCGGAAGAAATCTTCACATAGGCAACGTGCACATACCGCAAGTATGCAACAAATATCGCTGATGCCAATAAACCCACTATCCCAAGCGTCACACCTTCTGTACCAGGTTCAAGAATGTAGACTGCAGCCATAAGAATTGGAAGAGCGGGGGTAAATATCACAATGAGAGCTTCGAGCCGAGTAACCCGTCGAATATAAATACCCTCGCGCCGCCGCTTTTTATCTTTCCAACGTTGCACCTCGTAATTGATGAGGACATAAAATGTCGCAATTGTTATAAGTGTAGCGAGGGTGCTCCAGAAAATCAGGGGGAGACTAAGCACGGTGGGTTCTCGTTTCGTGTGGTTGGTGAATAGAGTTCGGTGTTTGGATCTATCGTATCGGCTGTCGCGGGGTGCTACATGTCGACGTCGGCGAGGCCGGTGACTTTCTCTTTTCCCCTGAAGTACGGGACTGTATCAGGGCCACTATCTAGAGCATCCACCCGAGCAATATCACTCGGATTATTCATATCAGGCCAGCGGTCATTATCAATCCTGAACCGCACAATCGCCATGAGACGATAATTCTTGTGAATAATCGGGCAGAAGGCGGCAATGAGTTTTCCGGATTTACTGTAGAAAGACACAAGATCCTGGTCGTCTGTAGAGGTTGCCTCGTAGTATTCAATGCCGTCAATAGCGTTGAAGGGATAGACGGTTGTACGCGCCGACCACATGCGCTGCTCAATACCTTCAGGGGAGATCTTCACGTAGGCAACGTGTACGTACCAGGCATACATCATGAGCCCGATTGACAGAAGTAATGCAATTGATTCATAGAAGATACCCGCAGACCCATCGTCTACAAGATGAAGATAGAGAAAAAGGCACGGGAACCCAGGGGTAAATATTGTTAGAAGAGCCTCTGCTTGATTAACTCGCCGGATGTACGCGCCTTGGCGGCGGCGCGCTCTATCCTTCCATCGCTGAATCTCATAGTTGGTAATGATGTAGAGTGTCCCGGTTACCGAGATGAAGGCCAGGATACCCCAGATAATAATCAGGAAAATGCGCATGGTGGGTTCTCGTTTCGTGTGGTTGGTGAATAGGAAGAGCGCGCTCCGTACGCGCATCCCCGGGAGCCTTTAGCCTTGTATGTCGGGGCTACATGTCAATCTCAGCCAGACCCGAGATTTTCTTACGGAACTTGAAGTACGGAATGACTTCAGCACGGTTATCCAGCTGGTTCACCTTATCCACGTCAGCCGGAATATCCAGGTAAGGCCAACGCCCGTACTCAACCCTAAATCGAGTCATAAGCAAGAGGTAGTACTCATCATAATTGGGGCTCAACGGGTTAATGCGCGCACGCGACTTGGTGAGGAACCACATCCGGCTTGCGGTATCTTCATCCTTGGACTCACTATAAACAACGCTATCGATCGCGCCGATGGGGCAGATCCTCGACCCGCGAACAGGGGTGTGCTGCTCAATACCTTCAGAAGAAATCTTCATGTACGTGGCGTTGACACTCCACAGGTAGAACAACAGGAAAGCAGCCATGAGTATGGATGCAATGTCTACAAATGAGTTAGTCCCGGGGCCATTGAGCGACAAAAAATAGCAGATAATCGGGAAACCCGGGAAAAAGACAATAATGTACGCCAGCAGCGTTTGCATACGACTAATGTAGATTCCTTCACGCTTTTTCTTCTCGTCACGGCGCCGATTAATGATGTAGGTGGCCAGGGTGAAAAGCGTGAAAATAGTCGTGATGATGGAGCACGCACCCCAAAAGGTAATAGCAAATTCTTGAGACATCATTTAGCTATTCACTCCTTCAGCCGAGTTGGAGTCGGCGATGGTAGCAGAGTACGCTTCTCTGCTTACTTCAGCTGTGCTCATGGTATGTACGTCCTTGTGTGGTGGTTGGTGAATCGCGCCGGGTGAGGCGGCGGGTACATCCTTAGCCTATCGCACCGTATCTGACCAGAAAGTTAACTGGGGGCAATGCTTGGGTGAAGACCGAGCGACCATTCGTCAGAAGGGCTGGCTCAGCGGCGAACCGACCCCCGTCGGTGCGCGGAATTCACCCGCAAAACGCTAGAATCCGGGCCGTACGCGGCGTGTTGACAAACTAATATTTCAGCAAAAATCCCGCCGGAAAAACGCGGACTAGCCCACATGCCCTAAGCCTCAACTAGAAGGTGCACTCTGTACGCAAAAACTTTAACGTTTAACCTCTAGAATAAGAAAAGGTTCAAGGCGCGGCCGCACGCCGTACCAACACCGCTCACTCTGCAGAAACACCAACCTTGAAAGGTACAATCATGACCTCCAAGAAGTCCGCACGGCTTACCCGCCGCGCAGCCCTGGCCGCCGCCGGTGCTGGCGCAGCAACCGCCCTCGGTGCGCTGCTCACCCCCGCGCAGGCCTACTACAACCGACCCACCGTCCGTTACCGCCCGGCCTTCCGCTACACCTACCGTTACAACCGTTACGGCCGTCGCGAGCGCGTCATCATCGTTGATAACGGCGGTAACTAAACCAAACACCCGACCGGGTTATCCTCGTGTTCGGAACATATACTAGGAGGCGGTGCCACACACTCGTGGCGCCGCCTTTGGCGTATCGTGCCGTACCCGCCGCGCGGTCCGCCCATCACCACGGATAGAGAGAACCCATGAATACGATCAAGCCCCTCACCCGCCGCTCCGCCCTCGGCCTGCTCGCAGCAACCGGCGGCGCAACCCTCCTCGCAGCCTGCGGTGCTCAGCCCCAGGCAATCAGCGGCAACGCATCCGAGAGTGCATCCGGTAGCGCATCTGCTTCCGCGGCGGCATCTAAGACCGCACGCACCGACTACTCCGGCGTCGCAGTTCTGGAGGGCTACACCTCCAAGCCTGCCGACTACCAGCCCGGAACCCGCACCGAGCCGTCCAAGAACGCCCCCGTGCCCGTGAAGCCCGCCGTTGCCAACGAGAACAGCGTGGAAGGTCTGTACCAGTCCATCGCGTTCTTCGGTGCCGCCATTGAGTACTACATGCGTACCGGTAAGACCGAGCCCCTGCGTGAATGTGCGGTTGACAACTCCGAGCTGAAGAACATGCTCGAACCCGAAGAAGGCACCCTGGGTGCTGGTTTGCAGCAGGGCAAGATTTGGATGCAGGACCCGTCCGCCACCATCACCATGCTTACCGCACAGCCCGAGCGTGATGGCGACGCCTACGACTGGGATATCCGCCTGACCATGGACAGCGGCGAGTTCATCGCGAGCAAGGACCGTGTGGAAGAAGCCTCCTCCGATTCGGACCGTAAGAACGATGTGGAGCGCACCCTGCACGGTGTGTACGAGAACGGTGCGTGGAAGCTGACCGGCATGCGCACTTCCTCTTCGTCCTCGTCTTCTGCTTCCTAAAAGCTTCAGCCTAGAAGCGCATAGCTTCTACACCTAAAAGGCGCCCGCCCCGTGGAATAAACCCACGAGACGGGCGCCTCACTTATATACGCAATAAAGCATATACCCTTATCAGGGTACTACCAGATGCGCACGCGCTCCTCCGGGGCCAGGTACAGTGCATCGCCCTCAGAGACACCAAACGCCTCATAGAACTCATCAATATTGCGCACCACACCGTTCACACGGAACTCATCCGGCGAATGCGGATCCACCGAAATCATCACCTCAGCATGCTGCGGGCGGGACTTCGTGCACCAGCCGCGAGCATTCGAGAAGAAGAAACGCTGAATACCGGTCATACCGTCAATCACCGGCGCATCAGCCAGCGACTCAATACCCTGCTTCTTCAGAGCCAAGCGGTACGCCTTCAACGCAATCGACATGCCGGACAGGTCACCAATGTTCTCGCCCAGAGTCAGCTCACCGTTCACGTGGAACTTCTCGTCCAGACCCACCGGAACGTACGCGTTATACTGCTCCACCAGGGCCGCGGTACGCTCCTTGAACTTCGCGTAATCCTCCTCAGTCCACCAGCTCTCCAGCTTGCCGTCGCCGTCATAGCGGGAACCCTGATCGTCAAAACCGTGGCCAATTTCGTGGCCAATAATCATGCCGATATTGCCGTAGTTCGCCGCGTCGTCAGCATCCGGGTTGAAGTACGGCGGCTGCAGAATCGCTGCCGGGAACACAATCTCGTTCGCCGGCGGCATGTAGTACGCGTTCACGGTCTGCGGAGTCATCAGCCACTCCGACTTATCCACCGGCTGACCCTTACGGGCAATCAGCCAGTCAGCATCAAACGCACCGGTACGGCGCAGGTTCTCGAACAGGTCACCGGGCACGAGCTCCAGTGCGGAGAAGTCACGCCACTTATCGGGGTAACCGATCTTGGTGACGAACTTCGACAGCTTCTCCAGCGCCTTCTGGCGGGTTGCCTCGGTCATCCAGTCCAGCGACTCAATAGACTCGCGGTACGCCTCCAAGAGGTTGCCGACCAGAACCAGCATCTTCTCCTTGTGCGAAGGCGGGAAGTGCACGGCCACGTACTCCTGGCCAATCTCTTCACCCAGTGCCTTCTCGACAGCGCCCACGCCGCGCTTCCAGCGCTCACGAATCTGCTGAGTGCCGGAAAGGGTCTTGCCGTAGAAGTTGAAGCTCTCCTGAACCAGCTCGTCGTACATGAACGGCGCACGCGAACGCAGAACGGTCCACACAGCCCACAGCTTCCAGCTCATCAGCGGGATGGAGGTGAACAGCTTCGCCGCACCCTCAAAGAAGGACGGCTGGCCCACAATAACCTGACCCAGGGTCTCCGGGCCAGCGCCGAGAGCCAGCAACCACTGAGAGAACGGGAAGCCGGGGAACTTCTCGTCCAGCTCGGTCGCCTGGTACGGGTTGTAGGTCGCCTCAGCGTCGCGGTTCTCCACGACGTTCCAGTGCAGGCGAGCCAGCTCCGACTCGTGGGTGAACACCAGCTGAGCCGCCTGCTCCGGGTTCAGGCCGAAGCCCTCCGCCAGGCCGGTCAGCTCAAACATGCGGGCAATATGCTCAACATACGCCGCACATGCAGCCTCGTGCTTCTCTTCACGGTAGTAGGATTCATCCGGCAGGCCCAGACCCGACTGGTACAGGAAGAACGTGTAATTCTTCGGGTCCTTCGGGTCGTTGCTGGTGTACCAGGCGAACAGCTGAGGCAGGCCCGCACGAGACAGCAACGCCAGGGTCACAGCCAGGTGGGAGGGGGTTGCCGAGTTCAGAATCGGGGCGATTTCCTTCAGCAGCGGCTCCAAGCCGTCCGCCTCAATCTTCTCAACATCCATGAAGGAGTTGTAGAGTGCGCCAATACGGGACTCCGGCTGCTCCTTCGCGATCTTCTCCACCAGCTCACGCACGTGCTTCTCTGCGTTATCGCGGAGGGTGTACAGGCCGCCGTCCTTGGGGCGGTCCGCCGGGATTTCGTGGGTTGCCAGCCACTTACCGTTGACGTGGCGGAAGAAATCGTCGCCCGGCTTGACGGTTTCATCCACCCATTCTTTAGTGATTCCAGAGTTAGTAGTCATGGTTCCATTCTAGGTTCTTAACGTAAGAAGCCACACGATTACCGACAAGCCACCATATGGTGACTCACCAGCAAACGTGTGGCTTCCCTACACGAAAGATGGGGCAATTATGCCTGAGCCGCCAGCTTCTCTGCACGCTCAGCCATCATGCGCTTCTCAGCACCGTTGACCAGCCAGAGGAACAGAACCGCCAGACCGGAGCACACAATCATGAAGACGAACGCGGTGCTCCAACCCCAGTGGTCAACAATAATGCCGATACCGGCAGACGCCAGGGTTGCACCCAGCGCGTAACCGAACAGGCCGGTGAAGCCCGCAGCGGTACCCGCAACGTGCGAGGGAGACAGGTCAATAGCCTGCAGACCAATCAGCATGACCGGGCCGTAAATCAGGCCACCAATCAGAGCCAACGCAACGTACGCAATCCACAGCGGCGCATCCGAAGAAGGCAGCCAGTACAGCAGAATCGCGCCGACGGTCGCAATCAGGAACAGGATACCCGCGGGGGAGCGGCGACCCTTGAACATGCGGTCAGAAACGTAACCGCACAGGACGGTGCCACCAATGCCGGCAAGCTCCAGAATCGAGAAGCCCGCAATACCGCCCTCAAGGGAGGTGTGGCGCACATCGTGCAGGTACTTCGGCGCCCACACCAGCACGCCGTAACGCAGGGTGTACACGAACACGTTTGCCAGAGCCAGGTACACCATGGTCGAGTTGGTCAGCACGTGCTTACGGATGGTGGTCCAAGTGGACTCCGCACGATCCTCAGCGGTGGACTCAACCTTGTGCGGGTCGTTGCGGTACACGTCAACGGTGGGCAGACCCTCAGCCTCGGGGTTATCACGAATCAGCAGCCACGCCACGAACGCCAGAACGAAGCTGATGACGGCCGGGAACCAGAATGCAACCTCCCAGGTCTTACCGAACAGGGAGAAGCCCCAGGCCACCAGCAGGCCGGACAGCGCACCACCGACGTTGTGGGCGGTGTTCCACCATGAAACCTTCGCGCCGCGCTCGCTGGTGGAGAACCAGTTCACGAGCACGCGGCCCGAGGGGGGCCAACCCATGCCCTGGAAGATGCCGTTGAAGACCATAATGGTCGCCATGATGGAGGCGATAGCGGCACCGTAGCCGGCCGCGCCCGCGCCTTCACCCATGTAGCCGGTCAGCGCCAGCAGAATGTTTGCAATACCCGAGAGCACCAGGCCGATGGGCAGGAACAGACGAGCATTCGAGCGGTCGGAAATCATCGCGGTGAAGAACTTGCTGAAGCCGTAAGCGAGCAGCAGTGCCGTGGACAGTGCACCAATTGCTGCGTTGCTGAAGCCAAGTTCCTTGGTCAGAATCGGGGTGACCAGCGGGACGTTGTTACGAATCAGGTAGAAGGTCGCGTAACCGATGAAGATACCCATGAAGACCTGCAGGCGCATGCGTGGGTACTTCGCATTAACTTCTGCTTCGCTGAGCTGGGGCTTGGGTGCCGGAATAGCGAGCCAGCGGGGTGCAGAACCCTTCTTCTTCTTTGATGAAGCGGTAGTAGTCATGCTGGAATTCTAAAAACGGATTCTTATAAAAATGCTAATTTGATGGGCATATGTGCATAGTATTCTTGCAACGGTGAACAGATATTCAGAATGCACGTTCTTTAAAAACCGTTTCTACCTTGAAATTCCGGTGAATCTGAAAATACTTGTGATGCGCATCTACCTATCGGGAGACGGGGCCACGCGGCGCGCGATGAATATAAATGCTTTTAATAAACGGCAAGAAAATGTTATGGTCAGACCACACATAAATTTAGGGTAATTTATACCCTAAATCCGCCGCGAAAACCACGTGAACGCCGCGAAACAAACCCGGCACGAACCCGGGACAAATCCGAAACGAACCTGCAACGGGCACCCCCCGAGCACACAAAAGTCCGCCCGCACGGTGCAGAAGAAACCGTGCGGGCGGACCCGTTATCTATCCCCAAAAGTTCGGCGTGCAGTCGGTACGCATACCGGCGGGAAGCCGAACAGCCGCCACCTACCGCGAATCACCGCGAGCAAACCATCATCCGGTCAACCCGCAGCAGGTAGCGGAACCTAAAGCTCTCCGGGTGGGAAACCTAGAGAGAAGCGCGAATCGCCTTGGTGGCGTCCACCAGGTGACGCAGAGACTGCTTGGTCTCCTCGTAATCACGAGTCTTCAGACCGCAGTCCGGGTTCACCCACAGGTCGGCAATGGTGCCGTAGCCAATCGCAGCCTTCAGCAGGGACTCAATCTCCTCCTGCGAGGGAACACGCGGGGAGTGGATGTCCCACACGCCCGGGCCCAGACCGGAAACGAAGGTCTCCGGAATGTCAGCCAGCAGCTCCATGTGCGAGCGGGCGGCCTCGATGCTGGTCACGTCAGCGTTCAGAGCGTTAATCGAGTCGATAATCTCGTTGAACTCCGAGTAGCACAGGTGGGTGTGAATCTGGGTGGAGTCCTTCACGCCGCTGGTTGCCAGGCGGAAGGAGTTCACCGACCAGTCCAGGTACTGCGGCTGCTCGTCGCGGCGCAGGGGCAGCAGCTCGCGCAGAGCCGGCTCATCCACCTGAATGATGCGGATGCCTGCCTCTTCCAGGTCGGCAATCTCGTCGGCCAGTGCCAGAGCCACCTGGTTAGCGGTCTCGCGGCGCGGCTGGTCGTCACGCACGAAGGACCACGCCAGAATCGTCACGGGGCCGGTGAGCATACCCTTGACCGGCTTCTCGCTCAGCGACTGTGCGTGGGAGCTCCACGGCACGGTGAACGCCTCACCGCGCAGGCCCTCGCCGTGACGCTTCACGTCACCGAACAGGATCGAGGGGCGGGTGCAACGCGAACCGTAGGACTGAACCCAGCCGTGGCGGGTGGTTGCGAAGCCGTCGAAGTTCTCGGCGAAGTACTGAACCATGTCGTTACGCTCGGCTTCACCGTGAACCAGCACGTCCAGGCCCAGCTCCTCCTGCAGCTTGATGACCGAGGCAATCTCGTCACGCAAGAAGCCGTTCAGCTCCTCGGCGGAAATCTTGCCCGCACGAGCCTCCGCACGGCGGCGGCGAATCTCAGCGGTCTGGGGGAAGGAACCGATGGTGGTGGTCGGCAGCTTCGGCAGGTTCAGGTCAGCCTGAGCCGCATGGCGAACGTCAATGGTCGGACGGTCGAAGTCCTCGGCGGTCACAGCTGCGGCGCGGGCACGAATCTCGTCGTTGTGCTTGCGCGGGTCGGCGGCGAAGCGAGCCAGCGCCTCGTCAGCAGCCTTCAGCTCGGGCTCAACAGCGGCCTCACCCTCGGCCAGGCCACGAGCCAGCAGTGCAATCTCGGCGACCTTCTGGTCGGCGAAGGCCAGGCCGTCCACGGGAACCTCGGCGGGGTCTTCCAGAGCCAGGTCGTGCGGCACGTGCTGCAGGGAGGTCGAAGAAGCCACCGACACGGCACCCTCGGATGCGCCGGGCAGCGCCTCCAGGGTCTTCAGGGCGGCGCGAACGTCGGCACGCCACACGTTGCGGCCGTTCACAACACCGGCAACCAGGTGCACGCCGGCGGCAGAAACAGACTCAAGCTCAGCCTTCGAGTACACGCCGTGCACCAGGTCAAGGTGCAGCGCCTCAATACCGGTACCCAGCAGCGCCGGCAGGTTCTCACGCAGGGAACCGTAGGGGCTAGTCACCAGAATCTGCGGGCGCTTCTCGCCTGCAGCCAGGGCACGGTAGGTGCGCTCAGCAAGCTCGGCAACCTTCGCGTTGTCGGCACGGTCCACGGTCAGGCCCGGCTCGTCCAACTGAACCCACTCAACACCGCGCTCAGCCAGCTGCTCCAGCACCTGAGCGTACGCTGCAACGAACTCGTCCAGGCGGTCGATGGGTGCGAAGTCCTCGGCGGAACCCTGCTCGGCCTTAGCGCCCAGCAGCAGGGTCAGCGGGCCAACAATCTGCGGACGAACCTTCACGCCAGCCTGCTTTGCGACCTCGAGCTGCTCGTCAATAGCCTCAAGGTTCAGCTTAATCTCGGTGCCGGCACCAATTTCGGGCACCAGGTAGTGGTAGTTGGTGTCGAACCACTTGGTCATCTCCAGCGGAGGCAGGGTCTCGGTACCGCGCGCCAGGGCGAAGTAGCCGGGCAGATCCAGCAGGCCGCGTGCATCCTTAGCCTCGGCCAGACGCTCGGGAACCAGGGTGAACAGGCGAACAACGTCGAGCACCTGGTCGTAGTAGGAGAAGGTCGCCGGAATCGAGTAGTCGTCAGCCTTCAGGCCCGCGGCGGTCACGCGCTCAAAGTAGGTGCGCTGCACGTCAGCGGCGGTATCCTGCAGCTCCTGCAGGGTGGCCTTGCCCTTCCAGAAAGCCTCCTGAGCCTTCTTCAGCTCGCGGAAGCGGCCCACGCGGGGGTAACCAACAATAGTTGCGGCGGGGAAAGCAACGTTAGACATAGTGCATATTCCTTTACTGGGGATAGAAATGGGAGAATCAGCGGGCCCTGCCAGCCCCGTCGATGGGGCCGAGATCCGCGGGACGCTCCCGGGGTACTTTGGGGGAAACTTGGGTGGCGCATCCGCGCCGGGCGGAGCGGGTCGCGTTTAGGCGAATTCCAGCTCGCTCAGGGGCTGGGAGAAACGGTTGCTGTATCGGGGCAGGTCCAGCTGGTCCAGAACGTCCAGCACCGCGGCATGCTCGTTGAAGGTGAAGAAGTGCAGGCCCGGTGCGCCCGCATCCATCACGGCGCGGCACTGGTTCAGTGCGTAGTCCACGCCGATGCGGTGCAGCTCTGCGCTGCTGGTTGCCGTCTCCAGGGCGTACGCAAGATCCGCCGGAACCGACATGCCCGCCATCTGGCAGAGGTTCTGCAGGCGCTTCAGGGAGGTCACCGGCATGATGCCCGGAATAATCGGGATGTCCACACCCGCCAGGCGAGCCGAATCGACCAGGGCACTGTAGCGCTCATCCTCGAAGAACACCTGGGTGATAGCGAAATCCGCGCCGGCACGCTGCTTCGACAGCAGAATCTCAATATCCTGCAGCAGGGATGCGGACTCGGGGTGCTTCTGCGGGTACGCCGCCACACCGATGGACACCTTACCCGCCGCCAGGTGGGCGAAATCTTCACGTTCCACGCGGCGAATCAGCTCGACCAGGTAGCGGGCGAAGGGAAGCTCCGAAACCTGACCTTCCTGCACGTCACCGCGCAGCGCCAGGAAACCGCGCACGCCCAGACCCAGAATCAGGCGGACCGCACGCTCCAGCTCGTGCACCGAGTGGCCCGCACAAATCAGGTGTGCCAGGGGGGTGAGGGAGGTTTCGTGCACCAGGTAGTCGAGCAGCGCCAGCGTCTTCTGACGGCGCTTCGCGTCACCGGAATAGGTGACCGAAACGTAGTCGGGGTTGGTACCCTCAAGCTCCGCAATGGTGCGAATCAGCGACTCACAGCTTGCGTGTGAGCGCGGAGGGAACAGCTCAAAAGAAAGAGCCGGGTGAACTGTCGTCATAACCATCCTTCGTGTTCACCCGATAGATACGCACCGTAAGGGTGCGCGAATTCTTCTGCAGGATGCGCGCCACCGGTTTGCGGGTGCGCATCATCAAGGGGTGCCGAAGGGTATTCTTCTCTATCGGTTCTGGCGGGAGCACCTTGTCCGCACCCTGCACCGTGACGGTGGGGGATACTGGCGAGGTTGCTGCGACGTCGACGAGCCAGATCTCTCGGTCGCTCTTGATAGATAACGCCTTCACTGTACCGGGCGTTTTGGAGGGTGCGCAAGAATTTCGGGGAATGATGGCCCAATATGTCGAGAGATGACGAGTCACCGAAATATGAACTTAATATGACCGACTATGACGAAGGGTGGCTGGGGGCGTTGCGGGTAGGGCTGTCGGCTGACCCCTGAATGCCTGAAAATATCACAGATATATCTGCTTAATATTCTTGGACACGCACGAATATGTGTGTTTTATATTTCATTGAAGAGTAGAGTTGGTTAGTGAGGCACGGGTAGTGTTTCAATGTCCGCTCATCGAGGAGTTTCAGGGCTCAAAGATGAGTTCAATATGACTTTGTGAGCGTGGTGAGAATGAAAAAGCTATTTTCTTCTATACTCTGGTCCTTCCGCCTAGCAGGGAAAACCTGTCCCACAACCCTGGTGAGCGTCGCCCTATCGCTAGCCGTCATTGCCTGCATTCCCTTGAGTCAGTCCCTGCTGATTGGTAATACAGTATCAGCCTTGAGTGGTTCAAATGGTGGTGCGGCCTGGATTTATATCGTTGCTCTTGCCCTTGTTGTCGGAATTAATATCATTGCTAAACGCTGGGTCATAAGTAACATGCTCATCCTCAAATCAAAGGTGAACTATCGGGTTCACTGCATGTTAAATAACAGGTTATCTACATTTCCGTTATCTGATATAGGTAGCACAAAATCACAGGAAGATATACGTGCTGCTAGAGAGGCAATATCGAAACAGGAATTGCAGGTTCACACCATGTCAGTTATGACACTGGTGAGTGCCTTCGCAATGGTGTTACTTCTCTGTCTTAATATCGCGAACGTCAGCATTGTGGCAGCAATTTTTGCGGCACTGTGTTCACTACCCCTATCTATTGCAATGGTGATTCTCGCTAAACGTGATTACGCTATATACACCCTAATGTACGAGGACTATCGGGTAGAGAACTACTATCTAGACAATCTGATGGCTCAAAGTCGCGCCCAAGAACTTCACCTCATGAGAGCCTCCCGATTTTTCTCGCAACGCGTAGCGTCCTGGCGACGCCGGGCGGCCGGTAGGGAATTGAGCCTTGAAAGTGTTAGAGGAATCATCTCCATAGTTGCAGGGCTACTCTGCTCTGTCTTACTTTTTGCGTCCCTGTACTTCCTTGTGGATTCAGGAGCCGATATATCGTATGTGGCCGGATCGCTGATTGGAATCATCGCCTGTGTTAACGCGACCCAAGAGGTGGGATATTCATTCGGCCAGATTATTAATGGAGCATTATCTGTTCAGCAATTCCGAAGGGTATGCGACTCTGATACTTACGACCATGCTTCCGAGATAAAAACTTCTAACCCTAACCATGAAAATATTTCAAAAATTATATGCAAAGATGTATCCGTTCAGTATGAGGGCGCGTCGTCTTTTGCGCTTAAAGATATTAATCTTGAGCTGATGAATAATCAAATGATTGCAGTAGTTGGTGCCTCGGGCGCGGGAAAAACAACGCTAATAAATGCAATTCTTGGAATTACACCAATTGCCCAGGGGAGCATAACGTATAAGGGTGCTTCTTCTGAGAGTAAATACAACATGTTGGCAAATGTTGGTTTGGTGAGTCAAGACTACGGCCGTTATGAACTGACTGTGCGTGAAAATCTTCTTCTGGGTTTGCCGCAGGAGGCTGTTGAGCGTCTTGGTGATGCTGATTTGTGGTCGGCTTTGTCGGTGGCTTGTGCTGATGATTTTGTGCGTGGTCTTGAGGGTGGTTTGGATGCTCAGTTGGGTGAGTCGTTTGGTGGTGTTGGTCTTTCGGGTGGTCAGTGGCAGCGTTTGGCGTTGGCGCGTGTGGTTCTTCGGGATGCGCCGGTGTGGGTGTTGGATGAGCCGACCAGTGCTGTGGATGCTGAGACTGAGGAGGAGATTTTTGCTCGGTTGAAGGTGGCTGCTGTTGGGCGTTTGGTGGTGTTGGTGTCTCATCGTGCGTGGACGTTGCGTGGTGTTGATTCTGTGGTGGTGTTGGATGGTGGGTGTGTGGTGGAACAAGGAACCTACCAAGACCTAACGACCGACCCCACATCACGCTTCAGAAAGCTCTTTGCCTCCCAACTGGAGGAGAAATAACCTCCTAGCATACCCGCACAACGTAGAGTTAAAAGCATGGAACGTATTGAATCTCCCCTCTACCGCAGGCTCGGCAACTCCGGCCTCGTCGTACCCAGCGTCGGCATCGGCTGCAACAACCTCGGCCGCCCCGGCACCCCCACCCGCACCCAAGAAGGTACCAACGAAGTCATCGCCGCCGCAGTCGACGCCGGCATCAGCTTCTTCGACATCGCCGACCTCTACGGCGCCGAACCCGGCCTCTCAGAAACCATGTTCGGCACCGCCCTCACCCAGCTCGGCCTCGACCGCGACGAACTGACCATCGTCACCAAATTCGGTCTGCCCGTCGGCGACCTCAACGGCAACGACCGCAACGCCCGCGGATCCCGCCGCTACATCATGCGCGCCGTCGAAGGGTCCCTCCGCCGCCTCGGCACCGACTACATCGACCTGTACTTCTACCACAGCCCCGACCCCAACACCCCCATCGAAGAAACCCTCAGCGCCCTCGACCAGCTCGTACGCGACGGTAAGGTCCGCTACCTGGGCCACTCCAACTTCTCCGGCTGGCAGCTCGCCCACGCCGAACACTGCGCCCATGAACTCGGCACCGAACGGTTCATCGTCGCTGAAAACCACTACAACCTGCTCGACCGCCGCGCAGAACTCGAAATCCTGCCCGCCGCACGGCATTTCGGCATGGGTGTGCTGCCGTACTTCCCGCTCGCTAATGGCCTGCTGACCGGCAAGTACCGCCGCGACAACATTCCCGCCGGTTCGCGCCTGTCCCACTCCAAGAAGAACGTGCTCGACGCCGCCAACTGGGACCAGCTCGAAGCCTTCCACAGCTTCTGCACCGAACGCGGCATCACCGAGGTGCAGGCGGCGTTCTCCTGGCTCGCGCAGCAGCCGCCGGTCACCTCCGTCATTGCCGGTGCGACCAGCGCCGAGCAGGTGCGCGCCAACGCACAGGCGGCATGCCTGCGCTTCGACGCTGAGGACCTCGCCGCCCTGGACGCCATCTTCCCGGCACCCGAGAAGATCGCGCTGTTCTAGAGGTGGGCTCCCTCTCGAAGGGCAGCCAAACGGTCGCACATGGCCGCCGTAAAAATATGTCGAAAAATGTGCGCGATGAGAAATAAATATCACCCGCCGAACGTTTTCGCTAGGATTAGGTGAGGTGCGTCTAACCTGACGCACCTCACCTCGCCTATATACCCACCCCTGCCGCCTGGAAGCAGTCCGGCAGGACCACCCGCCACCGGCACATCAAAGGACACCATGAGCGCACAGAGCACCGCCTCCACCCTGCCCCCTCTGGGCACAGGGAAGCACAGCCGCTACCTCGGCATCATTGCACTCATCGCCACCTTCGGCGGACTCCTCTTCGGCTACGACACCGGAGTGATCAACGGCGCGCTCGAACCCATGAGCCGCGAACTCGGCATGGACTCCACCGCCCAGGGCTGGGTCACCGGATCGCTCGCCTTTGCCGCCGCTATCGGTGCGCTCGGATGCGGCCGCATCTCTGACCGGTTCGGCCGCCGAACCACCATCATTGGGCTCTCCACCATCTTCTTCATTGGTGCCCTGACCTGCGTGTTCGCACCCAACGTCGCCGTACTCATCACCGGACGCACCCTGCTCGGCCTGGCGGTCGGCGGCGCCTCCGCCGTGGTGCCCGTGTTCCTCGCAGAGCTCGCACCCTACGAAATTCGCGGCTCCCTCTCCGGCCGCAATGAGCTCATGGTCGTGGGCGGTCAGCTTGCCGCGTTCATCGTGAACGCCCTCATCGGCAACGTATGGGGCGAGCACGACGGCGTGTGGCGCTGGATGTTCGCCATCTGCACCCTGCCCGCCATCGGCCTGTTCGTCGGCATGCTGCGTGTACCCGAGTCGCCGCGCTGGCTGTTGCGCGTCGGCAAGTGTGAGCAGGCGCTTGAGGTGATGAAGCGCATCCGCTCCACCGAGCGTGCCGAAGCTGAAATTGCCGACATTGAACGCACCCTGCAGGCGGAGGTGGCAACCTCTCAGAACAATGCGGCGGGTAAGGACAGTGCGGGCGTGCGCGGCTGGTTCGTGCGCATCCTGCTCGTCGGTATTCTGGTCGGCGCGGGCCAGCAGCTGACCGGCATCAACTCGATTATGTACTACGGCATTAAGGTGCTCAAGGAAGCCGGTTTCAGCGAGTCTGCGGCGCTCATTGCGAATATTGCGCCGGGTACGATTGCGGTGCTCGGCTCGATCCTGTCGCTGCGCCTGATGGAGCGTGTGCCGCGCCGCGTCATGGTCATTACCGGCTATAGTTCGACCGCGTTTTTCCACGTGCTGATTGCGGGCGCATCCATGCTGCTGCCCGCCGATAATGCGGCGCGTCCCTGGATTCTGCTGGTGCTCATCGTCTGCTTTGTGGGCGCGATGCAGACTTGCCTGAACGTGTCCACGTGGGTGATTATGAGTGAGCTGTTCCCGCTGCGTGTGCGTGCGGCGGGTATGGGCATTTCGGCGTTTAGCGGCTGGATGATGAATGGTGTGCTGTCGCTGGCGTTCCCCGTGATTCTGGGCGCGGTCGGTCTGACCGGCTCCTTCATCGGCTTTGCCGTGGTGAACGTGGTCATTGCGCTGCTGATGTTCCGCAACCTGCCGGAGACTCGCGGTGTGAGCCTGGAACAGGTGGAGCGCGGCGTGATGGACGGCAGCATCTACCCCTCCGCAGGCAAGCGCTAGATTCGGCGGTTTTTAGGCAAGATTGAGGCGGGCGGCCCCTCCCCGGTGGAGGCGCCGCCCG
>NZ_KV797968.1:71008-85688 GCF_001809565.1 Rothia sp. HMSC072B03
GCGGGCGGCCCCTCCCCGGTGGAGGCGCCGCCCGCCTCGTGCATCCCGTGACCCGCCGCCCCTCGCCCCACCGCACTGTTCGTTGAACGAGAAGCAAGGAACCCCTACCCTGAAACCTTGCCCGCAAGGTGCTACCTTCAAGAGGGTATTATTGACTTCAAAGTGCCGAAATATATGCTTGACCTGTGCGAGCACACACCGCGTAGCCACCGGAACGATTCGTCACCCGGTGCAATACACATGACTCTAACGAAATATAGGTGAACCATGACTGAGAACGTACACAACGATTGGGATCTGCGTAGCGAAGAGGTCCAGAAGGATCAGGTAGCAGCATACGACGCGATGCGCCGCCGCTGTCCCGTTGCCCACGACGAATTCATGGGCTACTCCGTCTTCAAGAACGCCGACGTGCAGCACGTTCTCGACCACCCCGAAATCTACTCCAACGTGGTCTCCAACCGTCACGTTGCCGTCCCCAACGGTATGGACGCCCCTGTGCACACCGCGTTCCGCGCAATCAACGACAAGTACTTCACCCCCGAACGCCTCGAAAAGTTCGCACCCGTCATCCGCGAAGCCGTGCAGGGCCTCATCGCGGACCTTCCTCGCGGCGAAGAGGTAGACGTCATGCAGGGCTTCGGCCAGGCATACGCAATGCGCGTGCAGAACGCCTTCATGGGCTGGCCCGCATGCCTCGAGCAGCCCCTCACCGAGTGGATCGAGAAGAACCGCGTCGCCACCCTACGCCGCGACCGCGAAGAAATCGCCAAGGTCGCCCTCGAATTCGACGGCTACATCCGCCAGCTGCTCGACGAGCGCCGCGAGGATGCCGCAGCCGGCAAGCCCAAGGACGTCACCGCCGAACTGCTCACCGACATCGTGGACCTGCCCGGCGAAGAGCCCCGCACCATGACCGACGAAGAGATCGTCAGCCTCATCCGTAACTGGACCGTGGGCGAGCTCTCCACCGTCTCCGCAACCGTGGGCGTGTTCGTGAACTTCCTGGCACGCAACCGCGCCGAGCAGGACCGCCTGCGCGCATCCCTCGCCGACGGCAACGCACTCGACGACCGCAGCGAAATCGCTCTCGCCGTCGAGGAAATCATGCGACTCGAGGACACCCTCGTCACTAACCGCCGCGTCACCACTCAGGACACCGAACTCGGCGGCCGCACCCTGCCTGCCGGCTCCCGCGTGACCATCAACTGGGCCAGCGCAAACCGCGACGAGGACGCCTTCGAGGACGCCCTCACCTACAACCCGCACCGCGACCAGTCCCGCAACCTCGTGTACGGCGACGGCATCCACGTCTGCCCCGGCGCGCCCCTGGCACGCCTGGAACTGCGCATCCTGCTCGAGGAGCTGCTGCGCGGCACCAAGTCGATTGAGATTGCGGACGAGAGCGAGAAGCCCGCAACCGTGAATGCGGTGTACCCGGTCTCCGGCTACTCGGTTGTGCGCGCCATCTTCAACTAGGCACGATCCAGCCATAAAAAGTGCGAGGCGCCGAACCCCGAGAATGGGGGTCGGCGCCTCGCGCTGTTAAGAGTAAATATAAGAGTGAATAGTAGGGTAGTGGCGGCCGGTATCAGCCGCTCACTATAGATAAAACAGAATATTCCCTGACGGCTATATAACCTAGTGGACTACCTAAAAAGCTGAATTTAGCGGCCGGAACTCGTCGCCGAAGGCTTCACCGAAGAACCCGCAGAACCGCTCGCAGACGGACGAGCCGAAGCGCTCGCAGACGCCGAGGCGGAAACCTCCGCCGCCGCGCTCGCCGACTCCTCGGCCGACAGCGGCGTACCGTCCGCATGCACACCCGCCATTGCCGGGGTCACGCCATTCACGAAGCTCAACTTCGCCTGCTTGAACTGGTACTCGGGAGAGCAGGTCAGCTTATACTTGGTATCCGCCAGCTCGCGAATCGTCTTCACATAATTCTGAGTCTCGGGGAAGGGCGGAACGCCGCCGTACTTCTCCACGGAACCGGGGCCCGCGTTATAGCCGGCGAGCACCACATCCTGCAGCTGGTCTTCATTAGAAGCGTACTTCGCCAAACGAGTACGCAACTCACCCAGGTAGCGTGCCTGCGCCGCAATCGCATCGTGCGGGTTCAGCACGTTACCGCCGTTGCCGAAGCTGTAGTGCTCGGCGTTCCACGCCTCATCGGTAAACTGCGCGATACCCTTAGCGCCCTGGTGGGACACAACGCCCACGCGCCAGTGGCTCTCGGTCTCAATCTGCGCGGCCATCACGCCGGGGCGGAAACCCGACACCTTAGAGCCCTCCTCAAAATCGGATCGGAGAGCCGCCGGAGCATACGAAAGCTCCGTCATGCCGCAGTAGTCGTCATAGGTGGCCGCCAAACCGGCGACGCCGCCACCTAAAAGAACCGCAGAGGCGATAATCTGCCAGTGCGCAAGAGCCCCGGCCAGAAAGCGAAGCGGGAAAGCTTTACGCGGCCGAGGGGAAGTCTGTGCGTCCGCCGAGGCGGAAGTGTGGTTGGAGGCGCTCGTAGCGTTACGCTCGGAAGGGGCGCCCGAAGTGCTATGTGCCATCCATCCAGACTAGCGCACCCGAGCCGCGGATGCCGACAAAATACCCACGGATGAGGCTAAAAGCATAGTCAGCGCGGGATGCGCACCCCGCCCCAATCCGGGCAAACGGCCCTGCCGCCCGCCTGCGAGAAAGGAAGGATCCGCCCGGAAAGGCCCCCGGGTAGCGGAGGGCCCCGCCGCGCGCATCCGAGGATGCACCCGGCGGGGCCTCACAAATCCCGCTGCCGCGAGGGCTCGGCTCACGGGGTCGCCTAGCGGTCGGTCACCACAATCTTGCCGGCGGCGCCGCGCTCCATCTCCGCGAAGGAGTGGTTCACGAACGTGTACGTGCCGGACTCCAGGAACTGCATCTCCACGAAGCCGCCCTGGGCGGGGGCCAGATCCAGGGCCTGACTGTGGCCGTCACGGCTGCCGTACGCATCCGCGCCGCGGCGCAACAGGTAGCCGCCCTCCTTATAGACCGTGTCGAACTGCGAACCGACCACGTGGAAGCTCGTGCCGTGGTTCGGGCCCGCCGCCATCACCCAAATACGGATGCGCTCGCCCTTCTTCACCTGCAGAGGCTTTGCCTTGTACTGGGTTGCGTGGCCGTTGAACATGGTCAGCGTGGGGGTGCCCGCCGCAATCAGGTCGGGAGAGTTCTCCGCCAGCTTGTTGCCGTCGGAGGCGGTCTTGCCGGTGTCGTGCAGGTACGCCTCGCCCTGAACCATCACGTACTCGTGATCCACCTGATCCATGTCAGCCGGGTCAATGATGACCGAGCCATACATGCCCTGGGTCATGTGCAGGCTCAGCGGGGCGGTACCGCAGTGGTACAGCCAGATACCGGCGGCCTTCGCCTCGAAACGGTAGACGAGACGCTCACCGGGGGCGATGGTCTTCATCGTGTTATCGGGGGAAACCATGCCCGCGTGGAAGTCCAGCGAGTGGCCCATCGTGCCGTTATTGACGAGTGTAATTTCAAAAATATCGCCGACCTTGCCATGCAGAACCGGGGCCATGTTTTGCCCGTTGAAGGTCCACATGTGGACGGTTACGCCGGGGGCTACCTCGCGGTCGACCTCCTGCACCTCCAGGGTGACCTTGCGGACGGTCTTGCCGTTCACCTGTGTGGCGGTGTTCAGCGCCGGGATGTTCGGGTCGCGGTACTGGTAGCCGCTGCCGGGCGCCGCAGACATGTCAATCTTGCCGTTCGCGACCGTCATGAGGGTCGGGACGTTACCCGTCGCGGCGTGGTTGTGGTTGGTGTGGTCACCGGAAGCCACCTGCTGCGAGGACGCGCCGGTCACCTTCACCTTGAGGACCATGCCCAGGGAGCGGTGGCCCGCCACGGAGCAGTACGCCTCGGTATCGGCAGTCATGACGCCGGCGTCCACGCTCTTCGTCTCGCCGGGGTTGATTGTGCCGGTGGTTGCACCGTTATCGAAGGTCAGGTCGTGGGTCATGCCCTGATCCTCGTTGGTGACCTCGACGACCAGGCGGTTACCGGCGGGCACCTCCACCTCGGCGGGGGTGAAACGGTAGTTGCTGGTTGCCTTCACCTGCACGGTGGTGGTCTGTCCGGTCGGCGTGACCGTCTGCGAGCCGGCGTTCAGGGTGGGCAGGGCCGAGAGATTCAGCGCGGAGGGGTTCACCGCGAAGCCCAGCAGGAAGGCCATGGCCACGGCCAGGGCAGCCTGGAAGCTCTGCTTGGCGTGCGGGACGGGCTCGGGGGTGAGCGCCTCCTGGTTGAAGGCGGGCTTCTCACCGCGGGCGCGGGCCGCCATCATCTCCTTGCGGGCGCTCACCGAAGCCTTCACACCGCGAATCATGAGCGGAATGAACGCGGCCAGGGCCAGGGCACCCACGACGGCGACGGCAATCTTAATGGACTGGCCCACCGCCGCGCCGGGCATCATGAAGACGAGCAGGGCCAGGTTCACGGCGGTCACGCGGGCCGCCGCGAAACGGTTAAATTCCTTATTGGATGCGCGCACCACGGCCGGGCCGCCACCCATGCGCTGCGGAAGCAGGTAGCTCATCGCGCCGAGCAGCACCTGAAGCAGGAAGCCAACCACGAAGATGGGGGTCACGGCGCGCATATCCAGCTGCGCGAAGGGGGTGGTCGCCACCATGACGATGGTCGCCACAACGCCCACCAGGAACCAGCAGAAGCCCATACCCACGCTCATGGGCGGGTACTCGTTCGGGCGCTTGGTGCGCAGGGTGCGAACCATCACCCCGGCCACGAGCAGCAGGCCCAGCAGGTACACCACGAGGCCGGCCACGGCCACCGGGCGCAACCCGAAGAGCGCGCCGACCAGGGTCAACGCAACGCCACCGCACATGAGGTACAGGGCGCGCACGCTGTGGGCAAGCGCCTTATCCACCATCTTGGTGCGCAGCATGGTCGGCCAGAAGGTCACCAGCGTGCCAACCACCGTGATACCAACGAATCCGAGTACGTTCACGGCCTCGTGGGCGAGCAAAAACTGCGAGTGCAGGGTGCCGTTCAGGCTCGGGTAGGCCACCATCGCGCCGAGCAGGGCGCCCAGGGGTAGCAGCAGGGCCGCAACGATGTAGAAACGAATTGTCACGCCAAAGCGGGAGGGCAGGGCGCGGCGTACCTGGCCCATCAGGTAGATGCCGTGCCAGGCCACCATCGCGCCGATGACGAGGGCACCAATCACCGTGCAGGCGTACAGGCCCGGCACGCTCAGCTGGCCAACCATGCCTACCATGAGAAGCACGATGCCCGCGTTCAGGGTGAAGATGCGGCCCACCTGAACCTTGCGCTGCTCGTCGGGGATCTTGATCTTCATGAGCGCTTCGGTGAAGTGCTGCGACCAAATCAGAATCGAGTTCGTAATCAGGCCGAGGGTCACCATGTGCACCATCAGCCAGCCGCTATTGGGGATGATGCGATGCAGCAGAAGCGCGGCGATGAGGGCAAACATCCAGTAGGAGACGGGCTTGGAGGCGCGGCGATGCCACGTGCCGCGACCGGATGCACGGCGCGCAATCTCTTCGGTGGTGAGGGAAGCGCCGGGAACGCCGGCCGGGCGCATGCCGATGCTCAGCCCGGAGGAGCCGCCTCCGGAGACGGCCGCACCGTCTGCCGCACCGTTTGCTGAACCGCCGGGCGCGCCGATGCTCAGGCCGCCGAGGCTTCGGGGACGCTGGCCGTCGGGCTTGCCGCCGCCGGTTGCGTCGGGGCGCTCGCCGCCGTTGGGCTTCTCGCCGTCAGATGGGGTGCCGAGATGTTCGCTCACGCAATCACTGCTTTCACTGCTGGTTGTTCACGTCGGTACGTCGGTGTGTTCAGGGGCGCTCCGCATCCGCTAGACTCCGCGAAGGGCGCGTCGAGTGCCATATAAATCCATTATATTGCCCCAGTTGTACCAATTTTGAAGACAGTACGTGCGTATAAATGCGCTCTGCGGCCCGCCTCCTGAAGCCTGTGAATCTGCGCCCTGATGCATCGGATACACGCGCTTCGCGATACACTGTTATGGCTTGAAAACGCCGATGCCCCGCACTCTCACGGGGCATCCGAAACACCCCGCGCCGGGATCCGCAGCTAAACCCCACAGTAAGGACATCTCGTGGCCAGAACCGAATCCAAAACCCCGATTTGGGGCGTTATTGCCGTCCTAGCGCTCCTGGCGGTGGGCGCCAATTTCCTGCTCCGAATCCTGAGCGACCCCGCCAGCGGCATGGATTTCTCCATTTACCGCCTGGGCGCCATGACCATTTTCGATAACGAGGGGTTCACCCAGGACCTGTACTCCCCGACCCTGAACGATCACGGCGTGATTAAGCCGCCGTTCACCTACCCGCCGTTTGCGGCGATGCTGTTCCTGCCCTTCGCGTTCATGCCCCTGGTCGTCGGTAAGGTGCTCATGGTGCTGGGGTCCGTGGTGGTGGCCTGGTGGCTTTCCACCATCATCTACAACTACGTCAATGCGCGCGGTCGCGAACTGCCCCTGCAACGGTACTTTGGCCGCGTGGGAACTATCGCCGTGCTGACCCTTCTGGTGGTTGCGGCGGGTCCCTGGCAGCGCACCATCGACCTGATTCAGATCAACCCGTTCATTACCGCGCTGATTCTGGCCGATTTTGTGCGTCCGGCGACCCGCGTGCCGCGCGGCGTGCTGATCGGCATTGCCGGCGGCGTGAAGCTCACTCCGCTCGTGTTCGGCCTCATCCTGCTGGTGCGCCGCGATTGGAAGGGCATCGCAACCCTGGGTGCGACCTTCTTCGCCACGATTGCGCTGGGCTTCATTCTGATGCCCAAGGAGGCACCGGAATTCTGGTTCTCGGCGCTGACGAACCCTTCGCGCGTGGGCGGCCTGAACTATGTGGATAACATTTCGATTCAGGGTTGGCTGTTGCACTTCGGCCTGTCCGAGGGTGCCGCGAAGCCCGTCTACTATGCTCTAGCGCTCGTGAGCATCGTGCTCACCGCCGGCCTGCTGTACCAGCTGGAACGCCGCGGTGCGGCCCTGGCACAGGTGGCGGTGACCGCCTCACTCATGGTGGCGCTGTCGCCGATTAGCTGGTCGCACCACAACGTGTTGCTGCCCCTGCTGGCGGTTGTGCTGGTGCTGGATGCGTTCCCCACCTACTTCGCCCCGCAGCCGGCCTGGTTGCGCGTGGCTGCCGCGTGCTTTGCCTGGGTCGCCGTGCTGGGCCTGTACATTTCCCCGATGCGCATCGCCTCATGGATGCACGGCTCCATGGACGACATGGAGCACCTTGCCGCCGGTGCGCTGGCGGTATCGGCGATTCCGGCGTTCTGCCTGTGGGTGACGATGATGCTCTGGTCGGTAGCCTCGCTGAGTACGCCGGTGGGTACTGCTCCGGTTGAACCAGCCGAAAGCGATGCTCCCTTGGGCTGGTGGGGTGCCCGCGTCCTGGTCACCGAGCGCACCGGATCTGTACGTGCCGCTACCTCCCGGGAGGCAACCGCGTGAGCCACGCGAAAAACACTGAGAAGAACGCCGAAGATACCGAAAAGAATACCGGGGCGGTAGCGCCCGCTATCCCGTGGGCTTCGGCCTCCGCACCTTCCGCCGAGGCTACCGTGGTTACCGAGTCCGCCCAGGCTGCCGAGCCCACCCCGGCCGCGAAGCCGAAGGACCGCCCCGAGGAACCCGGTCACTCCGATGCATCCGAACGCATTCTCAGCCTGCGCGAACGCTTCTTCCGCGGCGGCGATATCTGGGCGCACCTGGTGTTCATCCTGGTGGCCGCCTACGCCCTCAACTACGTCACCCACGCCGCGGCCGACGACATCTACGTCTACCGACTGGGCGCGGTCTCCCTGGCCGACGGCCCCGACGGGCTACAGCTCTACAGCTTCCGCACGCGCGGCCTGCCCTTCACCTACCCGCCGTTTGCGGCCCTGCTCTTCTACCCGCTCGCGTTCCTCACCGAACCGCAGAGCATGATGCTGATTACCGTCATCATCGGCGTGCTCAGCTACGTATGCGCCTACGCCCTGTACTCCTACGCGCGTAGCCGCGCCTGGCGTCTGCCCCTGCAGAAGTACCTGAGCTCCTGGGGCATGGTCTCGCTCATGGCGGCCCTCATTTGGGCCTGCGGCCCGTGGCGCCTCACCACGCACTTCGGGCAGATTAACGCGATTATCCTCGCCCTAATCCTGGCCGACTTCATGCGCCCGGCCACCCGCGTGCCGCGCGGTGTGCTGCTGGGTATTGCCGCCGGCATTAAGCTCACCCCGCTCGCCTTCGGCTTGCTGCTGCTCATGCGTAAGGACTGGAAGGGGCTTATCACCACGGCCCTAAGCTTCGCGGCAACCGTGGGTATCGCGTACCTCGTCGTACCCCAAGAATCGACGATTTACTGGTTCCAGGCGCTGCGCGAAACCTCCCGCGTGGGCTGGTTCAGCTACTTCGATAACGTGTCTATCATGGGCACCCTCACCCACGCGGGCCTGCAGCACCATCTGACCGCAACCGCCCTGTCGACCGTGCAGGTGGCCCTGACCCTGCTCATCGTTCTGGTGACGGCCGTTCTGCTGATCCCGCTGATTCGCGCCCGAGCGGTCGTGTCGCAGCTGGCGCTGACGGCCTTCATGATGCTGCAGATCTCGCCGATTAGCTGGTCGCACCACAACACCTGGTACCCGCTGATGCTAGCCGCCGTCGTCGTGGAAATCTTCCCGCTGTTTTACCGGTGGGCAAGCTCGTTCATTGCGACCCTCGGCGTTATCACGGTGAGCGTGGCGCTGGCGGGCATGTACATTTCCCCGTACTGGATTGTGCTGGCCTTCGCCCCGCACTTCAGCTCGGATAACATCCTCATGGTGCCCGAGGGCTCGCTGGGCCTCATGGCGGGCACGTCCCCGTACCAGTTCATGTACGTGTTCACGGTGGTGACCTTCTTCGTGTACCTGGTACACCGCCAGCAGATTAATCGCGCCGCAGCCCGCGAGGGGGAACGCGTGACTACCCTGGGCGCCGCATACTAGAAACCGTCGCGACCCGCGGCCGCGCGAAGACCGCAGACGCAGAAGAGCCCCCGCATCCGAGGGATGCGGGGGCTCTTCCGGCGTGCCGCCACGGGCTACGGGCGGCTAGTGGGTGCCGATGCTCCAGTCAGCCGAGGAGGTGCTACGCACCTGCAGGAGGTTCTTGCCGGTGCTCTTCCACTCCATGCTGCTCTTCATGTTCGCCACGCTGGTGCCAAACATAACGTCGCTACGGCTGGCGCTCAGCAGCGCGAAGCCGCGCTTGCTGTCCAGGCCCTTCGCCTCGAACTCCATGGTGGACTCGCCACCGTCGTAGGTGAAGGCGTAGTAGTTCATGTTCGTGTGGAACTTCTCGCCCTTGGCGTAGTTCGGTGCGGAGGATTCGTCGTACACGCGAATCAGCCACTCGCCCTTACCGTTGAGCTCCAGCTTGCGGGTGGGGCTGGAGGGGTTGGTGGTATCCAGCCACGCGGTGCCGCGGATGGGGGTGCGGTCGACGGTCATATCGATGACGCTCAGGCCGGTGGAAATCTCACCCTTCTCGGTGAGGCTGGTGATGTAGGCGCGGCTGCTCAGGTCGTCCGAGGGCTTGAACTCGTAGTAGACGATGCCCTTGGAGGCGTCGCCCTTCACCTTTTCGATGTCGATGTTCTTCTTATCCTCGGTGACGGTCTCCTTGTACTCCTTGTACTCGCCCTCGGGTAGCTTCGCCTCGGACGCGGTGGTCGAGGACGAGCCATCCGAAGACTGCGCGCTCGCCGAGGTGGAGGTGCCGTCCGCCTGGTTCGAGCGGTCGGAGGAGCCCGAGCCGCCGCGCGGCAGGAGCATCACGATGACCAGGATGAGGACGATCAGCAGGGCCAGCGCGGCACCGATGATGCCCAGAAGCTTGCCGCCGAATGGGCCCTTCTTCTTGGTCTCGGTATCGGCGGGCTGGGAGTTCTGAGGCTCGTGCTGAGACGCGGAATCAGCCTGGGGGACGTAGGGGTTGAACGCTGCGGCGGGCTGAGCCTGTTGGCCACCCTGCTGACCTGCCTGACCGGACTGGTCTGCCTGACCGGACTGGCCGGCGGGCTGGTAGGGGTTGTAGGGCTGGCCGCCGTGCTGCGAGGCGAACTGCTCACCCTGGAACTGGCCGGGCTGACCACCGAAGGAATCGGCGGCACCCTGGTGCGGGTTCTGCTGGCCCGCGAAGTCCTGACCGGTAAACTCCTGGCCCGCGGGAGCCTGCGGAGCAAACTCCTGGGCGGCGAAGGCCTGACCGGTAAATTCCTGGCCCGCGGGAGCCTGCGGAGCGAACTCCTGGGCGGCGAAGGCCTGGGGAGCCGCGACGTCGGCGGGGGCCGGGGCGCTCGCCTCGAGGGCCTGCGCGGGCTGCTCGGGCGAGGAGTGGAACTCAATCAGCGGGGAGTTCTCGACGGAGTGGGGCAGGGAAGCCTCGGAGGGGGCGGGCTCCTCAACCGGCTCGGCGGTCTCCTCAGCCGGTGCCTCGGCAACGGGCTCGGCGGGAGTCTCGTGGGCGGGCTCTGCGGGAACGTCTGCGGAGACGGGGGCCACGGGAATCGTCGGGGCGGCGGGGGCCACCTCGGCAACAACCTGCTCGACCACAATCTGCTCGGATACGACGGGTTCTGCGGGGGCCTCTTCGACCGGTGCCGCTGCCTCGGAAATAGGCTCAGCGGGGGCCTCCTGAACGGGCTCCGCGGGAGCCTCTGCGGCGGGGGCTTCGCCGGCGGGGTTCAGCACCTCTCGGGGTAGAGCGGTCTCCTGAATCGGCACCGGGGTCAGGTAGCGCATGGGCTTCGGCTCTGCCTCGGTCTGCTCGGCTTCAGTCTGCTCGGCTTCAGCCGACTCTGCGCCGGACTGCTCGGTCGCGATGGGCTCGGCCGCGACGGGCTCTGCGGGAGCCTCTTCGACCGGGACCGGAACCTCTGCGGAAATCTCGGTCGTCTCAACAGCAGGCTCCGCAACGGGTTCTGCGGGTGCCTCGGCGGCGGGCTCGGAGGCGCCCAGCGCCTCGGCGGACTCTTCCGAAATGAGCGGCTCCAGGGGAGCGTCATCGGCATCGATGGGCTCGGGGTCGGGCTCTTCGACCCACAGCTGCCAGCCATCGGGAACGGGACCCCAGGCCGGGTCGGGGCGCCAGGTGGGGGTAGGGGTCCAGCCTGCGGGCGGGGCGGGCCAATTGGGCGGCGGGTTGAAGACGAGTGCCATAAGAAAGCAGCCTTTCTGGTGCTGAAAACACCCCGGAAGAGCGGTCATCAGCGACTATGTATATGACGTGTATTATCGCTTCAAATTATGGCACAGCTTTATGGGTCAAAAGCCTTGCCTGGTCGTTTTTGAGAGGATTCACGGCAGACTCTTCACTTTCGTAACATTCTGCGTTAATCCGCGGTTCAAGATTGGGGTTTGAGCTTAGGTTGAGGGTTTTGCGTGTGGTGCGCGATGCAACCGGGGCGGCAGGAGTCCCCGCTCCCGTGACACCTCGTGCCGGTATCCGCCCGAGTTGCCCGGCTAGGATTAAGGTATGAACACAACGCCGCCCCCCGCATCCCCGCAAGCACCGTTCGGCCCCGCCGCATCGGGCCGCTCCTCCCGTGCCGACGGCCTGGCCTACCATCGTCTTTCGCACGCCGACCCGGAGACCCGCTGGTACTCGCCCCTGCTGGAGGGCCTGCTCGGCGTCGTCGTCTTCATTGGCCTGTCCCTCATGCTGTCGCTCCTCATGGCCGCGGCTGCTATGGGTTCGGGTCTTTCCCTGCGCGAGATTACCGAGAACCGCTCCCTCGTTATGGAGCACCCGGCGCTGTTCGCCCTGACCTTCCTCTCGCTCATCGCCATCGTGCCCTCGCTCTTTCTGGCGCGCCTGGTGGTGGGCCCGAAGCCCTGGGGCCTGATTCACTCTGTGGCGGGCCGCCTGCGCCGTTCGCTCCTGTTGCCGTACCTGGGCTTGGGCTTCGTGATTTACGGTATTTACTACGCAGTGATGGTGGCGGTGAGCGGTGCGTCCCTGCCCGATTATCGTTATTCGCAACCTTCACAGGTTGAATTTTGGGTTATTGCGGTGCTGATCCTGCTTCTGGTGCCCGTGCAGTGCTACGCGGAGGAGCTCGCCTACCGCGGGTTCATGATGCAGACGCTGGGCCGCTGGATTCGCACCCCCTGGCTGCCGATTGTGCTGCCGGCGGCGCTCTTCATGTTCTCCCACACTTACGATGCTTGGGGCCTGGGCTTCGTGTTTGCGATGGGTGTGTACGCCGGGTTCCTATGCTGGTACACCGGCGGCCTGGAGGCCTCCGTCAGCCTGCACGTGGCCAATAACGTGACCCTGCTGCTGCTCTCTCTTGTGGCGGGTCTGGACCCCTTCGCCTCCGAGGGGGTGGCCCCCATGGATGCGCTGCAGGGCATCGCGCTGGAGGGCCTGTACGTGGTGCTCGCCTGCCTGATCTTCAACGCACGCGCTCGCCGCGGCGAGGTTTCACGTGAAACGCAACCGCTCAAGGTTGATAACTAGGGTCTGCGATGGCCGGGGCCCGCGATACCTAGCGCATGCGGCGGGTAGCCCTCGCCCGACTATCTGCCCGCCGCCGCCCCATCCGGGCCCCATCTGGACTTTCACTCCGACTCACCCCGTCAACACCCAAGAAAAGGTAGGGTTAAACCATGACTGTTGATGCTGTAAAGAATATTGAAGACCTCGCCGCATTTGTGGCGGAGTCGCCGGTCTCCTACCTCGCCGCGCGCACGGTGGCGCGTCGCCTGCAGGCCGCCGGGTTCACCGAACTGGTCGAAACCGAGGCCTGGGAGCCGCAGGTCGCAACCGGCCGCCACTTCGTCGTCCGCGACGGTGCGATTATCGCCTGGGCTGGCGGCGCGAAGGCGCAGAAGGCAAGCGGCTACCGCGTGCTGGGTGCGCACACCGACTCGCCCTCCCTGAAGATTAAGCCCTCCTCCTCCATCACCACGAAGGGCTGGCACCAGATCGCCGTGGAGAACTACGGCGGCGCCCTGCTGAACTCCTTCCTGGACCGCGAGCTGTGCGTGGCGGGTCGCATCACCGTCATGGAGGATGGCGAGCTGAAGGACCGCCTGGTGCGTACCGGTCCGATTGCGCGCATCCCGCAGCTGGCGCCGCACCTGGACCACAAGCGTAACGAACTGGTGCTGGACAAGCAGTTCAACATGTACCCCGTGTGGGGTGTGGACCCCGCGGAGAATGACGTGCTCGGCTATATGGCGAAGCACGTGATTGACGGCGAGCCGGTTGACCCGGAAAGCATTGTGGGTTACGACCTGCTGTTCGCTGATTCGCAGCCGCCGCGCCGTTTTGGTGCGGATCAGGAGCTGTTCGCCTCCGGCCGCCTGGATAATCTATCCTCGGTGCACGCGGGTTTGACCGCCCTGGAGCGTTATGTTGCCGATAACGCGGACGAGCAGGCCACCGAGACCGTGATGCTTGCGGCGTTCGACCATGAGGAGCTCGGCTCCGAGTCGCGTAGCGGTGCGGCGGGTCCGTTCCTGGAGGATATTTTGGTGCGCCTGTCGGCTGCGCGCGGTGAGAGCACGGAGGAGTACCGCCGTTCGGTGGCGGCGTCGTTCTGCCTGTCGGCTGACGCCGGTCACCTGGTGCACCCGAACTATCAGAGTCACCACGACCCGACCGTGCAGCCGCTGCCCGGTGGTGGCCCGCTGCTGAAGATTAACGCGAACCAGCGTTACGCGACAGATTCGGTGGGTGCTGGCGTGTTTGCCGCGGCGTGCGCGAAGGCCGGTGTGCCGTATCAGGAGTTCGTGTCGAATAACAATATGCCGTGCGGCTCGACGATTGGCCCGATTACGGCAACCCGCCTGGGCATGCGCACCGTGGATGTGGGTATTGGCCTGCTGTCGATGCATTCGATGCGCGAGATGTGCCATGTGGACGATATGGCGTACATGACGCGCGCGGTGGAAGGCTTCTTCCGCCTCTAAATTGAACCCCGCTGAGGTATGAACAGCTGGGGGAAGGGCGCCGGGAACGTAAGGTTCCCGGCGCCCTTATTTTTTAAAAATTTTTCAAAATTTTTCGGGGGGGGGAGCTGTTTACCTCTTGAACAGGGTCTATGTGTGTTGTAAAGTAACCCACAATACGTTATACACGTGTTGCACACTACTTGTTTTTGAGAAGTTTTCACCAATGATGGTGCACCATCAGCTCGTCACCGGCGTAGCGAGCGAACCCCACCATGAAAGGCGATTCCCATGTTCTTCGATATTTCTCTGATCCCGCTGGCGGTTTTGATTATTGTGGGTCAGCTGAAAAAAGCACCACCAAGGTTGCTAAACAACCCCAGCTATCAGAAGGAGAGGGAGCAGGTGCGAAAGCACCTGCGCATCCTGGATGTGCTCGGCGTGGGTTTTGCTCTTGCCCTGATGATTATTCAGTGGGGTAACCCCGCGTTATCGCTTGCCTTTCAGGCGTTCGTTATTTGCGGGGTTCCCAGCCAGCTGTATAGGCTCTGGCAGAAGTTCAATGTGCCGCGTGGGGTACTCTTCGCGTGTGCTGTAGCCCTGATCGTTATTGAGTTTGGGTTGGCGCTCCTACCCTAACCTGCACCCTATAACAGTTGTGGCGGTGACCGAATGAAACGGTCACCGC
>NZ_KV797968.1:85788-87602 GCF_001809565.1 Rothia sp. HMSC072B03
CCGAATGAAACGGTCACCGCCACAACTATTTTTAAGATGAGACAGACTCAGATTAGACGGGGTTCGATTAGACAGGGTTGTCGGGGCTGGGCAGGGTTACCACCTCAGACCAGCGAGTATCCTGAGCGGCCGCACGGTTCGCGTCGCTCTTCTGCTTCACATCGGCTGGCGCCTGCCGCGCCCACGCCTCAAAAGCAACAATGTAGTTCTCGGGGTAGTTTGCCGCGAGCAGCTCCTGGCGGGTCGGGAAGTACTCCTTACCCTCTCGAGTATCGACGTAGTTGCTTGCCTTATAGGGGTCGGCGCTCTGGATGTCAGCGCGCGGGCCGGAGGCTACCTTTCCGCTTGCCACGTTATTGTCATCGATAGCGCGTACCCATGCCGCAGTGTAGGTGTGATCGGCCTTGTTCTTCTCGTACAGTGCCAGGCACTCGGATCCTGCTGATTCAGCTTCGGCGCGGGTGGGGAAGTTCGCCTGGTTGCGCACAACATGCCGTGCGGAGACGTAGGAGGGCAGTGCCGTACCGCGGTCGGCGCTGATGGCTTCCTGCTGCTTGAGGGTTTGAGCTTTCGTGGCTTCGTCAGGTTCAAGGCAGGGGGTGGAGCTCTTCTTCGCCGCGGAAGAGGAAGCGGACCCGGTGGGACTTGTTGCTGACGGGGAGGAAGCCACGGTCGTGTTCGAGGGTACGGGAGTGTTTGATGCAGTGCTGGTGGAGCTACCGCAGGAGGCAAGAAGCAGGGGAAGAATCGCCAGCGCGGCACCGCGTCGTAGACCGCTGGAACGGAACGAAAGAAGAACAGGGGTGTGGGTCATGAGACCACCTCACAAGAGGGATGGAACGATATATTGCGTCTCAGTATATGTTGGACGGTGTAGCGTGTGGGGTGTTTTGCAGATACCCACAAGGAATGGCAAAAATTTCAGCGAATTATCTAGGGTGCCCAAACTTTGTTGCTGGGTTATGGCTTGTCAGGAGCGTTTATAGGGGAAGGAAAAGGCAATATTGGTTTTACTGAAAAGACACATATTTTCATTGACCATATATCAAATTTGTAGGTATAGTGGGGCACAATACCTTACTACACCCACGTTATGAGGTGGCCCCATGGCTCTCACCCCGAAGACCTTCTCCGACCGCCGCAGCATTGTACGATGCGGTACCGTCGCGGTTGTCCTGCCCCTGTTCCTTGCCGCCTGCGGCGGTGCAAACACCGCGGCAAGCAGCACCTCCTCACCCTCCACGGCGAGCGCCTCAGCAACGGCAAGCACCACGCCCACCGTCAGCTGCTCCTCATACTCCGCCGAAGCTCTCGCATCCGCAGAAGCCGCCAAGCCCGTCCCGCGCACCGATGAACAATACCCCGCGTACATCCAGTACCGGCACATCCTCGCAGACGGCGCCCACATCATTGAGCCCGGCGAAATCGACAGCAAGTGCCACGCCGCACTCAAAGCAGGGCGGAGCACCCTCCCCGAATACGTTCAAAACATCGATACCTACAACGCTCAGCCCAGCGTCGGAGTCACCGACCCCTTCGCCGGTAGCGAGTACCGAGACATCAAGAACCGCAACGAATTCATCCCCCACCGCGCAGACCTGGAAGAAGCCGCCTACCCCGAGATGATTATTCGTCTCTACGAAAAGTGGTACGAGGCAGCCCCCGCAGACATCAAGACGCTCAGCGACGCGAACCGTGCACGATTCCTCGCCACGAGCGCCTACCAGCAGTGGAAGGCCCAGCCCCAAATCCCCAGCAGCGCCCGCCCATAACCCCACTCACCATAAGCCCGCGCAAAAAGAGTTGTGGCGGTG
>NZ_KV797968.1:87702-104022 GCF_001809565.1 Rothia sp. HMSC072B03
GCGGTGACCGAATGAAACGGTCACCGCCACAACTCTTTAACGGGTTATCACCGGGCTTATTTTTTGGGGAGGGGCTACTTGCCCTTCACCTCGCGTGCCAGAGCCAGCAGCTCCTCATGCACCGTCGTATCGCCCGTAACCTCCGGGTGGAAAGAAATACCAATCAGGTTGCCCGAACGCACACCCACAATCTTCCCCTCATGACGAGCCGTCACCTGCACACCCTCACCAGTGCCAGTCACAATCGGCGCACGAATAAACGCCGTATCAATAACCACCTCATCACCGGCAGGAGTCAGCCACGGCAGGCGCACCTCCGCAGAATCAACCTGCGAACCAAACGCGTTACGACCCACCGAAACATCCAGGATGCCCAGCGACTGCTGACCCGGCGCCGGATCATCAATACGCTTCGACAGCATAATCAGGCCAGCACACGTACCCAGAGTCGGCAGGCCCGCAGAAATCGCCTCAATCAGCGGCTCACGCACACCAAAAATACGGGTCAGACGGTCAATCGTCGACGACTCACCACCCGGCAGAACCAGCGCATCTAGACCCTCAAGCTGCTCACCGGTACGCACCCAACGCACCTGCGCGCCCAGGGACTCCAGCATCAGCGCATGCTCACGCACGCCGCCCTGCAGCGCCAAAACACCAACCGTTAAACCCTCACCCGGCAAAACACCGGTAGGCTGAACCTTCTCAACCATCACCGCTCCCTTCACAAAACAACAAACACAAGGAGGGTGGGACCCGCCTCAGCGAACCCCACCCCCTCATCAAACACTCACCCCGAATACGGGGTGCGCGCACGAATTACCAGCCGCGCTCCGCCAGGCGGTGCGGTGCCGGAATGTCAGCAACGTTAATGCCGACCATAGCCTCACCCAGGCCGCGAGAAGCCTCAGCAACCTTCTCCGGGTCATTGTAGAAAGCAGTAGCCTTCACAATAGCCTTCGCACGAGCAACAGGGTCGCCCGACTTGAAGATACCGGAACCAACGAACACGCCGTCAGCACCCAGCTGCATCATCATCGCAGCGTCGGCGGGGGTAGCCACACCACCAGCGGTGAACATCACCACGGGCAGCTTACCGGTCTGAGCAACCTCACGAACCAGCTCGTACGGTGCAGCCAGTTCCTTAGCCTTCACGTACAGCTCGTCGGGCATGGTGTTGTACAGGCCCTGCAGCTCAGCAATCTGACGCTTAATGGTGCGGATGTGCTTAGTCGCCTCAGAGACGTCACCGGTGCCAGCCTCGCCCTTCGAACGGATCATAGCGGCACCCTCGGTGATACGGCGCAGAGCCTCACCCAGGTTGGTAGCACCACACACGAAAGGCACCTTGAACTGGTGCTTATCAATGTGGTTCACGTAGTCAGCGGGGGAAAGAACCTCAGACTCGTCAATGTAGTCGACCTTCAGGGTCTCCAGGATCTGAGCCTCAACGAAGTGGCCGATGCGTGCCTTCGCCATGACCGGGATCGAAACAGCATCGATGATGCCCTCAATCATGTCCGGGTCAGACATACGAGCCACGCCGCCCTGCGCACGAATATCCGCGGGAACGCGCTCGAGAGCCATGACGGCAACAGCGCCAGCATCTTCAGCGATCTTAGCCTGTTCGGGGGTGACGACGTCCATGATGACGCCGCCCTTGAGCATGTCGGCCAGGCCGCGCTTAACAAGCGGGCTGCCGGTTACGGTGTTGTTATCAGTCATGACCTTATCTTCTCACGTTCTGAGTGTTCGCGCGCACTCACGGGGGCGGATTTTCTGTTCTCTGACACAGTACGACCCCAAGCTCACGTCAGAATGACACAAAACGTCATGAAAAGCGGTCAGAGTAGGGCGGTTCGTGGGCTGAGCAGGCCCGGCTGAGCAGACCCGCCGGATGCACGCAGGTCGTCTCCCATAAACTCACACCCCGGGCGGCCATAAGGCAAGATTTTGCTCAGGGTAAACATCCACCCACCCGCACTGAACAACGGTAAAGTATAGAAGCTACGCCCGCACTCGTCCCCACGCGGAAGCCTCACGGCCCAGGGAACGAGCAAAACATTTTGGGCACCCTGGCACCCGCACACTCGCGGACATCAGCCGTCTATCAGACGCACACCATGAACCAGCCGCCACATCCAAAAGGAACACACCAAATTGCTTGAAGTCATCATTGCCCTATCGCTGGCAATTCTTCTGGGTAATATCCTCGCCCATAAAATACGGATAACCCCCGCCATTCTGCTCATTTTCCTGGGGCTTGTGCTGGCGCTCATCCCCGTTCACGCCATGCACGAGGTGCGCGAGGTCGGGCTGCCACCGCACGTGATTCTCGAAATCTTCCTGCCCGTGATGCTGTTCTGGGAGACCCGAAACACCTCCTGGCGTGAGGCGCGCGCTCGTCTGCGCGGCATTCTGCTCTCGGGCACGGTGCTCGTAATTTTCACGGCGTTCGTTATCGCCTGGGTGCTTCACACATTTATGGGCGTCTACCTGTGGCATGTGGCGCTGATTATCGGTGTGGCGCTCGCCCCCACCGATGCTGTGGCCGTGGCAACGCTCAACGGCAAACTCCCCAAATCTTCCATCACCACCCTTAAAGCGGAAGCACTCATTAACGACGGCACCACCCTAGTTCTTTTCGCACTCGCCCTGCAGCTTGCGGGTGGTCATGAACTTACCCTGGGGACTGCATCCGGAATGTTCTTCTTCTCGTTCCTGATTGGAACTCTCGTTGGCCTGGCCGTCGGATGGGGTGTGAATAAGCTGCGTGCGCACATCGGCAACCCCATGAACTTCAGCGTGTTCATGTTTACCGTGCCGTTTATTGCTTTCTTCTTGGCTGAAGAGATCGAGCCTTTTGAGGGCATGAAAGGTTCCGGAGTGGTGGCTGTGGTGGTCGCCGCTTTCTACCTGACCTATCGCGGACCGGATACCATCAAACCCCAAAACCGTTTCTACGGTCTGCCCATCTGGTCGTTTGTCTCCTATGTCATGAACGGTGCGCTCTTCGTGCTCGTGGGTGTTCAGCTGCCCAGCGCCACAGCGCCTGTGGATGATGTTCTTCGTGAATACAACTATGCGTGGGCTTTGACGTTCGCCGTGATTGTGGTGGCATGGCTTGTTTCCATTGCGGCGCGTTTTATTTTCCTGCACGTCTCGATCGGTATTATTCGTGCCCTTGACCGTTCAGAAAAGCAGAAGCAGCTGCGCACAACTTTCCGTGGCCGTGTAGTGAGTACCTTTGCGGGACTGCGCGGCGGTGTTTCCCTCGCGGTGGCTCTCTCCGTGCCGACTGATGTTCCCGCGCGTGACTTTATTATCTTTGTTGTTGCGGGCGTGGTTCTGCTGTCGATGGTGGTTCAGGGGATGCTCCTGCCGCTCGTTATTAGGTGGGCGAAAATTCCGGTTGATACCACCGAAGAAGATGAGATTAATGAAGCAATCCGCACGATCATTGCCGAGTCCTTCGACTCTGTGGCTGAGATCGGCCAGGAAATTGGTGCACCACAGTGGATTATCGACCGCATTGCCGACGAACAAATGTACAACGCGAGTATACACCGCAACCTGCACGCCGTTCGTAAAGACGGTGCGAATGCGCCGGAAGAAGCCCGCCGCATTATTGAAGCGGGCGACCTTGAGAAAGAGCTGCGCCTGCGGCATTTGGAGAAGCAACGCAGCGTGCTCAAGCGCCTGCGTAATGAGCGCATAATCGACACGAATGTGCTCCACGCGATTCAGGAAATCCTGGATATTGAGGAGGTTCGCGTGCTTGGTCCGGTTGAACTCGAATAGCTCACACTCCTACATGCGATACGTATGAGGCGAGGCGCCCCACCCCTAAACGGGGAGGGGCGCCTCGTTACTTTTTTGTCTAAACCCCTAGCCCAACCACTACGTGGAAACGGTACAATACACTAGCCCGTTTTTTGTGCGGACCACGCTTCTTACCGCGCACCGGACACAACACAGACTAGAACCACAGGAACCTATGACGTCCCACCAGACTGAAAACAACGCACCCAAAAATAGCGCACCCAACAACAATGCACCCGCCGCAGGACACCGCCCGCACGGTCCCCACGGCGCAAGCGAAGACCCGCAGAACATCTACCTGCTCAAAGACGCCCCCATCCTCAAGGCGCTCCTCTCCCTCGGCGTGCCCATGGCACTCGGCCTCGCCATCACCAGCATCTACAACGTGGTGAACTCCTACTTCGTCGGCCACTACGGCGGCACCGAAGACCTCGCCGCCACCAGCTACGGCGTGCCCGTCTTCGGCGTCATCATGGCGATCGCAGGCCTGTTCGGCCTGGGCTCCTCAACCCTCGCCTCCCGCAAGCTCGGAGCAGGCGAACCCGCCCACGAAATCCACCGCGTCACCTCCTTCGCCCTCTACTCGGCGCTCGGTGCCGGTATCGTCGCGGCGGCTATCGGCTTCATCCTCGCTGACCCGATCACCAGCATCATGGGTGCCTCCGGCGGCTCCTACGAACCGACCCGCATCTACGTGCACCTCATGTTCCTCGGCGCGCCCCTCGCCATCGGCATGTTCACCCTCGAACAGCTCGTCCGATCCGAAGGCTACGCCAAGCAGTCCATGTACGGCATCATCGTCGGCACCGTCGTCACCTGCATCTTCGACGTGCTGTTCATCGCCATCATGGGCATGGGCGTCGCCGGTGCCGGTTGGGCGATGCTGCTGGCGAACGGCGCATCCATGCTGTACTACCTGCTGTTCCTGATGCGTCAGAGCGAGAACTTCTCCGCGAACATCCGCGACTTCTCCCTCGACCCCGCCATTATCAAGCCCGTGGTCGCGGTCGGTGCCGCCGAACTCATTCAGAGCCTCAACCTGATCTTCGCCGCCCTGCTGCTGAACAACCTCGCCGCCTCCTACGGTGACGACACCGTGGCAGCGTTCGGCTTGGCAATGCGCCTGAACATGGTGCCCGAAATGCTGTGCATGGGCCTGTGCATGGGCGGTATCCCGCTGTACGCCTACGCGTACGGTGCCCGCAACGGCGCCCGCGTGAAGGAGGCGCTGCGCACCGCAACGATCCTGTCCGTGGCGACCTCCGCAATCATCACCATTCCGGTGCTGATTTTCCGCCGTGAACTGCTCGCCGTGGTTGGCGATGCAAGCCTCATCGACACCGGCGAAGAGGTCATGATCGCGCTCATGCTCGCCGCCGTGTTCAACGCGGTCAGCATCGTGTTTGTGTCTTGGTTCCAGGCGTCCGGTAAGGGCGGCCCGGCAATGCTGATGACCATCGGTATTGCGTTGCTGTTCTTCCCCGCCGTGTACTTCGGCAACATGTGGTTCGGATTTAAGGGTCTGACCTGGGCGTTCCCCTTCACCCAGGTGCTCGCCTGCGCGCTGGGCCTGGTGCTGTTCCTCGCCACGGGTGGCGCGAAGGTACCGCCCGCTGAAGCTGAGGTTGAGACTGAAGGTTCTGAAGAATCTGACTCTGAGGCTGCCCAGGTTTCTGGCGCACAGCCTGAACAGAAGGCATAGTCCTCAGCCTGTGAAAACATAGTAAATGCCCCGGACTCCCACCAAGGGAGTTCGGGGCATTTACGTTAGTTCTTACGCCGGTTGAGGCGCTCAACCGGAAGACGCTAGATTCTTCCGCGCTAGTTCTTCCACCAGGAATCAAAAATCGTCACCGGAGTGGTGCGCTTATGGCGGCTACGCAGGTAAATCTGCTCCAGCTTCTCAGCTGCCGCCTCGTCGATTTCCTTACCCTCCAGGTAGTCATCAATCTGCGGGTACGTCAGACCCAGCTCATCCTCATCGGTACGGCCGGGCACGCCGTCCAGCAGGTCAGCCGTCGGCGGCTTAGCCCACAGACGCTCAGACGCACCCAGCACCCGCAGCAGCAGCTGGTTCTGGCGCTTATTCAGGCCGTACAGCGGCAGCAGGTCCGCGCCGCCGTCACCGAACTTCGTGAAGAAACCCGTAATGGACTCCGCCGCATGGTCGGTACCCACCACCAAGTAGCCGGGGCCGCCAGCAACCGCATACTGGGCGATCATGCGGGCGCGCGCCTTCACATTACCCTTGTTGAAGTCGCTCATCTGCTCGCCGGTCGCGGCAGCGTAGGCGGTGTCGAAACCGTCCACGGCTTCGGCAATGTTGAAGGTCAGGGAGCGGGTGGGCTGGATGAAACGTAGCGCCTCCTGCGCGTCCTCTTCGTCGTGCTGCACACGGTAGGGCAGGCGCACCGCCACGAACTCGGTGGTGCGGCCGCGCTCGTTGAGGCGGTCGACCGCCAGCTGGCAGAGGCGACCCGCCAGGGTGGAGTCGATGCCGCCGCTGATGCCCAGTACCAGGCCGCGGCTTCCGGTGGCTTCCAGGTAGTCGCAGATGAACTGGATGCGGCGCTCCACTTCTTCGCGTGCCTGCTCTTCGGTCATGTTGGGCTTGACGCCCATTTCACGGATGATCTGTGCCTGTAATTCACGCATGACTTAAGTGTACGCTCCACCTTATAGCCCGTGCGGTGAACCGCCGAGGGAGGCGAGGTAGTGTTCCACACGGTGCGTTCAGACCCGCCTGCGTGGTGGGTTCAGTGCTGCTCTAGCCTTCCTCCAGTTCCGCAAATACGCAGCGTATTCACCGGTAAAAACCCTGCGCGGCAACCCGTGCGGCTGTTAGCATGAACATACGGTTCAAATACCGTTCAAAACAGCCGGTGATGAGGAAAAACGCCCCCACACCCGCTACGCCACAGAACACGTCAACCAAGGACGGTGAAGACAGCACCATGGCAAAAACAAAAACTGAACTCTACGACGAGCTCGTAGACATCGAAACCAGCCTCGAAAACCACCCGCTCACCTCCGGGAAAATAGCGGAGGCGGGCATCATCATCGAGCAGATGAAGGAGCAGGGCGCCACCCAGGAAGAAATCAATGAGGCACTCATCCGGCAGAGGCTGCCTTCCCTCGTGGAGATAGGCAAGAGTACCTTGCTGCAGTCTTTTAGCCTCTGGAAGCTCAATCACCGCAAGTCCAAGGTGGAAGCCGCCATTGAGAAGCTCAACCGTAAAGAAGCCCGCCAGCGCTAACTAGCCTGCCTCGGGCAGGGTGAGGCAAGCAAATACCCCCGGCAGATGCGTACGGCATCCACCGGGGGTATTTCTTTCGAAGGAATATCAGTGGCTTAGATTTTCAAAGACGCTCTCATAGCGATCAACGAAGTCCGCCGCCGCGTTCAGAAGCTCCTCCTGATTGAGGGCATCCCGGGTAACTGGCAGCGTTTCATCCTCGCCGTTCTGAACCTGTAACTCACGCATAACTAAAGTCTACGCCGCAGACATAACAGCCCACAGAAAAGGCCGTGCCGGGGCAGAAAACTCCACCCCGACACGGCCCTCACATCCGCCTTCGACTAGCGGTTATTCAGCACGCGCACGTTGTAGCGGTGCAGGAACGCCGCCATCGCGCCACGCTCAATCGGCTGAACCGGACGGAACGAACCATCCGGCCAACCCGTCGTAATCCGCTGATCGGCCAACCACGCAATCTCGCGGTAGAACTGGCTGCCGGTCGACACGTCGCTAAACGGCGACACCGCAGGAGCCGAATATGCCGGCGAACCCGCGTAACGGTAGAAGAACGCCGCCATCGCGTCACGGTTCACCGCATCATTCGGGCGGAACGTACCGTCAGACCAGCCGGTCGTAATGCCGCGGGCGCGCATCCACTCAATCTCCTTGTAGAACGGGTGGTCGCGCGGCACATCCTTGAAGCTCGGGGTGCTCGGCGCGGTGAACTGCGGCGAGCCTGCCATGCGGTAGAAGAACGCCGCCATCGCGCCGCGCTCCACCGAACCGTTCGGGCGGAACGTGCCATCCGGGTAGCCGGTCGTAATGCGACGCTGAGCCAGCCAGTTAATGTCGTTCACGAACGGGTAATCCGCCGGAACATCCTTGAAATGCGCACTCTCGGCGGGAGCCTCGGAAGACGACGACACGCGCAGAACCTGCGCACGCTCACCGGCCGCACCGTTCACGCCCGACAGGTCGCCGGTCGCGTTGTGCATGTGCAGGAACAGGGCAGAGCCCTTCGCCTCACCGCTGCGGTGCGCCACCAGATTCGTGCCCGGTGCGTCCACGAACAGGTTCGGAACGCCCGCCGAATCGCCGCTGAACCACAGCGCCGGGGTGGCGTAGTTAAACGACACCGACTCGGTCGTATCCACCACGGTCGTGGCGGAGAACGCGCTCGCGGTGGTCACCGAGTACGAAATCTCGGTCGACTCAGCCTCGGGGTCAAGGCCCAGAACGCTCAGCGGAACACTCATCACCAGGGTGTTCGAATCCATGATGTTCGTATCGGTATCGCCCCAGGTGCCGTTCAGCGGGTACAGGGCGTTGGCGATTGCATGCCACTTACCGTCCAGGCCGCGCTGCGAAACCTTCACGAGCGGGTAGTCCAGGCCCTTCTCACGCACCGTCTGCAAGCGGTAATCGGTCGTGCCGTCCTTATCGGTGTCGATGAAGACGTAGTAGGTGCCGCGCGGGGTTACCTCCGACCAGTTGCCCCAGGTCGAAATACCGAAGGACAGCTGCGCCTGCGAGGTGTCCTGACCGGCAGCCTTCAGTGCCGCCACGTTCGAGGTAGCGCCCACGTACTGCAGGTCCATGCGGGAATCCGAACCCACACCCAGCTTCGCGGTCGGGATGCGCGGGCTCGAAGCACCCAGCTCAAACGCACCCAGCAGGGAGCGGTAACCGCCCTGGTTCACGGCGGTGCCCTCAACGGACAGGCGCTGCTCCAGCGCACCGGCGCCGTTCGAATCGAAGTGGATATCCGCACCGGCCACGCGCAGCGCGCTCACCGGCTTCGGGGCCACGTGCAGGGGCATACGCAGGGTCTTCACCGCGGCCGAGGAATCAGCATCGGTCAGGATCAGGCGGCCCGAGGCGCTCGCAATGTACTGGCGGGCACCCGAAATGGTCACCATGCCGGTCGAGTAGTTCAGCGAATCCTGGGTCGGGTACATCGAGGGGTCGATGGTCTTCTCAAGCTTCGACGGGTCGATGCGCACCGTCACGGTGAACGTGGCGGTCTGGCCGGCACCCACCGATACCGACTGCGGGTAGGAGAACTCCACACCCGGGATGCTCGTGCTGCCGTCGTAAGATACGGCGTAGGTGTGAGCCACCGAATCGGTGTTCTCAACGCTCACGCGGTGCTGCAGGGTCTGCACGCCGGCGTTCGGGGTGTACTCAACCACGCCGAAGGTATCCGAAACCTGCTCGGGGCGGGCGGCGTTGAACAGCATGACGCGGTCGGCCACCGCCGCACGCGTGTTGATGCGGCCGGTACCCACGCGGTCCACCGCGTAGGGGTTGCCCCAGGCGTCCTGCATCCGGTGGTCGGCGGTGTTCATGATGGCGGTCTTAATCATGCGCGGGCCGTACTCCGGGTGCGCCTGCATAATCAGCGCCGCAACACCCGCCACGAACGGCGTGGACATGGACGTACCGGTCTTTACGGTTGCCTCGGTACCGCCGCCAACCAGGATAGAGGAAATGTTTGTGCCCGGTGCCGCAACGTCCGGCTTCGTGATGCCGTGCGAGCCGTGCATACCGCGCGCGGTCGAGGTGTTCGCCTGATCCAGCTTGCCGTTCTGCACGCGAATCGACTCGCGCAGGTTCTCGCCGAGCTGCAGGGTCAGGTTGCCCGAATCAATCTGGGAGGAGAGGCGCTCCACCTGGCTCTTGGCCAGACGCACGCCCGGAATAGCGGAGTTGCCGCCGATAGCGGTGTCGCCCACCTCCGTGTCGGAGGCGATGACCACGCCGGTTGCGCCCGCCGCCTGCAGGTTATCGAAGCGCACGCGCGAACCGCAGGGGGCGGTGCCGTCGGCCTCAGCCCAGTCGATGAGGGCCCACTTGCCCTTCAGCGCCGCGGCCTCCTCCTCGGTGAAGGTCTCGCACGCGTAGCGGTTGCGGGTTGCGGCACGCACCACGGTGCCGCGCAGCTGCTCCTCGGTCGCCTTCGAGTAGTCGAAGCTCACCGAGTAGTCGCCGTAGGTGTCCGCCTCGTTTGCGGGGGAGAGAATCTTCACGCGGTCAGCCATCTGGGTCGAACCAATCGAGTTCGCCACGGTCAGGCTGTAGGCGCTGGTGCCGGGGCCGCCCGAGTTGGAGTAGGTGTCACCCACGGCGTTGTAGTTGTTGGCGTTACCCGCCGCAACCACGGAGAGGATGCCCTCGCGGTAGAGGGAACCGACCGCGTAGTTCACGGTCTCGTCGAACACGCCGAACTCGTTGCCCAGCGACAGGTTCGCGATGTCGGCGCGGTCGGAGAAGTCGCCGTCATCGTTGGGATCGAGCACGCGGTCAAGGCCCAGGGGAACGAACGCGGTGGTGCCCTTACAACCGAAGATGCGCAGGCCAATCAGCTGGGCCTCCGGCGCGGAGCCCGGGCCGATCTTCATGTCCTTGAGCTGCTCCTCGGTGAGCTTGGAGTAGTCGCCGCGGAAGGTCGAGCCATCCGCGTTCACGCCGTAGCCCGCCGCGGTACCGGCCACATGGCTACCGTGGCCGCCGCAGTCCAGCGGGTTCGCGTCCGGGTGGGGAGTGGAAGTCTCCTTCTTAGCGGAGTTGTAATCGTCACCGACCAGGTCGTAGCCGCCCAGGAACTTCTTCGGGTCGTAGGTGCCCTCGGGAATCGTGTCGGAGGCTTTTGCCTTCTCGTAGGCCTCCTTAGTGCCGGGGCCGCCCAAATCGGCGTGAGTGTAGTCGATGCCGGTATCGAGCACCACAATCTTCACGCCCTTACCGGTGTAGCCGGTGGAGGCGGTGTTCTGTGCGTGCTGCTGAGCCCACACGGAGAGGGTATCGGTATCGAGCACGGAACCGGTGTTTTGCGGCGCCATGTCCTCAATGATGCTGATGCGCTCAACATCGGAACGGTTCGCCAACGCACGAATCTGCTCGACGTTACCGTAGAGCGCCACGCCGCGCATCGTGTTGTGGGTGGTGTACAGGACCTGCGCGCCGGATTCCTTCGCCGCGGAGGCGCCCTGCTGCTGCACGCTGGCACGAATCGCCTGCACCTGCGCCTGCGCGTTCACGGGGGCCTGCGCGCGGGAGCGGACCGCATCCGGTTGGGTCTGAGCGTACGCACCCTGACCCTTGAAGCGCACGAACACGGCGCGTTCGCCGGTCGCGCCCTCCAGGCTGGGGGAGAGCACCTCGGTCGGGTTCGGCGTCTCGGCGGATGCGCTACGCGGCGCATCCACGTCACCGCGCACCACGCCGGGTGCGGCGTACGCCTGGGTTCCGAAGGGCAGGGAAGTCAGCCCGAGGGTCAGGCCCAGCACTAGGGCGCCGCAGCCGCGGGCTACGCGCCGAAGTCCTCGCGGTGGCCGCGAACCCTTCGGAGCGGGGGTAGCTTCAGAGAGAATAGCCACTGAATGCTCCTTGATTCTCTTGTAATGGTGTGTTTCTAGGGGTCTTCGGCCCGTGCTTCAACGACGGGGTTCAAGCGGGCGCTGAAAGAACCCTCACCATTGTCTCAAGGAGAGGGGTGTTTAACCTAGTCAGACTCGTGAAACACCGCGGTGCGGAACGTAACAACGGCGAGGGGGCCGTACCGGGCAGCATTGCTGCGCGCGGTACGACCCCCTCGCCCTTGACCGGAATCAGTCGCTGACCAGAATTAGCCGCTGACCGGAACCAGCCGTGACTCACCGGCACCTCAGCCGGGGCGGCACCCCTGCCTACGCGGTGAGCCGGTCAGCAGGTCAGCCGGGCCTCACTACCGGTCGGCGCTGTACCCCAGCACGCTCGTGCTGTAGCGGAACACGAACGCCGCCATAGCGTCGCGGTGCACCGGCTCCACCGGGCGGAACGAACCATCGGGCCAGCCGGTGGTCACGCCCTGCGAGGCCAGCCAGCTGATCTCGCGGTAGAACAGGTTATCCGTCGAAACGTCCGTGAAACGGGCCTGGGCGGGAGCCTCGTACGCGGGCGAACCCGCGTAACGGTAGAAGAACGCGGCCATCGAGTCACGGTTCACCGAGGAATCGGGGCGGAACGTGCCGTCCGACCAGCCGGTCGTGATGCCCTGGGCCTTCATCCATTCAATCTCCTTGTAGTAGGGGTGGTTGAGCGGAACGTCCTTGAAGCTGGGCGTACTCGGGGCGGTGAACTGCGGCGAGCCGCTCATGCGGTAGAAGTACGCGGCCATGGTGGCACGGTCCATGTTGTTCAGCGGACGGAAGGTGCCGTCCGGGTAGCCGCGGTCAATCTGGTGCGAGGCAATCCAGGTGATTTCGCGGTAGAACTGGTTCTCCGGCGGAACATCCCTGAAGCGTGCCTCGTGGATGGTACGCGGAACGTCCACGACCTGTGCACGGTCGCCAGCGGCAACACCGTTAGCGGTCTTACGGCCGCTCAGGTCACCGGTCGCGTTGTGCATGTGCAGGAACAGAGCCTGACGCTCCTTGTTGTTGTTCTTGCGGTGAACGGTCAGCTGACCGCCGTCACGATCCACGAACAGGCCGGGTACGCCCGACTCCTCACCGGTGAACCACACACCGGGGTTGAACGGGGAGAAGGTGATCGCATCCGTCGCATCGACGTAGGAGTTGCCCTCGTTGTACCAGGTGTCGGTCTGCACCGTGTACTTGATGCTCTGAGCCTTCTCAGCGGTCAGGCCCAGGTCCTTCAGCGGCACACCCAGAATCATGGTGTTGGTGTCCATGGTGTTGGTGTCGGTGTCACCCCAGGCGCTGTTCAGCGGGTAGCGCGCCACCACGGTGGATGCTTTACCGGAGATGGACCAGACCTTCACCAGCGGGTAGTCCAGACCCTTCTCTCGGGTTACCTCGAGCGTGTAGTCGGCCTTCGAATCACCGGTGGTGTCAATCTGCACCTGTACCTGACGGCCCCAGTGCATGCTGTCCCAGGTGCCCCAGGTCGAAATGCCGAAGAACAGAGAACCATCGTTCGGGTTCTTGCCGGCAGCCTTCAACGCCGGAGCGTCCGAGGCAGCACCCACATACTGCAGGTCAACAGCCTGGTTCGACGGCAGCTTCAGCTGACCGGTCGGAATACGGTCACTGACCGCACCCAGCTCGAACGCACCCAGCAGCGAACGGTAACCGCCCTGGTTCAGGGTCGTACCGCGCAGAGTCACCGTGGACTCCTTATCGGCGATGCCCTTGTAATCAATACGGGACGCATCAACACGCATCTTCGAGACAGGCTTCGGTGCCACGTGAATCGACTGGCGGATCGCCTCGCGGCCATTCTCAGAGAAAATCAGGCGACCAGAAGCGCTCGCAATGTACTGGCGCTTACCGGCAATCAGAGTCTTACCGGTCGTCCAGTCCTGAGCGACCTGGTCGGCGCTCATCGCCGGGTCCATGGTCTTCTCAAGCTTGGAGGGGTCGATGCGTACGGTCACGGTCACGTTCTTACGCTCACCGGCACCCACGCTCACCTGCTGCGGGTAGGAGTACTCCACACCCGGGATGGTCGTGCTTGCCTCGTAGCTCAGAGTGTAGGTGTGAGCCTGCGAATCGGTGTTGTCCAGAACGATTTCACGCTGAACAGTCTGAATACCCGAATCGGGGGTGTACTCCAGCACACCAAACGCGGTCGAAACACGCTCGGGGGTCTTCGCATCGTACGCAATGACCTTCGCGTCCACGGCAGCGCGAGCATTCACCATGCCCGTACCCACACGATCCACCGCGTACTGCGCACCCTGCTCATTCTTGATCGGGGTGGACGCGCCGTTCATCAGCGCAGCCTTAATCATCTGCGGGTTGTAATCCTGATGCGCCTGCATCACGAGGGCGGCGATACCGGTCACGTGCGGGGTTGCCATGGAGGTACCGGTGAAGGAAACACCCTTATTACCCGTACCCACAGCGGCAGACACAATCTCAGTACCCGGTGCCGCAAGGTCAGGCTTAATGAAGCCATCAGAACCGTGCTGACCGCGAGCGCTCGAGGAATTCAAATCAAAAGCGTGCGAGTGAGGACCGCGGCCCGAAGCCTTGTAGTCCAGGTTCATCTCAACGGTCACCGGACCGGCAGCCAGAGCCTTCTCCAGGTCCTTCGTCGAAGAAGCAGTCAGACGCAGACCCGGAATGGTCGCATTACCGCCAATGCCGATCGTGTAGCGCTCAGCCTTACCGGCCATCACCACGCCAACACCGCCGGCAGCCTGAACGTTATCGAAACGCACCTTCGAACCGCACGGGAACGACAAGTCGTCCTGATCCCACTCGAAGTAAACCCACTTACCCTTCAAAGCCTTCGCCTCATCAGCGGTGAAAGCCTCGCAAGCGTAACGGTTACGCTTCGGTGCGGCAACAACCTCGCCGCGCAACTGATCAGCGGACGCCTTCGAATAATCGAAGTTCACCGAATAATCACCCTGCAACCACTCCAAACCAGTCTTCGTGGTCACGCGGGCACGGTCAATCGGCTGAGTGGAGCCGTAGGCGTTCGCCACCGACAGCGCCGCAGCAGCATTCGCCGGGCTACCCGAATCGGAGTAGGTGTCACCCACACCGTTGTAGTTATTGGCGTTACCGGCAGCAGCCACAGTGAACACACCCTGGCGCGCCATCGTATTAATCATGTACGACTCAGGGTCGTCAGCCGGGGCGAACTCGCCACCGAGCGACAGATTCACAATGTCGGCGCGGTCAGAGAAATCACCGTCACCATTCGGGTCCATCACGGTATCGAGCGCCTTCATCACAACACTCGAATTGCCGTAGCAACCGAACACACGAATCGCCAAAATCTGAGCCTCAGGAGCAGTACCGGGGCCAATGGACATGCCCTTCAGCTGCTCCTCCGTCAGGTTCTTGTAATCGCCACGGTAAGTCGTACCGTTCGCCGTCACACCATAACCGGCGGCAGTACCCGCCACGTGCGTGCCGTGACCGCCAGAACCGAAACCGTCCGGGCGGCAGTCCAGCGGGTTATTATCCGGCTGCGGAGTCGACTTCTCAGCCACCGACGCATTGTAGTCATCACCGACCAGGTCAATGCCGCCAATGAACTTATTACGATCAATCAGGCCCGAATCAGCGGACGGAAGCTCCGTCATCGCCTTAGCCTTCAGATAGGCGTCCACGGTTCCGGGGCCGCCAAAGTCGGCGTGAGTGTAGTCCACACCCGAGTCGACGATCGCAATCTTCACGCCCTTACCCGTGTACCCCGTATTCTCACGAGTCCACGTGGCAAGAGTCTTCGTATCAATCTCGCTACCGGAGTTCATACGCTCCTTCGCGATAATCGGCGAAATACGCTCCACATCCGGGCGCTCCGCCAACGCACGAATCTGCGCAGCATCACCAGTAATCGCCGCACCACGCATCGCATTATGCGTGGTGTACATCAGCTTAGAACCAGAAGCAGCCGCCACAGACTGAGCCTGCGACTGCACCTGGGCTGCAATAGCCTGCACCTGCGCCTGGCGGTTCGCCGGCGCCTCCTTACGTGCCAGAACAGCCGCGGACTGGGTCTGCTCATACGCGCCCTTGCCCTTGAACTGCACATACACGGTGATTTGGCCTTCAGCCTTCTGCAGGCCCGGGCTGATACGCGAGGCAGCGTTATCGGATGCGCTCGCAGTGCTTCCTTCGACCTGCTGGGGGCTCTGAGCGTGAGCTGCAGAGAAAGTGGCGGGAACGCCGAGAGTAAGGGCAAGAGCTGCACTCAAACCGGTCGCACCGACAGCCTTCATTCTGCGGCGTGGCGCATGAGGCGTTGTCATGGAATCCTCCTTCGGATTTTCTGTTTTTCGATAGTGCTGTGTGCTCTGTGGTTGTGTATCGGTGATACGCGGAGGCGGCCCCACCGGCAGACGACGAGTGAGTGCATCCGCCGGTGAAACCGCCACCAAAACTTGAGAGGTTCCGGGATTTTCAGGCCCCGGACCCTGCCGGTTCCAGGTACCCCTCCCACCCCATGCAGGAGGTGGGAGGGGACCGAACCGTTTGCTACCGGTTAGCTACCGTCTAGCGTCCGGCGAGGTTCGCCACCTTCTCGGTGTAGCGGTAGATGAACGCCGCCATCGCATCGCGGGCGATGGGGGTCACCGGGCGGTAGGTGCCGTCGGGCCAACCGGTGCTGATGCCGGTTGAGGCCAGCCAGGTGATTTCGCGATAGAACTGGCTATCGGCGGGCACATCCTTGAACGGGCTGGTCACGGGCAGATCAACGTGCGGCGAGCCTGCGTAGCGGTAGAAGAACGCCGCCATCGCATCGCGGTTGACCGGTGCGTTCGGGCGGAACGTGCCGTCCGACCAGCCGGTCGTGA
>NZ_KV797968.1:104122-121030 GCF_001809565.1 Rothia sp. HMSC072B03
GGAACGTGCCGTCCGACCAGCCGGTCGTGATGCCGCGGGCCTTCATCCACTCAATCTCCTTGTAGAAGGGATGGGTGGTCGGCACATCCGAGAAGCTGGGCGTGCTCGGGGCGGTGAACTGCGGCGAGCCTGCCATGCGGTAGAAGAACGCCGCCATCGCGCCGCGCTCAACGGACTCCAGCGGGCGGTAGGTGCCGTCCGGGTAGCCGGTGGTGATGCGACGCTGAGCCAGCCACGAAATCTCGGTGTAGAACTGGTCGCCGCTCTTCACGTCGGTGAAGCGGGACGGGGTGATGTACTCGTCCTGCTGCTCCTTGACGTTCAGCACCTCGGCGCGGTCGCCGGTTGCGCCGTTCACGCCCGAGAGGTCGCCGGTGCCGTTGTGCAGGTGCAACAGCAGTGCCTTTGCGGGGGTGCCGGACTCGCCGAGCGCGGGGAGGGCGTCGGCGGAGCGGTGCGCCTCAAGGGAGCTACCGGGGGCGTCCGGGAAGAGGCCTGTCACGGAGGAGGAGTCGCCGCTGAACCATAGCTTGGGGCTGAAGGGGCGGTACTTGATCCAGCCGGTTTCGCTGACGTTGCCCCACTCGTACTGGGTGGTGGCACTGACGCGGTACTGGATATCCGGGTTGTTTGCGCTGGTCAGGCCCAGGTCCTTGAGGGGTGCACCCATCACGAGGGTGTTGGTGTCCATCATGTTGGTGTCCGTATCGCCCCAGGCGCCGTTGAGCGGGTAGTAGGCGAGCTCGACGAGGCTGCCGTTCTTGTAGCCGTAGAGGCGAACCAGCGGGAAGTCCAGGCCCTTGGCGCGGTCGGTGACCAGCTTGTAGTCGGCGCGGTTATTGCCGTCGGTATCAATCTCCACGGTGAAGGTGTTCTCATAGGAGACAACATCCCAGTTGGCCCAGGTGGAGATGCCGAAGCGCAGGGTACCGTCGTCGGCGTTACCGCCGGCGGCCTTCAGCGCGGGAGCATCCGAGGAAGCACCCACGTACTGCAGGTTCGCCTTGACGTTGCTGTTCAGCGACAGGGAGGTGGGGGCCACGCGGTCCACGCTCGCACCGTACTCGAAGGCGCCGAGCAGGGAGCGGTAGCCGCCCTGGTTGACCTCGGTGCCCTTGAGGGTGACGGGGGTCTTCTGCCAGCCGGTGTCTGCCTTCTGAGCCTCTTCGCTAGAGGGCTTCTGGGAGAAGGTCAGGGCTCGGTCGGCGGCGTGCATGGTGCTGACGGGCTTGGGTGCCACATGGATGGGCACGCGCAGGTCCTGGCCGTTGTCCTCGGCGAGAACGAGTCGGCCGGAGGCGCTGGCGATGTACTGGCGGTACTGCGCCGGAACGGTTTCAACGCCGGTGTAGTAGTCGGTCGCGTTCTGGGTGACGTCTGCCGCGGGGTCGCGGGTCTTCTCCAGCTTGGACGGGTCGATGCGCACGCTCAGGGTGAAGTTCTTGGTTTCACCGGGTGCCAGCGTCACGGACTCGGGGAACGAGTATTCCACTCCGGGAATATTGGTGCTGGGGGCGTAGGACAGCGCGTAGGTGTGCGCGGCGGAATCGGTGTTCTCCACCGTCACCTCGCGGGTGAGGGTCTGAACGCCGGCATCCGGGGCGTACTCGAGCACGCCGAAGCTCACCGAGGTCGTGTTCGGGCTCTGGGCGTTGTAGGCCAGGGACTTCGACTGCACGGCCGCAAGGGTGTCCACGCGTCCGGCACCCACGCGGTCCACCGCGTAGACGTCACCGGATTCGGTGCGCACATCGTGGGTTGCGGTGTTGACGAGGGCCGACTTGACCTGTGCGGGGGTGTAGCTCGGGTGGCTCTGAATGACCAGGGCCGCGGAGCCGGTCACGTAGGGGGCGGCCATGGAGGTGCCGCTGAAGGTCACGGAGCCGTTACCGGTCGCCACCGCCGCAGAGGTGATGTACGAACCGGGCGCCGCAATATCGGGCTTGGTGTAGCCATAGCTGCCGTGGAAACCGCGGGCGCTCATGGGGTTCAGCTGATCCAGCTTGCCGGTGTCCACGCGCAGGGAGGACTTCAGCTCGTTGCCGAGGCGCACGGTCAGAGGCTTGCCGGCCGCTTCTGCCGCGGTAATCTGCGTGCGCAGGTCCTTAGCGGCGGAGGCTGCCAGGCGGAAGCCGGGCAGGGTCTCGTTACCGGCGATGCCCAGGCCGGGCTCCTCGTCGTGACCGGCGAGTAGCACGCCCTTGGCGCCTGCGGCCTGCAGGTTGTCGAAGCGCACCTTGGAGCCGCAGGCGAGTTCACCGTCGGCCTCGGCCCAGTCGATGAGCACCCACTTGCCCTTTACAGCTGCCGCTTCGTCGGCGCTAAGGGCGTTGCAGGCATAGCGGTTGTTCTCGGAGATTGCGGTGAGTTCACCGGTGAATTCCTTGCTACCTGCCTGTGCCCAGGGGTAGGAGACGCTGTAATCGCCGCGTACCTTGCGGGTGGTGCCGGTGGCGGGGTCGGTCAGCTCTGCCGCATCGACGGCGCGGGTGGAGCCGTAGGCGTTAGCTACGGTGATTGCGCTGGCTGCGGTGGCGGGGTGACCGGAGTTGGAGTAGGTGTCGCCGCGCAGGCTGTAGTCGTTGGCGTTACCCGCGGAGATCACGGAGAGCACGCCGGCGCGGGTGAGCGCGTCAACGGCGTAGGCTTCGGGGTCATCCTGCGGGGAGAATTCGCCGCCGAGGGACATGTTGACCACGTTCACGCGGTCGGAGAAGTCGCCGTCACCGTTGGGGTCGAGGGCGCGGTCGAGCGCCTCGATCACCACGTTGGTGCTGCCGCTGCAACCGAAGACGCGGAAGGCGTAGATTTCAGCGTCGGGGGCGACGCCGGGGCCGATCTTCATGGTCTTGAGCTGCTCTGCGGTGAGCTTGCTGTAGTCACCGGTGAAGGTCGTGCCGTCGGCGTTCACGCCGTAACCTGCCGCGGTGCCCGCCACGTGGGTGCCGTGGCCGCCGGTGGTGCAGTCGAGCGGGTTGCCGTCGGGGGTTGCGGTGTTGCTGCCGTCGTAGGCGTCACCGACGAGGTCGTAGCCGCCAGCAACCTTGGTGCGGTTGATGAGTCCGGAGTCTGCGGAGGGTAGCTCGGTGAGCTTGGATGCCTTCTCGTAGTCTTCGAGCTTGCCGCTACCGCCGAAGTCGGTGTGGGTGTAGTCGATGCCGGAGTCGATGACGGCAATCTTGACGCCCTTGCCGGTGTATCCGCCCGCGCCGGCGGGGTTGGTGGTGCCGGTCCAGGTTGCGAGGGAGCCTGCGTCGATGGCGGCGCCCGCGTTCTGGCGGTACTTGGGCAGAATCGGGGAGATCTTCTCTACGTCGGGGCGGCTGGCGAGTGCCCTAATGGACTCTGCGTCACCGCGCACTGCCACGCCGCGTACTGCGTTGTGGGTGGTGTAGAGGACCTGCGCGCCGGACTGGCTGCTGACCTGCTGTGCCTGGCTCTGCACCTGGGAGGCGATGGCCTGCACCTGCGAGCTGGTGTTGACGGGTGCCTGCGTGCCGGCGCGTACGCCTGCGGGCTGGGTCTGTTCAAAGGCGCCCTTACCCTTGAAGCGGACGAAGGCGGTCACGGTGCCGCTGGCGTTCTTCATGCTGTCACTGATGACCTGCTGCTTGATTGCGTCGGGGTCTTCGGCGGCCTGGGCGGTGCCGCCGAGTGCGGCCAGGGGGCTCAGCGCCATGCTGAGGGTGAGTAGCCCGCTGCCGATTCGGCGTCGATGCGACCGGCCGCGGGGGTTGGGGGAGTCGGTGGTGGTCACGGTGCTCCTTTGCTTGGCTCCCGTGGTGTTTCTGGGAGGCGTTTGTGAATATGGTGCGGGTTGTCCCGCAGGTTATACCTGAGAATAAACCCTCAGATGTGAACCACAATACACCTTTAAGGGGTTGATAAGGGGATTTTGGGTTGTGCGCGCCACAAAATAGACTCTCATGACACATTGTGAACATTGAGAGTTCTGCCAGGTCCGTGTGGGATGGTGAAAGAAGAACCGTCGGTGTCGAAGGGAACCGGGGCCGGGCGGGGAGCCCGCCTCCGGCGTTCGCGTTCTGGATCCGATGGATCCGCGTAATATACGCGCACTAAAAAGTGTTCCACCTGCGCAAACACGTGGCAGGGATAGGATTAAGTTACGACCACCGCCGAAGGAGATTGCGATGACCGAGCACACTTCGCAGCAGCCTCGAAAAGAGCAAGAGTCCTACCAGCCCCTGTGGGACGACTCCTTGCCCGTTCCGAGCTACATGAACATCTCCCTGGGGAATGGCGAGGCCCCGGCCGAAGCTTCCTCGCAGCAAGCCTCGGAGGGCACCGCGTCACCGGCCGCCGAGAGCGCGCCGGAGCGGGAGCCGGGAGTCTACTCTTACACCCCCACCCTCAAGGTGACGCCCACGCCAATCTTTGGCACGCCCGACCCCTCCCTCCAGCGGATGCACATTCAGGATATTTCGGGCATCCGCCCCGCCCCCGAGAGCACCATGGAGGGCCCCGGCGCCGCCACCAACCAGCGGTTACCGGAAGGAACGGTCGGCTATATTCGCGAGGTGGATGCGCTGTACCCCGACGGCGCCCCCACCACCTGGGAAATAACCCGCGGCGCATGGCTCTTTTTCGCCATCGTAGTCTTCTGCAACCCGCTGATTGACGCTTTGATCATCTATCCCTTTGATAATCAGGTGGCCGTGTCACTCTCCTTTCTTGGGGTTATCCTGGCGATGAGCACCGCTGGTATTCCGGTGATTCTTTGGTTCGTCTTCTTGATTATGGCCATCAGCAAGGTGTGCAAGAAATACTCCGAGGTGAGGGAACAGCGCTGGAACGCCGAGGAAGCTCCCGCGTTCTGGTACTACCCCGTGTATATCGGCTAACCCCGCAGACTGTAAACCCGGCGAGCCGTGAAGTTTTTATCCGCCATCCCACCGAGGTTAACGCTCTATTTACCTTGCGCTGATAGGGTGGAGGCATCATAAGGGCTCCGGGGGCACCGGATGGGCGCCCCTCCCCGCCGTATTCGCTCATTGATTAAAGAAAGAACGAAGACAATGTCGCAGTACCCCGACCAGTACAACCAACCTCAGCAGCCTCCCTATGGCCAGCAGGCACCGGATTACCAGGCCGGTTACCAGCAGAACTATTACCCGCAGGATTCCTACACTCTCGCCCCCTCCTCGGCGGACGATAAGAATATGGCGATTCTGGCCCACCTGGCCTCGGCCGTTCTCTCGCTGCTGTCCTTCTCAACCCTGAGCGTGATTGCTCCGCTCGTGATGTGGTTCATCTACAAGGACAAGCCCGGCTACAACTTCACGAAGGAATCCGCCCGCCGCGCGTTCAACTTCAACTTCTCCCTGTGGGTCATTAGCGCCGCCGCCTGGCTGGCGATTGTGCTGACCTTCGGCATCCTCGGCCTCATCCTGTGGGTGGTGCCCCTGGTGGTGACCATCCTGATGGTCGTCTTCCACTCGCTGGCCGCCATGGCAGCTGCTCGCTGCGACCTGTACGAGTACCCGATGACCTTCATCAAGATCATTCGATAGCTCGTAGCGGGCACCCCGCCCGCACGTGCCACTCCCACGCGACGCCCCCCGCCTCGAACACTCAGGCGGGGGCGTCGCGCTGTTTCCTGCACTGAGCCGATATTTAAGGCCCGGGCCGTGGGACTTAAAGGGAGCGGCACGGTATCATGGGAAGAGGTGTGCCTATTCACTCCACATTCACTCTACGGATGATGGGACGCCGCCGCGCCGTGAAATCCGGTGCGTCTCTTCGAAGCTTTCAAGGAGCACAAAATGTCAGCTGTCGTGATTGTGGGCGCCCAGTGGGGCGATGAGGGTAAGGGCAAGGCTACCGACCTGCTCGGCCCCCGCGTAGACTACGTGGTCAAGCCCAACGGCGGTAACAACGCCGGTCACACCGTGGTGGTGAACGGCCAGAAGTTTGAGCTGAAGCTGCTGCCCGCCGGTATTCTGAGCGACAACGCCGTCCCCGTGATTGGTAACGGCGTGGTCGTGAACCCCGAGGCTCTCTTCGCAGAGATCGAAGGCCTCGAGGCCCGCGGCGCTGACACCTCCCGCCTGAAGATTTCCGCTAACGCGCACCTGGTGGCACCCTACCACCAGACCATGGATAAGGTGACCGAGCGCTTCCTCGGCAAGCGCGCCATCGGCACCACCGGCCGCGGTATCGGCCCCGCCTACATGGACAAGGTTGGCCGCCTCGGCGTGCGCGTGCAGGACATCCTCGACGAATCCATCCTGCGCCAGAAGGTTGAGGGCGCGCTGCGCCAGAAGAACCAGCTGCTGGTGAAGGTCTACAACCGCCGCCACGTTGAGGTTGAGGAAATCGTCGAGTACTTCATGTCCTACGCCGAACGCCTCAAGCCCATGATCGTGGACACCACCCAGCTGCTGAACAAGGCGCTGGACGAGGGCAAGACCCTGCTGATGGAGGGGGGCCAGGCCACCTTCCTGGACGTGGACCACGGCACCTACCCGTTCGTGACCTCCTCGAACCCGACCGCCGGCGGCGCCTGCGTGGGTTCGGGCGTGGGCCCGACCCGCATCACCCGCGTGATCGGTATCCAGAAGGCGTACACCACCCGCGTGGGTGCCGGCCCCTTCCCGACCGAGCTGTTCGATGAGATGGGCGACTACCTGCGCACCACCGGCGGCGAGTTCGGTGTGAACACTGGCCGCCCCCGCCGCTGCGGCTGGTACGATTCCGTGCTGGCACGCCAGGCCGTGCGCATCAACGGTTTCACCGACCTGTTCATCACCAAGCTGGACGTGCTGACCGGCCTGGAGAAGATTCCGGTCTGCGTGGCCTACGATGTGGACGGCGTGCGTCACGACGAGATGCCGATGACCCAGACCGATTTCCACCACGCTAAGCCGATTTTCGAGTACTTCGACGGCTGGACCGAAAACATTTCGGATGCGAAGAGCCTGGATGAGCTGCCCGAGAACGCCCGCAAGTACGTGCTGAAGCTGGAGGAGCTCTCTGGCTGCCGTATTTCCGCGATTGGTGTGGGCCCGGACCGCGACCAGACCATTGTGGTTCGCGACCTCATCAACGAGGACTAAGCCTCAAAAGCTCAATACGCGAAAGCCCCCGGAAGGTGCCTGAACGGTACCGGCTGGGGGCTTTGTGTAGTCGGTGGTGTTGTCTATGGCGGGTATCGTAAGGCGCATCCTGAGAATTACCCATGGAAAGTTCACTTTGACCCGCGGCGTGCAGGATACATGGATATCACCTCATGGATTCGTCGCGCGGTACGGAATGTACGATATTGAAAATAACCCGAAGAAATATATGGGCAAAAATATGAGCTGAATGAATATCCGGGTACAAAAGTTGAATTTTAATATATAAAAGATAGGCTCTGAAATTATTAATATTCAGAGCCTATCTTTATTTCCTTATAATTTATAAAATTCCGCGCTGGTCAAGATCTCGCAAAACAGATAGAAATGTCATGAACTCAACATCACGGTCATATCCGCATTGAGGTGTCCAACCCAGCCAGCTATATGCTTTATGTATATCTCCGCCCTCTTGTACGCAACGCTTGAAATCCTCGGGGACGGGGGTAAGGTCCACGTGAGGCTTGCCGTACATCCGGTAAAGGAAGAGAGCCTCAGTCGCCTCATAAGCTACCTCGTTGTAGTGGAACTTTCCATCCCCCCACCCGGTAGTAATACCCTCACGGGTGGCCCAAATGGCAATAGGGTAGTGCGGGTCATTGGTCGAAATATCGCTGTACGGCGAAGTAGCAGGAAGATCCTTTACTTCGGGACGGCCCTTCAAATGGTACAGAAACTCAAGAAGCTGCCCACGAGTCATCGCAGGCTGGGGAACATTCTTATTCTTCTGAAGATAAAGACGGCGGCCGTGAGTAATAAGCCCGGTACATTCCGCCCAAGCAATCACCTTATCCTGATAATCACCCGGGGTATTGTACTCAGACTCGTTAATGCAGGTAACTTCCAGTTCATCGCCCGGAAAAGGAGAAAAAGTTTTCGGGCGCAATTGCGCCGCGGAAGCGGGCACCATTGCGGACAACAGAAGAGAAGCGGCGGCAAAAGTGCACGCCGCACCCCTCGCAAACGGTTTCAACAGCATCGTTGACTCCTCAAAAGAAAATAGTGGTTGGTCTAAGACATTCCCAGTCTTATTAACTAGAAGTTTAGTCTTTCTTGACTCTCAAGGGAAGGTTGAAACCCTGCAAGCTCGAGTATTGTTCAAAGAAAATCCACGACTCACGACGACGCTCTCGCCCCGCCGCCCCTGAGCCACCGCATGACCGGGTGAGTTGTATCCCGTATGCTGGGTAAGGGCCACAAAAGTGGTGCTAGTGCGTTCAGAGGAGAAAAGCGATGTCCTATATCACCGGAGCTATCTACCCGAGCTCGGACCGCCCTCAGCTGGGCGCCACCGAGGAAGAAACCCTCCGCGCCTACGCGGACAAGCACGCCGCGGTCGTCCTCACCTACGCCAACCCGAGCGTGCACGAACTACACGAACTGCAGCACACCTTCAACCTGCACGAACTCGCCGTGGAAGACGCCACCCGCGGCCACCAGCGCGCCAAGCTCGAACGCTACGGAGACTCCCTCTTCGCGGTCATCCGCCCCGCCGTCTACCTGGACAAGGAAGAGGAAGTGCACCTGAGCGAGCTGCACCTCTTCGTTGGCCCCCGCTACATCCTCGTGCTCGTCAAAGACGCCCAGCGTAGCGACCGCAAAATCGGCGAGCAATACAACCTGCTCTTCGGCACCCCGGACGCCTCACCGGCCCGCCTGCTACACCGCATCCTCGACAGCACCGTCGACGGGTACGCCCCCGTGCTTGACGGACTCGAAAACGACAACGACGAGATTGAAGACATCCTGTTCTCCGCCCACGACCGCCAAGACGCCAACCCCCTGGCGCAGCGCATCTATGAGCTACTCAACCAGGTGATTGACTTCCAGCGAGCCTGCCGACCCCTCGAATCCATGATTGGCCGCATCATCGAAGGGATGCGCACCGGCGCGCTCGACCCCTCACCCTACCCGGGTGCAAGCCAAGGCGAAGTCGAAGACGAAGTTGTGGAACTTGCCCGCCAGTTCCGTAATGTGCTCGACCACGTAACCCAAACAAAAGAACGCCTCGAAGACCTTCGCAGCTCCCTCGAAAACGCCCTGCGCGTACACGACACCCTGCTCGGACAGCAACAGAACGACGACACCAAGAAAATCTCCGCCTACGCGGCGCTACTCATGGTGCCCACCATTGTTGGCTCGGTGTACGGCATGAACTTTGAGGTCATGCCCGAGCTCAAGTGGGAGTTCGGCTACCCGGCGGCCCTGCTGCTGATGCTGGTCTCCTGTCTGCTCCTCTACTGGTTCTTCAAGAAGAATAAGTGGCTCTAACAGCCCACAAAACACTATTGGCTAGGCCTTTAAGCGCGTATGCCGCATAAGGCATACACACATGCCTTACGCGGCGCGGTCGTACTGGGCACGCATCGCGCGGCGGCAATCGCGGCGCTCACGCTTGAACTTGGTGCACACAGCCTTCGGATCGAAAAACATAGAGAAGTCCTTCGGTTCAGCCGACAGCCCCAAAGTGGACAGCTCAACCATCGTGAGCATTGCGTAGAACGTCTTGCGGCGCAGCTCAAAATTGCAGGCACCCGGAGCGGACTCCACCGCGAATACCGCGCCGGTGCACTCCAGAGAACGCATGGCCCAGTGCTTGACCCACAGGTCACCATTGACTGGGCTCACGCCCAGGCGGGTCAGCGCCAGACCGGTACCCTGCACACGCTCAAAGCGCAGGCACATCTCCAGGTCCTTCTCCAGGGGGAACACGAACAGCAGAGCGTTCTGCGCTGCCGCACGAAGCTCAGTCAGGTTCGCCTCGTAACCGGAAGCACCCTGAGTCAGCTGACGCATCACGCGGCCCATAGTCGAGGATACCGGCGCGGTACGGAAGCACGAGCCTTCGGCAACCAGCTGCTCCAGAACGGTGCGGAACTCCTCCACGTCGAAGCGTTCCATACGCACCACGGTGCCGCACTGCATCAGCCAGTTGAACTCCTCATCACAGCGAAGCTGCTCATCGGCAGTGCAAGAAATCTGCGCCTGTGCGTACTGGCCCTCGCGAGTGGTATTTTCCATGACCGTTCCTTCCGTAGATGCTGAATCAATCCGCTGGCAACACCGCGGGAGGCGGTGTGCTCGGCCGGAAGGATCGTCCCTTCCAACACCTACACTCTATGAGCGACCCCTGACACGATAAGCGTTCTTTGTTTTACCCCCGGGTAAATCTAGAAAATATTTAACGCGCCGCCGGGCACCTCGCTGAGAGGCACCCGGCGGCGCGTTACAGGTTCGTGGTTTGCGGCGAAGGCTAGTGGCGCTGACGGTTCAGCAACCACAGCATATACAGGCCACCAATCGCACCCGTCACCAGGCCCACTGGAATCTGGAAGGGCGCCAGCGCGCGGGCCGCCACAAAATCGGCCAGCACCAGGATTGCCGCACCCATCAGGGCCGAATGCCACATGGCCGTGCCCGGCGTGCGCCAGAAGCGGCGCGCCAGCTGCGGGGCAATCAGCGCCAGGAAGCCAATCGGGCCCGCGACGGAAATCGCAATAGCCACCAGCAACACGGCGGCGGCCACCAGCAGGTTCACGCTCCTCCTGACCGGCAGGCCCAGACCCGCCGCCAGGTCGTCGCCGAGCTCCAGGGTGCGCAGGCGGCGCGTCAGCATCAAAATCAGGGGAATCGCAATCACCAGGATGACGGACTGCACCTCCATCTGCCCCCACGAGATGGCATTGAGCGAACCGTGCTGCCAGGTCTTCGCGGCTTCGGCCTTCTCCAGGTCGCCGCGCGTAATCAGGTAGTCGTTCACGGAGCTGAGCATCGCGCTCACCGCGATACCGATGAGCACCATCTTCTGACCCATCGTGGCGCCGCCGCCCAGGCCGGCCAATAGCATCACCACGGCCGCCGTCACGAAACCACCCAGGATGGCGCCCATGCCCATGCCCACGCCGGTTGCGGCCAACGGGCCGATGAGCACCACCGACAGGGCGCCGGTCGCGGAGCCCACCGTGAAGCCGATAATATCCGGCGAACCCAGAGCATTGCGCGACACCGACTGGAAAATCGCGCCCGACAGGCCCAGGGCCGCACCCACGACAAGGGCCGCGAGCATGCGGGGCAGTCGCTGATTGAGCACCAGCTGACGTTCAATCTCGGTGCCCTCGCCCTGGAATATCAGGCGGAAGACCTGCTCGGGGGTCATCTCGTAGCTCCCATAGATCAGGGATGCGGCGGCCACCACCAGAATGAGTGCCACCACCAGCAGGGTGCGGGGAATCGGGGTGCGGTAGCGTCCCGGGATGCGGATGCGCCCGCCCGCAGTGCGGGAGGACATTGAAACAGTGCTCATACGTCTTTCACCACGCTAAATCGTTGCGCCGAACGGGAGTCTAGAATACGGGGCTGTGGCCGTGCTCGGGGGAGTGGGCGGGGCCCGCCTCGTCGTGGGCCTGCGCCTTCGCGCCCATGCGGCTCTTCTTCGCGCCCCTCGAACCGGTGCTCAGATGCATCACCAGGAGCATGAGCACGGGTGCGCCGATGAACGCGGTCACGATGCCCACCTCAAGCTCGCTGGGCATGACCAGCACACGGCCCAGAATATCGGCGGCGAGCACGAGCACCGGGCCGTACACGAGCGAGAGCGGCAGCACCCGCCCGATATCGGCGCCGGCCAGCAGGCGGATGACGTGGGGAACAACCAGACCCACGAAGCCGATGGGGCCGGCGATTGCGGTCGAGGCGCCGCAGAGCGCCATGATGGCCACGATGGTCGCGGCGCGCACCAGGGTGACGGGCACGCCCAGGCCGGCGGCCGCATCCTCGCCGAGTGCCAGCGCGCGCAGCGGGCCGATCAGCATGAAGGAAAGCACCAGGCCCACCGCCACGAACGGCAGGGCCGAGAACACCTGCTCAAAGGTGCGGTTCTCCAGGGAGCCGACCACCCAGAAACGGTGCGAGTCGAAGGCCTTGGAGTTAAACATCGTGATGACGCCGGTAATGGTTCCCAGGCAGGCGTTGACCGCCACGCCGGTCAGCACGAGGCGGGCCGTCGAGTCCAGGTTGGGTTTGGAGTCGACCAGGCCCATCATGAAGACGAGGGTTGCGGCCACGCCGGAACCCAGCAAGGCCAGCCACAGCTGCACGAATGGGGAGGACACCCCAAAAACGCCCACGCCCACGACCACGGAGGCGGCCGCACCCGAGTTCACGCCCAGCAGGCCCGGCTCGGCCAGCGGGTTGCGGCTCAGCGCCTGCATGAGCACGCCCGATACCGCCAGGGCCGCGCCCACCAGCAGCGCCGCGGCGGTGCGCGGTGCGCGTTTGGCCCAGATGAGCTTGGACTCGATGGTGTTCGCGTCCGGGTTCAGGAAGCCATCGACGGACCTATCCAGGGCGAACATGCGCGAACCCACCGCGAAGGAGAGAGCGCAGAGGAACACGAGCAGCAGGCATCCGAGGATGAGCGCGATGGTGACGCGCGAGATAGACGGCCCCTTACCGTTCTTGCCGCCGAGCTGGTCGGAGGAGCCGGAGAGCGCCCGAACCGCCGCGATGGATTCCTTGCTGGGGGCGGCGCGGTAGGCCGTGGTGCGCGCGGGGCGCTTGCCGGGGTGGCTGCGGTGTTCTGTGGTGTCATCGTGGCTGCTTGTGGGTTGTCGTGCGGTTACCGTACAGGAAGTGAGGGTGAATTATTGCGATGTTCAGGCAGTCCTAAACGTGAGATATGCAATAAAATCTGAGCCTTTAGTATCCTACAGGTTTAGATGAGGCTATCCTAATATGCATGGCAAATATGACGAACAAGATCACCCGCCGCTCCTTCGGCGCTCTCGCACTCGGCTCCTTCGGCGCCCTGGCCCTGGCGGCATGCGGCTCCTCCAACACTTCCGGCTCTTCCTCCGCGTCCGCTGCGGCGACCGGTAAGAAGGTGGCACCCTCCGCGCTGCCCTCCGGCATGGGCACCACCACCGTTGACGGCGAATTCCCCCGCACCGTCAAGCACTTCCGCGGTGAAACCACCATCAAATCCGCACCCTCCAAGGTCGTGATTCTCTCCACCGGACAGCTCGACGGCGTGCTCTCCCTGGGCGTCGTGCCCGTCGGCGCGGCAACCGCCGGTGACGCCGACCTGGTCCCCACCTACCTGAAGACCAAGTTCTCCGATAAGTCCACAGAGCTCGACAAGATCGCCAAGGTCGGCAAGCGCACCGACCCGGACGTTGAGGCTATCGCGAACCTCAAGCCCGACCTGATCCTCATCAACAACACCAACAAGAAGGACGAGGTGTACGAGTCCCTCGCCAAGATCGCCCCGACCGTGGTCACCGAGGGCACCGGCATCAACTGGAAGCAGGACTTCCTGCTGATTGCCGCCGCGCTGGGCACCACCGAGAAGGCTGAGAAGCTCATGGAGGAGTACAACACCAAGGCGAAGTCGGTCGGTCAGAAGGCTGGCAGCGAGAAGACCTTCTCCTTCCTGTACACTTCCGCTGACCGCACCCGCATCTTCGCGAAGTCCTCGTTCGTAGGCTCCATCTGCGCGGATGCATCCTTGGCACGCCCCGCAACTGCGCAGGTTGAGAAGACCTCCATCGACTTGAGCTCCGAGCAGCTCGACCAGGCTGACGGCGACTACCTGTTCTACGGCGTGCAGGGTGGCGACGAGTCCAAGCTGACCGGTGAGGCGCTGTGGAGCACCCTCAAGGCTGTCACCGAGAAGCACGCGCACAGCGTGGATTCTGACATGTTCTTCCTGAACGCTGGCCCGGCTGCCGCGCTTGGTGTTCTGGAGACCATCGAGAAGGCACTCTAAAGGTTTTAGCCTCTCGTAGAGATTCGTAGAGATTCGCTGAGAAGCCCCGCATTCTTACCTCTCATGCCCGCGCATGAGGGTGAGGAGGCGGGGCTTTCTGCACGCTCTGCACCAGCGTTTTTGCCCGCCGGATGCGCTCGTGACCAGAATTGGTGCGCGCCCGCCCGAAATAGGGTCTAATGGGGGTAGAAGGCGTAGCGGTACCGTTGCCCGCGCCTGACACACTGAAACCTTACACACCGATTGATTCACCGACGAAACGAGCACGCAATGCCGAAGAACAAGCCCTCCGAAGAGACCCTGGTGCAGGCACGCCGCGTCATTGACGCACTCAACGAGCGTGGCGCCCGCAAGCAGGCAATCCGCCTGAAGGTGAGCCTCCCCGACGCCCCGCTGCCGCAGACCGCATCCAAGTTTGGTGGCCGCCCGTACCTGCCCGCGGGCGAGTTGCCGCCGACCAATGAGAAGGGTAAGCCGCTGGGCATGATCGCGCAGATTAACTGCGCCGACCTGCCCGAGAACGACATTTACCCGGCGACCGGTATGTTGCAGTTCTGGATTAACCCGAACGACGAAGAATGCTTGTGGGGTTACGACTACGAGAACCCGCTCTCGCAGAAGAACCACCGCGTTGTCTACTACGAGACGCTGGGTGAGCCGAACCCGGATGCCCCGTTCCCGACCGTGAACTGGGACGACTACGGCTGGCCCTTTGGTCGTGACGGCAAGGGTACCGCTGAGGAGGTTGTTGAGTACGCACTTGCCTTCGAGCCCTGGGAGCAGGGCTTCCTGGATGGCGGCTTCGAAATCTACGACCAGTTTGCTGACGCCTGGGACGAGATGTACCCGGACCAGAAGCTGCCCGAGGAACCGAACGCACGCGGTGACGCCTCCTACAACCTGCTGGAGCCCTTTGAATCGGAGGAGAGGGATTACTCGCATATCGGCGGCTACCCCTCGTTCGTGCAGGAGGACCCGCGCGACGAGTTCGAGGAGTTGAGCGGCCATACGGTGAACCTGCTGACCATCGAATCGGAGTGGGGCGAGGACGCTGAGGAGGGCGTGTACGTGATGTGGGGTGACGCTGGTGCGGCGAACTGGCTGATTACTCCGGAGGCGCTTGCCGCCCGCGACTTCTCGCAGGTCGTCTTTGAGTGGGCTTGCGGCTAAAACTTAGCGGTACAACTTTATGCAGGAATATTGTGAATTTATTCTTCGCAACGTCATAACAACATCATGGCAAGACTTGTCATGATGTTGTTATGATCCTGCGATGATGTTGATATGATGCGGTATTTTCCTCGCGCCTAGAATCTTAAAAACCCCGGAATTGCAGGCTAAAACCGGGTATTTTTATCGGTCTATTCGACCGCGCATCATATCAGTTGTCATAACAACTTCTGTTATGGCAGCTGATATGACCCAGCTTGAGATAGATAACCTTTGCATAAAAACTCAATCTGTAATTTCGTTACCAATTACTCATCTCCAAGAAAGAGAGGTTGTAAATGTCTGATAACACTCTTGAAATAGGCCAGGTCCGAGTTGGGTGGCTGTATCCAGAGGATGTAGAAGAGGGGAAGGGGATTCCCGCTACTTTAGTGCGCGAGGGGCATCGAGTCCATGTACTTATTCCGGTAGAAGGCCGGCGCTCTTCAAATCCTGCAGCTCGTTGGGGGACGGAAGAGATTGTCTTTGATGATGACTTAGCGCGAACAGAATATCAGTATGAAGTTCCTGAAAACATGTATTTTATTGATAATCTTGGCATGGTTCTTCTTATTGAATGCAGGAGTTCTGGTTTTAAAGAGAAATTCATTTCAGTCTTTCAGAATCTTGGCGGGATTCTGCACAAGATTTCGGTAGGGGCAGCAGTTTTTTCTTCCCGCGCATATAAGACGAATTCTTTTAATGGTTATAGGACTGAAATTGAAAATCTCTCGCAGTGGTTTCAGATGAATACTATAAAAACGCGACCTGTATACGAGGAAGTGGATGGCTTGCTTCGTGTGAAGTCGGTTGAGACAAAAGCTTCATCTGCTGGTGAGATTTTAATTAATGAGTCGAGTGGGCTGAAATTTAAATCCAACTTTACGGTTGTTTCTAATAGCTCTTTAACTAAAGTTATATATGAATCTCACGATGTTCTAGAATCATATCGTGATGAAAGTATTCCGTTTATTGAAGGTATGAAAGAGCATAATGCTATTAGAGATTTACTGATGATCTCTTCATGGAGTGTTCATCGGTTTGTTTCGATTGCAGTCTCTCGCGATAACGACAGGGGAGACTTTGGTGCTATTGCGTGGAGGAATGTTGTTTCGGAGCGGTGGGAGACGACTAAGGATATTGACGTTGATAACAAGGAATTCGTATTTACCTATAAAGACATTGAATCTGTTGGAGTTAGAAAGTGGCTTGAAATCTCTGAAAAATATCCCCGTGCGCTAAATCCAATTTTGTCTACTGTTAGGTCGAACAATGGGACAGTTGAGAATAAGCTCTTTAATCTCTGTTTGGGTGTTGAAGCGCTCGGACGATACATATACCAGGAGGATCCTGATAAATCACTCGGGGGTAGAGGGGGTAAAATTTATCTACATAATGCATTGCAAAATATTATTAACCAGATTCCAAAGGGTGTTTTGCCCTATGTGAAAAAATTTGAAAATTCACGTAATGGAAAAGTTGTTCATAGCCTTCCCGAATGGGCTGATAAAATTAATAATTCCTACAATTCGGTAAAACATTATGGTGATGAAGAGATTGATTATGGCAATATTTATGAGTCAATTGATAAGCTAAAAATTATTATTATCTCCTGGGTTGGAACACGGCTTGGTGGTAAGCCTGAAGTTATACGAAATGGTCTACTCAATAAAAATTATAAATTGGAGAAATATCTTCTCCCTCTGGACGATGCAGGGTATGTGAAAGAAGAACAGGGACCCGAGCAAGAGCCGGACCCTGCAGAATAGTGCAGTGCAGTGGTAGGTGGGGGTGAGG
>NZ_KV797968.1:121130-173110 GCF_001809565.1 Rothia sp. HMSC072B03
TGAGGTTATAAGCCTCAACCCCACCCGTCATAATCCGCAACAAACGACACATAGGTACCCGCACTTGGTGCACCCCCGCGCCGGTGGCACAGTATAAAGTCGAGCCACTATCGACTCCCCGCACACAGGCGGGCAGATACACCAGGAGCAAACCAATGGCTGAACACACTTTCGGCTTCCGAACCCGCGCACTGCACGCGGGCGGTACCCCCGACGCCGAGCACGGTGCCCGCGCGGTCCCTATCTACCAGACTTCCTCCTTCGTCTTCAAAGACGCTGACGACGCCGCGAACCTCTTCTCCCTGCAGAAGTACGGCAACATCTACTCGCGCCTGTCGAACCCCACCGTCGCCGCCCTGGAGGAGCGCATCGCCTCCCTCGAAGGCGGCATCGGTGCGGTGGCCACCGCCTCCGGCATGGCCGCCGAGTTCATCACCTTCGCGGCGCTCTGCCAGCAGGGCGACCACATCGTCGCCTCCTCGCAGCTGTACGGCGGCACCGTCACCCAGCTGGACGTGTCCCTGCGCCGCTTCGGCATTGAAACCACCTTCGTGCCCGGCACCGACCCCGCCGACTACAAGGCGGCACTGACCGAGAACACTAAGGCAATCTACACCGAGGTTGTCGCCAACCCCTCCGGCGAGGTTGCCGACCTGGAAGGTCTCGCAGAGGTCGCCCACGAGGCCGGCATCCCCCTGGTCGTGGACGCTACCATCTCCACCCCCTACCTGGTTCGCCCCCTCGAGCACGGCGCGGACATCGTTATCCACTCGGTCACCAAGTTCCTGGGTGGCCACGGCACCACCCTCGGCGGTGTCGTCGTCGAGTCCGGCCGCTTCAACTGGGGCAACGGCAACTTCCCGTCCATGACCGAGCCCGTGCCCTCCTACAACGGCGTGTCCTGGTGGGGTAACTTCGGCGAGTACGGCTTCCTCACCAAGCTGCGTTCCGAGCAGCTGCGTGACTTCGGCCCGTCGCTGAGCCCGCAGGCCGCGTTCTACCTGCTTCAGGGCGTCGAGACCCTGCCGCAGCGCATGGACGCTCACCTGGCTAACGCCAAGCAGATCGTCAACTGGCTGGTTGAGGATGAGCGCATCGCCTACGTGAACTATGCCGGCCTGGAAGACCACCCGCACCACGAGCGCGCGAAGAAGCTGCTGCCGCTGGGCGTTGGTTCCGTGTTCTCCTTCGGTGTGAAGGGCACCGAGAAGGCCTCGGGTCGCCTGGTCGGTGGCGAGTTCATCGGTGCGCTGCAGCTGGCAAGCCACCTGGCGAACATCGGTGACTCCCGCACCCTGGTTCTGCACCCGGGTTCGACCACGCACCAGCAGCTGACCGCTGAGCAGCTGGCTGCTGGCGGTGTCGGTGAGGACCTGATCCGCATTTCCGTGGGTCTGGAAGACGTGGAAGACATCATCTGGGACCTGGACCAGGCGCTGACCTACGCGACCGGCCTGAACCACGCCGGTGAGCGTGTGGGCGAGTCCAGCGCAGACAAGGTTGTGGAGGCTGAGGAGGCGGTTGCCGCCGCTAAGGCCGCCGAGGACGCTGCCGCCGCTGAGGCTGCTGCTGGTGCATCTTGCTCCCTGCCTACTACCACTCAGGAGGAGAAGTAATGACCGAGAAGCGTACCTGGGTGGGTCCTTCCGCCCCCGAGCGTCTGAACATTCTGCGTAATACCCGCACCATCGCGATCGTGGGTATGAGCGATAAGATTTCGCGCGCCTCCTACTTCGTGGCGACATACCTGCAGTCGGCTTCGCCGTACAAGCTGTATTTTGTGAACCCGATTCTGGCGGCGAAGGGCAAGCTTGTGCTGGGTCAGCCGGTGTACCCGTCGCTGCAGGACCTGCCGGAGGTCCCTGACCTGGTGGAGATTTTCCGCCGTAACGAGGACCTGCCGGGCGTGGTTCAGGAGGCCGTGGATCTGGGCGCAAAGACCGTCTGGATGCAGCTGGGCTCCTGGAACGAGGAGGCCGCCGCAATCGGTGAGGCTGCCGGCCTGAACGTGGTGATGGATAAGTGCGTGAAGATTGAGCACGCACGTTTCCACGGAGGCCTGCACCTGGCCGGTTTCAACACGGGCGTGATTTCTGCGAAGCGTCAGGTGTTGTCGAAGTAGTCTGCGCTGTTGAGCCGCGGTTACCGCGGCTTGTAATTACAAAAATCAGGCGCTCGTTAGCGTTTGAGCGGAAGGGGCGTACCCGGGGTGATTCCCGGGTGCGCCCTTCCTTCTTTGATGCTGACGCAGTGATATAAGCAACCATAAGATGACCAGGGAAAACACCCAGATTCCTTGAGCGCGTGTAGCTCCAATGTTATTGTTGTAATAACAGTCCCCCCTCCGCCTCTGATTCAAGCGCCTCTCGAGGGGGTCCTTTTTTATGTTCGGTTCTACGGCGAACCGATTAAGGAGAGTAGCGGTTTTGCCCAAGGAATCGTGCGTATTTCTGCCTTTGATAGAGAAGCAGAAGGATTACCTTATTGCCAAGGGGTATTTTCCTCAGGGAACGACCCTGAGCGATGATGACCGAGACATGCTTGCGTGCTCTAATTTTCACTACCTTCTGGGGTGAACCATAAGCACTTTGAGGGCCGTCTTAAGTCTCTGACTACTCTGAGAAACCGCGTAGCTCATGGTTCTCGCCTCTGGATGATGCCGACGACTGATACCTCTGCAAAGCCTAAAATTTTTGCTAAGGACCTCCGCGAGGCAGACCCGAAAGGTATGTTGGTCAGCTTCGCTAACGTTGCTCTTTTGCAGGGAAATATCCGTCGTCAGAGGGCGGCGTGGAAAGCGATAAAAGCTCTAGTGGAGCAGGATGAAAGCTACTGCGTTGGCGTAGGTTCGCAGAAAATCTTCTAAAACAGCGACAGTCCCGCAGCTACCTCGCATTATGATGCTGGCGTTCTCATGGGGCTAAGAGAGGGGCGTACCCGGGGTGATTCCCGGGTGCGCCCCTCCTTCTATACCCGGTGTAGTGCCGGGTGTAGTGTCCGGTAGGGCATCCGGCGTGTTTGGGCGAGATTGAAGGTGCAGCATCGCCCCTAGTTGGAGGGCAGTTCAGCTTTAAGGTAAACCTACCCTTATGTTCTGGGGTGCTGAGCCGGTATCCTAGATGGAAGCCCGGGGGCCGGTACTCAGCACACACGTGTACCGACTGCCGGGTCTTTTCACGCGCGAAATATGACGAAATATATGTCTAAAATGTCGAAATATAACGCCGTTTTTTAGTCATAAAAAGTCACTCGGTCACAGAAAAGAAAAAACTAGTCAGTATCCCAAAAGAGCCCTAAGCTAGCAATATATTTATCCCCCGCATTTTATGCCCAACCTTAGCCGAGGACAGCATGACCGGATTCACCACGAAGGCAATTCACACTACGGACCGCGACAACCCGTACGGCTCCATCCTGCCTCCGATCTACACGACCACCACCTACGCCCAGCCCTGTGACGGCACCGAAGGCCCCTACGACTACCAGCGCGGCGGCAACCCCACCCGCGCGGCTCTCGAAACCACGCTCGCAACCCTCGAAGGCGCCAAGCACGCCTTCGCCTACCCCTCCGGAATGGGCGCCACCGCTGCCGCCCTTGGCATCCTCAAGGAAGGCGAGACCCTGCTGCTGGGCATGCCCTCCTACGGCGGCACCTACCGCTTCGCGACCATTGAGCTGCCCGCCCGCGGCGTCAAGACCCGCTTCATCGGCGACTTCACGGCCCTCACCGACGAGGACTTCGCCGACAACGTGACCATGGTGTTCCTGGAGAGCCCCTCCAACCCGCTACTGCGCGTGAGCGACATCGCCGCCATCGCCGAAATCGCGCACCGCAACGGCGCAATCGTGGTCGTCGACAACACCTTCATGACCCCGCTGCTGCAGAAGCCCCTCGACCTGGGCGCGGACATCAGCGTACAGTCCGCCACCAAGTACCTGGGCGGCCACGCCGACCTACTCGGAGGCGTCGCCGCAACCAACGATGACGCGCTCGCCGAGCGCCTCTGGCACCTGCAGATGATTACCGGCGCAATGCTTTCGCCCACCGACTCCTACCGCCTGCTGCAGGAGGTCAAGACCCTCAAGCTGCGCCTGACCCAGCAGCAGAAGAACACCATCGAGGTCATCAACTACCTGGAGGCGCACCCCGCCGTGAAGCGCGTGCTCTACGCGGGTTCGCACAGCGAGTATGAGGCGCAGGTGCACGCCCGCCAAGCGAACGGCCTGGGCGCGCTCATCTCCATGGAGCTGGTGGACGGCGCCGATCTGCCCGCCTTCCTCGAAGCCCTGAAGATTTTCACCCACGCGGTGAGCCTAGGCGGTATCGAATCGCTGGTGGTTCGCCCCGCGCTCATGGTGCAGGCCGCCTACACTCAGGCGCACCGCGACGAGTACGGCGTGAGCGACAACCTCATCCGCCTGGCCATCGGCATCGAGGAGATTGAGGACATCATCGAGGATTTGGAGCGCGGCCTGACCGCGGCCCTGGCTCATTAGGCGTAGTTCCTGAGTATCAGATACCGCGCGCCCGTATGGCGCGATTCTAGGCGCCCCAAATATACGTCGTAATATCACTCAAAATACCCGGATTAATGCATTTCTTTCACCGTAAAAGAATGTTTTAATGCGGGTATTTTGTGCGCCCTCAACGCATTTTTATATGACGTTGCGTGAACATATTAACCCCCGTGACTCGGGGCTAGAACGGCATAAAAAATGCGGGTAGGGTAAATCCCGGATACACGACGACACCCAGCAGCTACACCCGCGTTCGGGGTAGCCCGAACGGAAGAGAACCACCATGAGCCAGCAGAACCAGCTCGAACCGACCGGTTTCACGACCCGCACCATCCACGCCGTGCACGATGCCCGCTACGATGCGTCCGTGCCGCCGGTCTACCTGGCGAGCACCTTCGGTACCGCCGGCGAGGACACCACCTACATGTACCAGCGCGGCGCGAACCCCACCCGCGATAACCTGCAGGCGACCCTCGCCGCCCTCGAGGGTGCGGAGCACGCCTACGCGTACCCCTCCGGCATGGCGGCAACCGCGGCGGCCCTCGGCATTCTGGAGGCGGGCGACACCCTGCTGCTGGGCATGCCGACCTACGGCGGCACCTACCGCTTCGCGACCACCGAGCTGACTAAGCGTGCCGTGAAGACCCGCTTCATCAGCGACTTCACGACCCTGAGCGATGAGGACTTCGCCCCGGACGTGAAGGTCGTCTTCCTTGAGACCCCCACGAACCCTACCTTGCAGGTCACCGACATTGCCGCGGTTGCGGAGCTGGCGCACCGCCACGGCGCCCTGCTGATCGTGGACAACACCTTCATGACCCCCTACCTGCAGCGTCCCCTGGAACTCGGCGCTGACATCACCGTGCAATCTGCCACCAAGTTCCTGGCAGGCCACGCAGACCTGCTCGCCGGCGTCGCGGCCACGAACGACCCCGACCTGGCTATTCTGCTGCACCGCGGTCAGCTCGTCAGCGGCGCGCTGCTGCCCCCGATTGACTCCTACCGCCTGCTGCAGGACGTGAAGACCCTGGCCCTACGCCTGGAACGCCAGCAGCAGAACGCCCGCGAGCTCATCGAGTTCCTCTCCGAGCGCCCCGAGGTCGAGAAGATTTTCTACGCCGGTAGCTCCTCCGAGGAACAGGCGGAGGTGCAGTCCCGCCAGGCCCGCGGCATCGGTTCCGTCTTTTCGTTGCTGCTCAAGGACGGCGGCGACGCGCAGGCCTTCGCCCGCGCCCTGCCCATCTTCGTGAACGCCGTGAGCCTGGGCGGTATCGAATCGCTCGTGAGCCTGCCCGCGCACACCACGCACGGCGCCTACGCCCAGGAACACCGCGACGAGTTCGGCGTGGACGACCGCCTCGTGCGCCTGGCGATCGGCATTGAGGATGTTCAGGACCTCATCGCGGCCCTGGAGATTGGTCTGAAGGCCGCCTTCGCCGGCTAGACCTGTACCTCCGGCGAACGCCGCCGGTCCATACCGCAGATTTCAACTTTCACACCACACATCAACGCAGATTAAGGAACCAAGAATGACCGTTCTCAACACCTCCGCCGTGCTGAATCGACGCTCCCTGCTGCTGGGCGCGGCCCTCGCCGGAACCACCGGCCTGCTCGCCGCCTGCTCCGGCGGTAACAGCTCCGGCGCAGGCTCCGCACAGAGCTCCTCCAACCTGCTGGAGTCCATCAAATCCGCGGGCAAAATCCGCATCGGCGTGGAGGGTACCTACCGCCCCTACACCTACCACGACGCCTCCGGTAAGCTCGCCGGCTTCGAGTACGACATCGCCGAGACCCTCGCCAAGGACCTGGGCGTGACCGCCGAGTACATCGAAACCCCCTGGGACTCGCTTATCGCCGGCGTGGACGCGGGCCGCTACGACATCGTGCTCAATAACGTGGCACCCACCGAGGAGCGCAAGAAGAAGTACGACTTCTCCGTGCCCTACGCACATTCCCGTGCCCGCGTGGGCGTGAAGAAGGACTCGAGCCTGAAGAACGCTTCCGAAATCTCCGGCCACACCGCCGCCCAGAGCGCGACCAGCAATTACCGCAAGCTCGTAGAGGAACGCGGCGCCACCATTATCGAGGTCACAGGCTTCGATGAGGCTATCGAGCAGGTGCTCACCGGCCGTGCCGAGCTGACCGCCAACGACTCCGTGTCCTTCGCCGAGTACTTCAAGGAGCACCCGGACGCCAACCTGCGCCTGCTGGAGGGTGAGGTTGGCCCCGGCACCAACGTTGCCGTTCTGCTGCCCAAGAACCAGACCGCGCTGAAGGATGCGATTGACGCCTCCATCAAGAAGCACCTGGGCAACGGCGATTTCAAGGCCATCTTCGAGAAGCACGTGGGCGAGGACTTGAGCCCCGCCTCCTAAGCTTTCGTGAAAGGCTCGGAAGGGGCCCGGAAAGGGCTCACCCGCCAGGACTTCCGACACCGCGTCGTGGTTGATGTCTCAGCCGCTTTTCCCGTATTGATGAGAGAATATGACGGAATATTACGTTGAATTCTCTCGGGTTGGGAATAGCTGTAGGATAGCCAGCGTTGCACCCGCTAAGAAGGGGCACCCCAACGATGCCCCGAGTAAACACAGGGTGACAGCCCGCAACTACAAGAGCATCAACTACGACGCAAAGGAAGAACCATGTCCGCAATGATTAACCGCCGCACCGTCCTCGCAGGCACCGCCTTCACCGGCCTGGCAGCCCTGCTCGCCGCCTGCGGCTCCAACGGCGGTAGCACCGCATCCAGCACCAACAAGCTGGAGGCCATCAAGTCTGCCGGCAAGATCCGCGTGGGCCTGGAAGGCACCTACCGCCCCTTCTCCTTCCACGACTCGAACGGCACCCTGGTCGGCTTCGAGAAGGAAATCGTCGACCTAATCGCCAAGGACCTGGGCGTAACCGCCGAGTTCATCGAAACCCCCTGGGATTCCCTGATTGCCGGCGTGGACGCCGACCGCTACGACATCGTCATCAACAACGTCTCCGCAACCGACGAGCGTAAGCAGAAGTACGACTTCTCCGTACCTTACCTGTACTCCGAGCCGAAGGTCGCCGTGAAGAAGGATTCCTCCCTGCAGAACGTGAGCGAGATTTCCGGCCACTCCTCGGCGCAGTCTGAGACTTCGAACTTCCGCAAGATGGTGGAGGCTAAGGGCGCCTCGATCGTGGTCGTGTCCGGCTTCGATGAGGCTATCGAGCAGGTCCTGTCGGGGCGCGCCGAGATGACCGCCAACGACTCCGTGTCCTTCGCCGAGTACTTCAAGGAGCACCCGGACGCCAACCTGCGCCTGCTCTCCGGCGACCTGGGCACCGGCAGCAACTCCTCCATCCTGATGGCTAAGGGCCAGGACGCCCTGCGCAACGCCATCGACGAGTCGCTGAAGAAGCACCTGGAGAACGGCGATATCAAGGCCATCTACGAAAAGTACGTGGGCGAAGACCTCTCCCCGAAGAACTAACACTCTCATAAGGAGCTGAGTTCCGCGCATGGAACGCTACCTCAACCTCTGGGCAGAATCGCTGCCGCAGCTGCTGACCGCAACGGTGGCAGTGACCATTCCGCTATCGCTCATCTCCTTCGCGCTGGCGCTGCTGGTGGGCATCGTGTCCGCCGGCGCGCGCACGAGCCGCTTCGCCCCGGTGAACTGGCTGGCGTGGCTGTACATCTGGGTCTTCCGCGGCACCCCGCTACTGGTGCAGCTGTTCATCGTCTTCTACGGCCTGCCGAAAGTCGGTATCGCCCTGGACGTGTGGAGCGCCGCCATCATCACGATGAGCCTGCACACCGGCGCGTACGTGGCTGAGACCTTCCGTTCCGCCGTGGCGGCTATCCCCGGCGGCCAGTTTGAGGCGGCAGCGACCCTGAACTTCACCCGCCTGCAGACCCTGCGCTACGTCGTGATTCCGCAGGCGGTGCGCATCGCACTGCCGAACCTGGGCAACAACTTCATCGACCTGATTAAGGGCACCTCGCTGGTGTCGGTCATCTCGATGGTCGATCTGTTCCAGACCGGCAAGCAGATTGCTTCGCGTACCTTCGAGCCACTGGCAATGTACTCTGAGGTCGCCCTCGTCTACCTGGTGATTTTTACCGTGCTGACCGCCGCGCAGTCGGCCCTGGAGAAGTACAGCAACCGTTACGTAAGGAGCCGCAATGCTTAGCGTGGAATCCCTCTCGAAGAGCTTCGGTGAGACGCAGGTTCTCAAGAACATCAACCTGGACATCCCCAGCGGCGAGACCACCGTCATTCTGGGCCCCTCCGGTAGCGGCAAGTCGACCCTGCTGCGCTGCCTGAATCTGCTGGAAACCCCGCAGTCCGGCACGCTCACCATTGACGACGCGCAGGTGGACTACAGCCAGAAGCTCACCGACGCGCAGGTGCGTGACATCCGCTCCCGCTCGGCGATGGTGTTCCAGCAGTTCAACCTGTTTCCGAACTACACGGCGCTGAAGAACGTGGCGCTCGCCCCGACCCTCAACGGCACCCTGGACGCCAAGCAGGCTGAGGAGCGCGCCCGCGAGCTGCTCGCCAAGGTGGGCCTAGCCGATAAGACCGGCTCCTACCCGGAATCGCTCTCGGGCGGCCAGCAGCAGCGCGTGGCGATTGCCCGCGCCCTGGCGCTGGAACCGGCATACCTGCTCTTCGACGAGCCGACGAGCGCCCTGGACCCCGAGCTGGAGGCCGAGGTGATTCGCGTGCTCATGCAGCTGGCGAAGGAAGGCCGCTCCCTGGTCATCGTGACGCACAATATGGCGTTCGCGAAGAAGGTCGCGGACCGCATCGTGTTCCTGGAGAACGGTACGCTACGCTACAACGGCGAGCCGGCCGGCTTCTTTGCCTCGGACGATGAGCGCATCCGCAAGTTCCTGACCGTGTACGACAGCACCGAGTACACCATCTAGCCTGCCGCACTAGCCCTGCCTCAGCGCATGGCGGCGGAGCCCAAAACGGAAGGGTGGGCCGGTTCCCTACGGGGATACCGACCCACCCTTCCGCTATTTTTCGTCCCTGCGGGGCCTGGTTCGCGCCTTAGCGCGGCGGTACTCATCCAGTTGCTCGGGGCTGACCACCTGTAGCTGATCGGTGAGCGGCTCACCCGGCGACCAGCCCTCGTTATGCACCGCGCTTTCTTTGCGGTTGAAGAAGGTGAACAGGCGCGGGCGGTGCACATGCAGGCCGCCCGGGGTGGTGGGCAGCTGCCAGTTCCGCGCGTGGGAGAGCACGCCCAGTATCAGGCACAGGAGGATGGACAGCGCCATCGCCAGGTTCGGGCGGTGGAAAAGGCCCGTCACGAGGGCCGTCTCCGCGGCGCCGACCAGGGCGACGGTCGCGTACAGGGAGTTACCGCCAAAAATCGCGGGAATACGGTTGACCATGATGTCGCGAATCAGGCCGCCACCCACGGCGGTGGTGATGCCCAGGGTAATGGACGGCAGCCAGTGCAGGCCCAGGTTCAGGGACTTGATGGTGCCGGTCGCAGCCCAACACCCCATGCCCACGAAGTCCACGACGAGCAGGGTGCGGGTTGCCCAGCGGGCGCTCAGATCAATGCTGTACGCCAGGATGGACGAGCCGATTGCGCCAATCCAGTAGCCGCCGTCGGTGAGCGCCACGGGCAGGCCCGAGTTCAGCAGCACGTCACGAATCAGGCCGCCGCCCATACCGCAGGCAACGGCGAGCAGCAGGAAGCCCACAATGTCGAACCGGAAGGCGCGCGCCACGGCACCGCCGAGCAGGCCGTTGGCGACAACGGCGGCAATGTCGACGATGCGGAATACCTGGTCGGGGTCAAAGAACTCATGCATGGGCGTTCTCCTGCGTGGACGATGTATGTCTATGCTCAGTACCAGCGGGCACACCGGGGCCTGTGGGGGGAGGCGCGCACGGGGTCGGGTGACGACGTTATCACCGCATCCGGCTCTGTCGGCCTGTGTGTACGTGGTGGTGTCATGGCACCGATTTATTGTAGCCCCGGGTTCGGCAACGCTCCTAGTTGAGAGCGAGTCAAATCGGGGAACGGACCCCAAGCCCCGAGCCTCGAGCGGTTCGGCGGGCGGATGTTTCATTTCCGTGGGGCCCTGCGCGGGCGTACACTGGTTAACCGCCCGTTTTATCCGCCCACGGGTTTTTCTATGCACTCTTGCGGAGGAATCACCTCGCCGCGAGGGCCACGGGCGGTACCACGCAGACATAATCTCATACAGTATCGCTGAGACGCGAGCATGCCCCGCGCCTCAAGAATTAAGAACATATGGCCTCATCTCTAACGAATTCTGAGACGGTTGCTGACGCATCCACCGCCTCGTCCACTTCTCACTCAACCTCTCGGGGCGCAGCAGAGCCCCACACGGCCCACCCCGATAACTACGGGGCGAAGCGCACCCTTCTGCTGTACATCATGCTCAGCGCTCTCATGGCGTGTACTGCCCTCGCGACGGATATTTTCCTGCCGGGCGTTCCCGAAATCACCGCGGAACTCGGTTCCGGCGAAGAACTCATGATTACCAGCTTCCTGCTGGGTTTCGCGCTGGCTCAGCTGATTCTGGGCCCGGTGAGCGACCGCGTTGGCCGTAAGATTCCGCTATCTGCGGGCATGATTGTTTTCGCGTTGGGTTCCGCCTGGTGCGCCATTGCCGACACCATGCCGGAGCTCATCATCGCCCGCGTGCTGCAGGCCGTAGGCGCATGCACCGGACCCATGCTGGCGCGCGCTATCGTGCGTGACCTTTACGAGGGAACACGCGCCGCGCAGGTGCTCTCCACGCTCATGCTGATTATGGCGCTCGCCCCGATTCTTGGGCCGCTCATGGGCGGTTTCTTGGTGGTGGCTGGCGGCTGGCGCTGGACCTTCTGGGCTATTTCCGCCGTTGCGCTCGTTATATTCGGGCTGATTCTGTTCCTGCCCGAGTCCCTGCCCCCGGCTAAGCGCGATAGCGGCTCGATTCTTTCGGCATTCGTGAACTATCCTGTGCTTTTTAGGAACGGCCCGTTCATGCGTTACGTGCTGTGCGTATGCTTCTACTACATTTCCATTTACGCGTTTATCACGAACTCTTCGACCGTGTACATCACCCACTTCGGCGTGGACCCGCGCTACTACGGTCTGCTGTTCGGCATGAACATGATTGGCGTGATGAGCCTGACCGCTTTCAACAAGCGGTGGGTGAAGAGCTACAGCCTGCGCGGCATCCTCAAGGTCGCGACCCTGGTCGCCACTGTGGCAGGTGTGGCGCTTGCTACCACTGGCGTGACCGGTGTGGGTGGCCTGTGGGGTGTGGTGGTCACGGTGTTCTTCGTGTTCGGCATGAACGGTGTGGTGGCTGCCTGTACGAACGCGGCAGCTTTGAACTCGGTGGAGCCCGCTATCGCCGGTACGGCCGCGGCGTTGCTGGGTTCCTTTCAGTACGGTAGCGGCATCATTTCTTCGCTGTTGTTGGCGTTGAGCCCCCTGAATGTGGTGGAGTCTATGGCGGTGATGATGTTTGCCGGTGCGGCGCTGTCGGCGCTCATGGTGTGGCTACCCTCCCGTAAGCGGAGCGCTCGCTAAGCTGGGTCTAGACGAATACTAGAGGTGTGTGGCCCGGACTCGGTCCGGGCCGCATGTGTATGGTGCAAGAAGAAATGTAAGGTGAAAGGAGCCGCCGTGACGGTATCGCGTGACGAAGTTTTCGAAATCCTGCGGGGCGTGGTGCCCCGCCTGGAGGAGGCGCTTCCCGGCTGGTCGGTGCGCCCCAACATCACGGGTACCGGCGCGGTGGGGCTCTACCTGGACGGCCCCGCAATCTACCGGGATGGTGAGCCCCTGGCCGGCGTGAACGCCGAGGGTGAGTCGGTCGTTCGGCACCTGTGTGGCACGATTCAGACCGCTGACCGCGGCCTGCCGCAGGAGCTGGGGCAGGTTCGCTACCAGTACATCCTGGGTGTGAGCGTGGCGGAGCACGAGAGCGAGTATCCCGAACTGGCCGACCTGGCGAGCGTGGGGGAGCCGAGCTGGGTTCCTGCGCTGAGGGCCCTGGAGGCGCTGGTGGAGTCCGAGGGCCGTGAGGCGCTGTTCATCAGCCGCGGCGGGTACGTGCCGGGTCGCCGCGCCCTGGGTAAGCGCCGTGTGGCGCTGCGGCGCGAGTTCTTCCCAGGTAAGCCCTGGCTGGGTTTGGGCACGATTGACTGGTGTGCGGGCGTGCGCTCGACCCCGGTGTACGCCGAGGATCTGGTGGCTCTGGTGGCCGCGGCGACGCGCTTGGCGAGTAGCTGGGATGCAGCCCTGCGCACTGGCGCTGCGGACAGCCAAAAGTAGTTAAAACAAAGCGGCGCATCCGACCCGTAAAGGGGGGGGGACGCGCCGCTTCTGTGTAAGCTCTACGCTTAGTGGGTTTAGCCCAGTGCCTCAGCCAGCTTGAACGAGTCGAGCCGTATGAGAACTGTCTTATCGATAGCATGCAAGGGTGATGCATCCTGCCGCCTCTACGGGGGCGTAACCGTAGCGTTTGTAGAGCGCAACGGCGTGTTCATTACCGACGTCGGTGGTAATGAGTCGCTGTCGAATATCTTCTCGGTCAAAGTCCTCAATGACACGCTTTAGAAGCGCAGAACCAACGCCCTGACGCTGGGCATGCGGATGCACCAAAAGGTCCTGAATGTAGGCGATAGATTGTCCGTCCCCGACGGCGCGGACTAGCCCGATGAGCCGTCCTGTTCCTTCTGTGGTTGCCTCTCGTGCTGTGTAGAGATACCGCGACCCTTCCAGCATCGGGATGAGGCGTTCGGGTGTTTTGGTATAGGCGCTCCACCCTACAGAGTCGTAGAGCTCGGTAAGTTCTTCCATGCTGGGCAGGGGGCTGGTGGAGTCCAAAATACAGTACCGCATACAGGCATTGTATAGCGCCAAATCGAGGGAGCTAGGAAACCGCCGTCCAACGCGTTTTTAGCTACTGCAGGGCATAATCTGTGCATAAAGGAAGCGGCGCATCCGACCCGTGATGGGTGGATGCGCCGCTTCTCATCTCTCCTGCATCGCTACGGATGCGTCACCGAGGCGGTGCGAAGAGGTTACCGGGCCCTGTGTGTGCTCTACCCGGTGCGCGCCTGCGCGGACCTCGCCTCGGTGTACCGGGTTCGATGTGCCGAACCAGGCCGCTGAGGCGAGGGGGTTTTAGCCCAGTGCCTCAGCCAGCTGAATGCCCTGTGCCACGCCGCCGAGGGTTGCGGCAATACGGATCAGGTCGTTGACCTGCTCCTTGGTTGCGCCCTCTTCGCGCAGGGTGTGCTCGTGAGCCTCGACGCAGTGGGAGCAGCCGTTGACTGCGGACACTGCCAGAGCGAACATCTCGAAGTCCAGCTTCTCAATGCCACCGTTCTTGCCGATGATCTGCATACGCAGGTTTGCGCGCTGGTCATCGTATGCACCGTTCAGGAAGCCACGGGTGCGGTAGAAGATGTTGTTCATGCCCATGATGGATGCAGCACCCAGAGCAGCCTCGTAAGCGGTGTCGCTCAGGTGCTCCTTAGCCTCTGCAGCAATCTCAACAACGACGGAGTCAACCTTGGTTGCCGCTGCGGTTGCGAGGATTGCGCCCCAGAGCTGCTGCTCGGTGAGGGAGGTGATGCGGGGCAGGGAGGACAGGTTGAGGTTCATGTCCTTCGCGTAGGAAGGCAGAGCCGAACGCAGGTTATCGATGCTCATGGATTACTTCATCTCCTTGAATGCGTCGATGGTTGCTGCACCCTTCTTCCAGTTGCATGCGCACAGCTCGTCGGACTGCAGTGCGTCCAGCTGGCGGAGCACCTCGTCGGTGTTACGGCCGACGGAGTCAGCGGTAATGGAGACCGACTGGATGGTGTTGTGGGGGTCGATGATGAAGGTTGCGCGGTCTGCAACGCCGTCCTTGTTCAGGACGCCGAGGGCGCTGGTCAGCTCGCGCTTGAGGTCGGATGCCATGACGATGGGCAGGTCCACGAGCTCCTCGTGGGAACGGCGCCATGCGTAGTGGGTGTACTCGTTGTCGACGGAAACGCCGATGACCTGGCAGTCGCGTGCCTCGAACTCGTCGGCCAGCTTACCGAAGGCTGCAATCTCGGTGGGGCACACGAAGGTGAAGTCCTTGGGCCAGAAGAAGACGACGCGCCAGGTGTCTTCGTCCAGACCCTCGGAGGAGACGGTGGTGAAGTAGTCTTCGGGCTTGGTGGCCTCGATGTCAGCCAGCTTGCCGGGGACAACGCCGGTGAGCTCGTATGCGGGGAACTGGTCGCCGATGGTCAGAACTGCCATGGTGTTCTTCTTTCTGTTTTGTGCCGCGCGGGTGTGTGCACTGCGCGTGACGATTTCAGTGTGCTGCCCGGAATCCCGGACTTGCCTCCATACTATTATGAATTACTCATAATAATCAACCCCAAACATGCACCCATCACTATGATTTAGCTCACCATTTGGGGGTGGTGTAGGGTGAAACCATGAACCTTGACCCTGCCGTACCCAGCCAGCCTGACCAGCCCAGCCAGCCCGAACTCATTACCGAGCGCCTCACCCTCCGCCACCTGTGCGAGGCGGACATCCCCGACATCGTGGAATCCTGCCGCGACGAAGAAACCCTCCGCTACACCCGCCTCCCGTTGAACTACACGCGCGCCGACGCCGAAGACTCCCTACTCACCACCGCCCGCCAGATTGCCGCCGGGCAGATTCAACGCTGGGCGATTGACGCCTCCGGCGTGTTTGCCGGAACCATTGAATTACGTCTGGCTGACGGCACCCCCGAAGGCCCCGGAACCCGCGCCGAACTGGGCTATTACACCGCCCCGAAGGCGCGCGGCAAGGGCTATATGACTGAGGCGCTGCGAGCCGTCCTCGGCTATGCTTTCGACCCGCTCGGGCTGGGTCTTGATACCGTCCGCTGGACCGCCCTGGCGGGTAACGAGGTATCCGAACGTGTGGCGATTAAAGCGGGTTTTACCGGCATCTATGACGATATTGACCCGAACGCCGGCCGCCCCGACGAGAATGGTCACCCGGTGCAGCATCGGGTACGCCGAGCCGATATGACTCGCGCGCAATTCGCGGCGCTCTGGGCTAACTAAACTGCGCTCTGGACGTAACGTACACGGGGTTCAGCGGGAACCCGCAAAAGCTACCTGATACCGAAGCCGCGGAAGGAACCGCTCGGCTCCTCCCACTCGACGAGCACCTCATCCACGCGGCCCGCGGTGTCGCCGCCGCGCAGAATATCCACCAGGCGAGCGCAGGAGGCGGCCGTCCCCTCCGCAACGACCTTGACGCGCCCGTCGTCGAGGTTCTCGGCGTACCCGGTCAGGCCCAGCGGCTTGGCGGTGCCGGCGCACCACCAGCGGAAGCCCACGCCCTGCACCTTGCCGCTCACGAAAGCGACGAGGCGGATTTCGGCGGGCTCTGCCGGGGTTCGGTCGGTGAAGAAGTCAAAGAAACCCATGGGTCCTCCCGGGGTCATCTCATTGTGAGTGGTCTGATGGGGGCGAGCGCCGGTGGTGGCGCTCTGATAGCTTCTATAGCTTCAGTCTAGAGGGTGCGGGGTGCATCCGCCTGGTTGCCGCGCGCACACGCCGTGAAGAGCTGAATAAGGGTAAAGCAACCGAAGCCGCGCCCACAAGGGGAGTAAGATGGGGTGATATTTATTAGCGGCAACGCTGAACACACAGGCATCTACCCGCAACGCTCATCCACTGGAGGATCATTGAGTTCACGCCCCAAGAAAGCGCCCCTCGTCGGTAACCCGGCGAAGGCACCGTACAAGCCCTGGCCTGCTCTCTGGTCCCTGGTTGTTGGCTTCTTCATGATCCTGGTGGACGGCAATATTGTCACCATCGCCCTACCGCACATGCTGCAGGATTTGGATGCATCCCTGTCGGCGGGCATGTGGGTGACGAGCGCCTACCTGCTTGCGTATGCGGTGCCGCTGCTCATTACCGGTCGTATGGGTGATCGCTTCGGTCAGAAGAACCTGTACATGATCGGTATGGGTATTTTTACGCTTGCTTCCCTGTGGTGTGGTCTGGCGCCGAATGTTGAGTCGCTGATTACTGCCCGCGTGGTGCAGGGTTTGGGCGCGTCGCTGATGACCCCGCAGACCATGTCTCTGATTACGCTGATGTTCCCGCCGAATGCGCGCGGTGTCGCCATGAGCATTTGGGGTGCGACTGCGGGTGTCGCCTCGTTGGTTGGCCCGATTCTGGGCGGCGTACTGGTGGATACTCTCGGCTGGGGCTGGATTTTCTTCATCAACATTCCGGTTGGCCTGGTCGGCCTGTTCTTGGCGTGGCGTAATGTGCCGGTGTTTGAGCAGAAGAAGCACAGCTTCGACTGGTTGGGTGTGGTGCTTTCGGCGGTCGGTCTGTTCCTGCTGGTTTTCGGTATTCAGGAAGGTGCCACCTACGACTGGGGCACTATCACTGACTCGTTTATGGGTACCGGTATTGCGGTGAGCGTGTGGGGCCTGATTATTGCCGGCATTCTGGTGCTGGGCCTGTTCATTGGGTGGCAGGCTATTAACCCGCGTGAGCCGCTGGTTCCGCTGAGCCTGTTCAGTGACCGTAACTTCTCCGTGTCGAACGTGGCTATCTCGGCTATGGGCGTGGTCGCTATTAGCATGGCGTTCCCGCTGACCCTGTACCTGCAGCAGGTGGAGGGCCTGGACCCGACCCAGGCTGCGCTGATGACCGCCCCGATGGCGTTGTTCTCGGGCGCGTTGGCGCCGGTGGTGGGTGCGCGTCTGAACCGTAACGACCCGAAGTGGATTGCGGTGATTGGTTTTACGCTGATGGTTGTTGGTTTTGCTCTGTTGCGCCCGACGATGGTTGCGGAAGGCAACCTGTGGCTGATGGTTGGCCCGATGATTATTCTGGGTGCGGCGAATGCCTGCATTTGGGGTCCGCTGTCGGTGTCTGCGACCCGTAACCTGCCGCCGCAGCGTGCCGGTGCCGGTTCGGGCGTGTACAACGAGACCCGCCAGATGGCGTCGGTGCTCGGATCGGCTGCGATTACGACCATCATGGCTTCTGCGATTACCTCGCACCTGTCCGCGTTGGGCCCGGCTGCCGCAGCGGGCGGTGGCTCTCACGACGGTGCTGCTGGAGGCGTGCTTCCGCAGATTCTACGTGAACCCTACGCGGTGGCAATGGCTGATTCCATGATGCTACCCCTGGTCGCCGCGGCGGTGGGCGCGGTCGTGTGTCTGTTCTACGCCTCCATGAAGACCTCCGAGGCGAGGGGCACCGCACAGAACGCTGCACGGAACACTGAGGCAGAGCCTGAGTCAGAAAACACTAAATAGAAGGCTTATCAAAACGTTTTACGTCATAAACGGTGCATAACCTGAGATACGGTGCGAATACCGGGACAAACTAGATGCACTCTGTGTATGATGAGGCGGGTCACCGTCGAACAGAAGAGAACCAAGAACGGCTCCTTTTCCTCCATCGGAGGGTTCGGCAGTGACCCGCTGTCTTTTAAATGCCGCGCTCACTCGCGGCACGCCGACTGCATATCGGCGGCAGCGACACACATATGACCACTAAACCACGCGGTAGCCGCCTGACACTTCTACTCATCATAGAACCGGACCCGTACAACCCATACCGTGCGCAATGCCAGATGATGCAACCTCCCGCGTGGTCAAGATACGAAGAGAGATACTTTATGGCTTTCTCCCTGTCCCCCCGCCTGGTGCGTACCGCGCTCGCTTCGGCGGCCCTGCTGGTACTCGGCACGGTCGCGGCGCCCGCGGCTAACGCCTACAACCCCGACATCGACGGCGACGGCATCCCCAACACCTGGGAGATGAAGGGCTACGACGCCGACGGCGACGGCAAAATCGACGTGGACTACCCCGGCATGGGCGCCAACCCGCTGAAAAAATAGGCTATCTACCAGAAGTAGATAGCCTATTTTTTATGAGATGCTTGGGTGCTTACGCTTTCAATTTGTCAAACTTTGCTTTGACATTCGCCTTGAATTCTTCAAGCTTAGCCTTGCGTTCGGCTTTACGTTCAGCCTTCATCTGTGCACGCGCCTGGTTGTAGAGGTCTTCTTGGACTTGCAGAGCTGCTTCGATTTCGGCTACGACGGTTGCTACATCCCAACGCACGATTTGGGTGTCGTACTTGGTGAAGTAAGCATCGATGACTGCTTCGTTGTCTTCTTGCACCAAGGCAACAACGGCTGTTTCACCGTTAGTCAATTTTTGAGAAACAACGTCAATCAGGCCAGCTTCTGCCGTATCAACGGTAGCACCAGCAACCAAACCATTGAGGCTACCAATACCATAACCAAACAAGACGCCGATAGGACCACCCAAAAGCCCGATAACTGCACCGAGCAAGCCACCTTTTAGGGTTGCATCCGTCGTTGAATCTTCAAAATCATAGCGTTCTTTTTCAACGATATGACCGTTTTCATTTTTGACCAGGGCGATTTGAGCAACCTTGGTCGTCTGAGTTTGGCGGAAAGCCTTCAAATCTGCAAAGGACTGATAAGCTTCGCTTTCGGTGTTAAAGACTGAAATTACTAGGTTTTCCATAGTTGGTACCTCGTTCCTAAAGACTATATATACATTGTAATACAGTTCTCTTTTTTGGGAACTACTTTTTGCGACAATTTACCTCGGCGGCAGCCGATAGGCTGAGCCCGAAAGCAAAGGGGCCCGGCATCCAATATGGATGCCGGGCCCCTTTCTGCCTACTGTGGCGGCCGCGCTATCGGGTAATGGTTGCGGAGGCGCTTGCACCCGCCAGATCCCGGTAGGTGTACTCGCCGTCATCGGTCAGCTGCATCGCAACGGTGCCGCTGGTGAGCTGAACGGTCGTGGTCAGGGTGTAGCTGGAGGTCACCTCGGTGAAGTACACCGGAACCTGCGAGGCCAGCACCTGTGCGTAGCGCACGGGGCCGTTGGCGGTCGCGGTCAGGAAGTCCGAGGTGCGGATATCCAGCACGCCGGTCCAGGTGTTGCCCTCGATGACCGGCTCGTAGAACTTCGCCGCGTAGGCCACGCCGTTGAAGGCGCTCACTGCCGGGTTATTGGTCTTGGCGCCGCCCTCGCTCTTGGCCAGCGCGGCCACCTCGGCGTCGTTGTCGGTGTCCCACAGCAGCGGCGCGGTGACGTCTTCGGCGGTGGGGAAAGTGAACTCGAAGGTCACCTGCAGGTGCGCCGAGCCGTACAGGTAGGTGCTGCCCTGGAACTCGCCCTTGGAATTGATGGGGGCGGAAATCCACAGGCCGGCACCGCCGTACAGGCCCGCACCGACGCTACCGCCGGGGGTGAAGGTGCCGCCGCCTGCGCTCTTCGGGCTCGTGGAGGTTGCGGTCACGTTGGGCACCTGCACGGTGTAGGAGTCCAGACCGTAGCGGGTGTCGAAATCGTTGGAGGGGTTGGAGTTGAAGGCCTGGGTGAAGACACCGAACTGCAGGGTCGGGGTCTCCGGCACGTCGGTGGAGGCCGCGTAGGCGGGTACGGTTGCGGCGGTTGCGACGACCGGCGCGCTCCAGAGAGCACCCTTGACGAGGGAGCGGCGGTTTACGCCGCGCTTGCCGGAAGCGGGGGTGCTGTGACTGGTCTGCTGTTGAGACATGTAATTATTCTTTCTTCCACGGGTGAATACGGTGATGCACGTGATACGAATTACTGATACTGTAGTGTAATTCAGCTCAACTTCAAAATTGTCTCAACTTTAAAGCAGGTTTTCTGCAATCTTCGGCTAAAGCTCACGAAGTGATGCGGCGGTAGCTCACGAGGCGCCCCGCCGGCCTGCAAACGACTCGCTACCCGCACGGGTGCGAACACCGAAGAACGAACACTGCCGTCCATCCCGCGTGCCCGTCACGGGTATCGCATCCTCACACCATCACATCAAAGGACAGATTCATGGCCTCTCTGAAGCGCGCACGTATCGCGTTTGCCTCCCTGGCGGTCCTCTGCCTGGGCGCGGTCGCCGCCCCGGCAGCCAACGCCTACAACCCCGACATCGACGGTGACGGCATCCCCAACACCTGGGAGATGAAGGGCTACGACGCCGATGGCGACGGCAAGGTCGACGTCGACTTCCCCGCACTGGGCGCCGACCCCAACCACAAGGACATCTTCGTCGAGATGGACTACATGCCCGGCCTGCTCCCCAGCGAAGAGGAGCTGGACCGCATCACCAAGATTTACGCCGACCTGCCCATGCGCAACCCCGACGGCACCACCGGCGTGAACATTCACCTGGACGCCGGTAGCGCCCGCAGCGCCAAGTACAACCTCGGCGGCGGCAACGAAATCACCCACCAGGAGCTCGACAGCGAGTTCAACGCACTCAACAGGATTAAGGCCTCCGAAGGTAAGTTCAACCCCGCCCGTGAAGGCACCTTCCACTACGTCATCTGGGGCGACTACTATGACAACAGCACCTCCTCCGGCATCGCTAACTTCGGTGGCCGTAACCTCATGGTCACCGTGGGCCCGCACTTCTGGGGTAAGGCAACCAGCGATATCCGCGTGGCGGTGTTCGTGCACGAGCTCGGCCACAACCTGGCGCTGAGCCACGGCGGCTGGGACGAAATCAACTACAAGCCCAACTACCTGAGCGTCATGAACTACCAGTACACCCTCACCGGCGTGCCCATGGCTGACGGTAGCCGCTACTTTGGCTACTCCACCGCCGAGTACCGCATGCTGAACGAGGCGAAGCTCTACGAGGCGCGCGGCTTCGGTCCCCGCGCGGCCGGCTTCCTGTACAAGGGCAAGCCCGCTGACGGTCCCATCGACTTCAACGGTAACGGAAAGATTGATGCCGAGCCGGTCTCGGTGGACCTGAACGGTGACGGCATGATCTCGAACCTGGGCGCGGCGAACGACCTGAAGATGATCCGCTTCCAGGCGACCGAGCACCCCGAGCTCGAGAAGGGCCCCAAGCAGATTGAGCCGAGCGGTATTACCGCCGAGTACGCTCGTTCCCTGGGCCTGATTAACTAGGCGGTCACCGGGGCGAAAGGCCTCGTCAGTACCGTTAAACAACAGGGTGCGGATACCGAATCATCGTTCGGTATCCGCACCCTTGTTATGTATCGCGACTCCTACACAAGCGCCGGGGCCGCGCCGGCAGGGGAAGGGGGTCTAGGCCGCCTCGCGCTCCTCTTCTCGCTGCACGCGGCCGGTCTCCACCAGCACCTGCGCGATGTGGCCCAGCGCCTCCTCGTTCTGCAGCGAGGAAACGTCACCCAGGGGGCGGCCCTGGTACAGCTCACCGAGCAGGCGGCGGGTAATCTTACCCGAACGGGTCTTCGGGATATCGGCAACTGCCACAACGTCCTTGGGCTTGGCAATCGGGCCGATGTGCTCACGCACGTGAGCCGTCAGAGCCGCCTTCAGCTCGTCCTCGGTCAGGGCCTTGCCCTCGTCGGTGAGCGTCACGTAAGCGACCGCCTGGTGGCCGGTCAGGTCGTCCTCCACAGGGCAGACGCCGGCCTCCACCACAGCCGGGTGGGTGACCAGGGCCGACTCAATCTCAATCGTGGACAGGCGGTGACCCGAAATGTTGATCACGTCGTCGATACGGCCGAGGATGTACACGTTGCCTTCCTCGTCTTCCTTCGCGCCGTCGCCTGCCAGGAACCAGCCGCGCTCGCCGTAGTGGCGCCAGTAGGAGTCCAGGAATCGCTGCGGGTTCTTCCACACGGTGCGGGCCATGGAGGGGCCAATCTTATCGACCACGATGAAGCCCTGCCTACCCGGCTCCACCGGGTTGCCGTGCTCATCCACCACGCGGGTGGACACGCCCGGAACGGCGCGGGTAGCGCAACCGGGCAGGGGGGTGCAGTGCGGGGTGCCCACCGGGTAGGTGCCGGCGGAGGCGAAAGCCGGGTCGTGCGGGCGCGGGGAGCACACGGTCGAACCGGTCTCGGACTGCCACCAGGTGTCGATGAAGGATGCGGTGCCGCCGCCCACGTGCTTGCGCAGCCAGCGCCACGCCTCCGGGTTGATGGACTCACCCACCGAACCGAGCAGGCGCACGGTCGAGAAGTCGTACTTGCCGGGCTCGGGGCCGTCGGGGAACGCGCCCATGAGGGAACGAATCAGGGTGGGGGCGGTGTAGTAGTTGGTCACGCCGTAGCGTTCGATGACCTCGAAGTGGCGACCGTAGTGCGGGGTGTTCGGGGTACCCTCGTAAATCACCTCGGATACGCCGTTAACCAGCGGGCCGTAGATTTCGTAGGTGTGCGCGGTCACCCAAGCGAGGTCGGCGGTGCACCAGTGAACGGTGGACTCCACCTTCTCGGGGTCGTTGACGGCCGACAGCTCGTCGGGGCGCAGCACGCCGTTCTCATCCACGTAATCCGGCAGCAGATCGTAGAGCAAAGCGTGGGTGTACGCGGTCTGCACCAGGTAGCCGCCCATCGTGTGCACCAGGCCCTTGGGCTTGCCGGTCGTGCCGGAGGTGTAGATGATGAACAGCGGATCCTCGGCGTCGTGCAGCTCGTAGGCGTGGGTGTCGGGCTGGTCGTCCACCAGGTCGTGGTACCAGACGTCGCGGCCCTCGGTCCAGGGAACCTCAGCGTGCGCTACGGGGTCGGAGGCGCTGGTGCGGTCCACCACGATGACGTGCTCGATGTTGTTCTCGCCCGAGCAGGCCTCGTCGGCGTTGACCTTCACGGGAACAACCTTGCCGCGGCGGTTCTGGCCGTCGGTGGTGACGAGCACCTTCGCACCGGTGTCCTCAACACGGAATTTCAGTGCCTCGGCGGAGAAACCGCCGAACACGAGGGAGTGGATCGCGCCAATACGCGCGCAGGCCAGGGTAAAAATAATGGTTTCGGGAATGACGGGCAGGTAGATGACCACGCGGTCACCCTTGCGCACGCCCAGGGACAGCAGACCGTTGGCGGCCTTCGCGATGCGGCGCTGCAGCTCGGCGTAGGTGATGGCCTCGCGGTCGCCGGGCTCACCCTCGAAGTAGAGGGCGACCTTGTCGCCGCGGCCCGCCTCCACGTGGCGGTCCACGCAGTTGTAGGCGACGTTGAGCTTGCCGCCCTCGAACCACTTAATCTCGGGAACAGTGAACTGCTCGATGCCCTCCTCGTCGAAGCCGAGGGACTTCGGCTTCTCGAAGCGGTGCGCGGTGTGCCAGGGCTCAGCCCAGGTGAGTCGCTGCGCCTGCTTCTCCCAGAACGCGACGCGTGCCTCGTCAGATTCGAGCGCGGGGTTCGGGGTGGGGTTCAGCGGGTCGGTGAACGAAAAGGGGGTGGGCAGTCCCATATCTCTCCCATCGGTAGCTGGCATTAGCACCCTTGCTCGCGCTGCCTACTCGTGTGTGCAGATGCGCGAGGGGGTTGCTGCGACGTCATGGAGCCAGGTCTCTCGGTCGCTCTGGATGGTTTGCCTTCTTAGTAAAGCGCGCCGCGGGTCCCGATGCAAAGGTTCCCGTCATAAAAGGCACACTGTGTAGCGCTTCGTAATATAACGACACATTAAGAACCCCGCCCCGCGCTCACTACTGTGGGGCGCGGGGCGGGGCACATCATCATCATTCAGTAGGCGACAGGTTTCCCCGCCGACTTCTTTTTCCGGCGCGTCACGATGACTGACGCGCGGACATCTCTCCTGAAAACTCAGCGCGTGCTGAGCGTTGTGTTTAGCTACCGGTGGCGCTAGTTGCTGGGGTACTTTGCCTTGACCCAGCGCTCAAACAGGCCGACGAGGGCGTCCGTAATCTTGCCCAGGATGGCCAGCGCCACGATGGCGAGTAGCAGGCGGTCGGTGCGGCCGTTGTTCTGCGAGTCGGTCAGCAGGTAACCCAGGCCCATGGAGGCGCCCAGCAGCTCGGCGGCGACCAGGAACAGCCACGCCTGAGCGAGCGCGAGGCGCAGACCCGAGATGACGGCGGGCAGAACCGCGGGAAGCTGAACCGTGGTGAACAGGCGCAGGCCCTTCAGGCCGAAGGCGCGGGCCATCTCCACGAGCTTGGGGTCCACGTGGGCGAGGGCAGCGGAAACCGTGGTGTACACGGGGAAGAACGCGCCGATGGCCACGAGGGTCACCTTCGAGTTCTCGCCGATGCCAATCCACAGCAAAAGCAGCGGGACCCACGCGAGTGAGGGGACCGCGCGCAGAGCGCCGATGGTCGGGGCGACGAACACGCGCACCGGGGCCGACAAGCCAATCAGCGATCCCAGCACCAGGCCGAGTACCGCGCCGATGCCGAAGCCAATCAGCACGCGCTGGGTCGAAATCGCGACGTGCTTGGCCAGCTCACCGCGCTGCGCCAGCTCGATACCGGCGCCCACCACACGGTCGGGGGAGGGCAGCTGGACCTGCGTGAACACGCCGTTGGTGCTCAGAATATACCAGAGCGCAATGAGCGCCAGGGGCAGGATCAGGCCCAGGTACTGCTTGCCGGCGAAGGGGTTCGAGGGAAGCTTCGGCGTCGGGAGCTTGGCCGCGCTCTCCTGCGCGGGGGCAATGGTTGCGGCGGTCATTACTTCTCCACCGCCTTGGCAATCTTCTCGACTGCGGCGCTATCAGCCTTCTTCGCGAACTGGTCGTCCACGATGCTGTTCAGGGCCTTGTCCACGTCGGACTGGGAGGGGACGTCGCCGGACTCGACCAGAATCGGGCCAACGCCCTTGAGTACCTCAACCTGCTTGGCGCCCGGAACCGGGTCGATGTCCAGGTGGGTGCGGTCCATGACGACCTGGGCGGTCTCGTGCTTAATGCCGGACTCTTCCTCCACGATCTTCACGGCCTCTTCGGGGTTCTTCTTGGCCCAGGCGCGAGCGTACTCGTACACGTCCACGATGACCTGCGCGGCGGTCGGGTTGGACTGAATGAACTTCTCGGTGGCGTTCAGGAAGCCGTAGGTGTTGAAGTCCAGGTTGCGGTAGAAGAGCACGTCGCCGCTCTCCACCTCGGCGGCAGCCATAATCGGGTCCAGACCGCTCCACGCGTTGACCTGGCCGTTGTCCAGGGCGGTGCGGCCGTCGGCGTGCTGCAGGTTCTGAATGTTCACGTCGGAGGCGGAAACGCCGGCCTGCTTGAGGGCCTGCAGGAGCAGGAAGTAGGGGTCGGTACCCTTGGTGACGGCCACGCTCTTACCCTTCAGGTCGGTGACCTTGGTGATGCCCGAGTCCTTGCGGGTGACGAGCGCCGACCACTCGGGCTGCGAGTAGAGGCTGATGACCTTGATGGGGGAGCCGTTCGCGCGGGCCAGCAGCGCCGCCGAGCCCGCGGTGGAGCCGACGTCGATGTTGCCGCTGCGCAGCGCCTCGTTGGCCTTGTTCGAGCCGGCGGACTTGACCCACTCAACCTTCTTGCCCTCGGCGGACAGGGCGGTCTCGAGCCAGCCCTTCTTGCGGATAATCAGCGAGAGCGGGTTGTAGGTGGCGTAGTCAATGGTCACGGTGTCCTTGCCGCCGCCGGCCGCACCGGAGGCGTTGGAGGAGCCGGAACCCTCACCGGCGCAACCGCTGAGCAGGGTTGCGAAGGCGGCGGCTGCGGCCAGGGACTTGAGGGCGGTACGGCGAGACGGGGAGAAAGTCATGATGGTTCTTTTCGCTTCTGAAGATGATGATGTGATGAGATGGGGAGCGCGGCCCGCAGAATATAGCCAACCGGATATATGCCCTGGACAGCGCTAATACCGAGAGGGGTGGGGCGGCTTAGGCCGCGGCTTCCTCCACGCCGAGCTCGGCGAGCAGTTCGCTACGCAACGCGGTGATTTCTGCATCCGCGCGGTCGCGGGGGTGGGCACGGTCAACGGTCACGATGCGCTGAATGGTCGCGGGGCTCTCCGGGGTGTCCTTGCCGAGCACGATGACCCGGTCGGAGAGGTAGAGCGCCTCCTCCACATCGTGGGTGACCAGCAGGATCGTGGTCGGATCCTGACGGTGCACGTCCAGCAGCAGGTCCTGCATGTTGATGCGGGTCAGCGCGTCGAGGGCTCCGAAGGGCTCGTCGAGCAGCAGCACGCCGGGGGTGCGGGCGAGCGCTCGGGCCAGGGAGACGCGCTGCGCCATGCCGCCCGAAATTTCCTTTGGGCGGTGGTCGGCGTACTCGCTCAGGCCGACCAGGCTCAGCAGGCGGGTCACGGTCGCCTCGCCCTCGGCCTTCTTGGTGCCCTGCGGCAGGCCGAGCGCCACGTTGTCGGCGACGGTGCGCCAGGGGAGCAGGCGCGGCTCCTGAAAACCAATGGCCACGCGGGGGTCGAGCCCGGTCACAGCCTTCTCGCCGATGCGCACGGTGCCTGCGGTGATGCGGTTCAGGCCGGCCGCGGCGCGCAGGAGAGTGGACTTGCCGCATCCCGAGGAGCCAATCACCGAGATAATTTCGCCGGGTTCGGCGGTGAAGGTGACCTCGCGCAGAACCTCGTGGGTTCCGCCGGGTACAGCAAAGGACTGGCCAACGGCATCGAAGACGAGGGGCACTGCGGCACTGGATACGGCGTGCCGGTTCGCTGAGGATTCGGATGCGCCGGGAGTTACTGCACTGTTGAGTGTCATAGTCACTTCCATCGTTCCTGGCGTTAGCACCGGCGGTGGGGAAACCGCTATCGGTTGCTGCGACGTCGTGGAGCCAGGTCTCTCGGTCGCTCTGGATGGTTTGCTCTACTCACCCTATGGGCTGTGCCACGCCTCAATCAACCCGACGGGCGCGTATGAATTTCTATGACCGTATATTTCGCATTTATCACGAAATATTTCGGTCCCGCGTCACAAAAAGATTTTTTCGTCACAAACGTGCTCTCCATCCCGCGCGCCCCGTACACTCAAACCACGAGATCATGAGTCCCGGCGCTAAGCTCTGGCTGGCCGGGCGGCAACCCTCTCCCGTAGCGGGGTGCCCCAGATGATGATCTGGCCTCAACGAAAAGAGGCAAGTACGGCGCGAACGCGCCACCTGCACGAAGGCCACCACCGAACGCAGAAGGCAAGAAGGAGGCGGCGCGCGGGGTGCAGGGCACTAACCCGATCGTCCCCCCCGATCATTCGCGAAAGGAAAATCGATGGCTGAGCAGAAGAAGCGCATCGTAGTTAACGCATTCGAGATGACCTGCATCGGTCACCAGAGCTTCGACCTCTGGCGTCACCCGCGCTCCCGCGCAACCGAGTACAACACCATCAAGTACTGGACTGACCTGGCTAAGACCCTTGAGCGCGGCCTGTTTGACGCCGTGTTCATCGCTGACGTGGTCGGCATCTACGACGTGTACAAGAACTCTGCCGCTCCCGCCATTGAGGGTGCCGCTCAGGTTCCCGTGAATGACCCCGCAACCCAGATTTCTGCAATGGCTGCCGTGACCGAGCACCTCGGCTTCGGCGTGACCGCTGCCGCTACTTTTGAGCAGCCCTACACCCTGGCTCGTCGCTACGCCTCCCTCGACCACCTCACTGAGGGCCGCGTCGGCTTCAACGTGGTGACTTCTTACCTGCCGTCGGCTGCTGAGAACCAGGGCCTGCCCACCCAGATTCCGCACGACGAGCGCTACGATATCGCTGACGAGTTCCTGGACGTCTGCTACAAGCTGTGGGAAGGCTCCTGGGAAGACGGCGCAGTCGTCAAGGACCGCGAGCGCGGCATCTACGCTGACCCCTCCAAGGTTCACCCGATTGGCCACAAGGGCAAGTACTTCTCCGTGCCCGGCATCTCCCTGACCGAGCCGAGCCCGCAGCGCACCCCCGTGATCTTCCAGGCTGGCGCATCCAGCCGCGGCCAGAAGTTCTCCGGTAAGCACGCTGAGGCTGTGTTCATCAGCGCCCTGCGCCCGGACCTGACCCGCGTTGTGACCGACCGTATTCGCGCCGCTGCCGAGGAGCAGGGCCGTAGCCGCGACGACGTGAAGATCCTGGCAATGCTCTCGGTCATCGTGGATGAGACCGAAGAGAAGGCAAAGGCAAAGTACGAGGAGTACAAGAAGTACGTGAACCTCGACTCTGCACAGGCTATTGTCGGCGGCTGGTCCGGTGTTGACCTGTCCCAGTTCGACGAGGACGAGGTCCTGAACTATGTGCAGACCGAGTCGATTCAGTCCTTCCTGACCCCCTTCACCCTGCAGGCGAAGGACAAGAAGTGGACCCGCAAGGACATCGCTGAGCACACCACCCTCGGCGGCATGGGCGAGGTCATTGTTGGTGACCCGGTTCAGGTTGCTGACGAGCTGGAGCGCTGGATCGACGAGGGCGGCCTGGACGGCATCAACCTGGCGTACCACGTCTCCCCAGGTTCCTTCGAGGACTTCATCGAGTACGTTGTTCCCGAGCTGCAGAAGCGCGGCCGCTACCGCACCGAGTACGAGGGCAACACCCTGCGCGAGAACATCTTCGGCAAGGGCCACACCAAGGTTGCTGACTCCCACCCGGCTGCTAAGTACCGCGGCGCATACGTGGGTAAGCCTTCGGCTGCTGACACCCCGGCTCGCGCAATCGCTGAATAAGCGTTGTCGCTGAAGCGTACCGTGTAGGTTCGCTCAAACTTAACGATTGAAAACAAGAACGCCCGTTCTGCTGGAGGATTTGCATCCCCGGCAAGGCGGGCGTTTCTTTATACTGGTTGGCATGACTGAACTGAATCATGACGACCGCTGCCCCTGCTCGAGCGGCGAGGTGTACGGCGCCTGCTGCGGCAGGTTCCTGGGCGAGTTTGCCGCCTCCGGAACACTGACCGCCCCCGCGCCGGAGCAACTGATGCGCTCGCGTTTTACCGCGTTTGCGACTGGCGATGCGGCGTATCTGCTGGCGAGCTGGCATCCGAGTACCCGCCCGGGCACCCTGGGGCTGGAGGACGGTATCCGCTGGTACCGCCTGGATATTCTGGGCTCTTCGGGCGGCCCCTTTGACGCCTCCGGCACGGTGGAGTTCGTTGCGTATTACCGTTCGGTGCCGGGCACCCCTGTGGAGGAGCGGGTGAAGGGCAGCATGCACGAGCTGTCGCGCTTTGAGAAGGTGGGCGGCGCCTGGTTCTACGTGGATGGAGACGTCCACTAAATCTCGTAACTTTCCCTGCCCCTGTCTCGTGCAGAGTGCGGGCATAGAAGAAATGGCAGAATCATTCCGAAAACGGAACGATTCTGCCATTCTTCGTATATGCCCCTCAAAGAGGCGATTATCGGGAGTTAGCGGACTTAGTGGGTCCAGCCGTTAATGATGCCCATGCCGAAGTAGATCACGAACACTGCGGAGACCAGGTACATCAGCCAGTGCACGTCCTTGCCGCGGCCCTGCACCAGGCGAATGAAAGTGTACGCCACGAAGCCGGCACCAATACCGTTCGCAATCGAGTACGACAGCGGCATGAAAATAATGGTCAGGAACGCCGGGATGCCCAGACCCCAGTCAGTCCAGTCAATATTCACGGCCTGGCGGATCATCAGGAAGCCGACCACGACCAGCGCCGGAGCAACCGCCTCGAAAGGAACGATGGTGACCAGCGGCGAAATGAAAATCGCCAGCAGGAACAGCACACCGGTCACAATGTTCGCAAAGCCGGTGCGTGCACCCGCACCAATACCGGTAGCGGACTCCACGAAAATCTGGTTCGCCGAACCGGACGCGCCACCACCGACAACGGAACCGAAAGCGTCCACGAGCAGGACCTTGTCGATGTCCTCAACCTTGCCGTCCTTCATGGTGCCAGCCTCTGCGGCAAGACCCACCGAAACGCCCATCGCGTCGAAGAACACGGAGAGCAGAATGGTGAACACCAGCAGCGAAGCAGCCAGCGGACCGATATGGGTGAACGCGCCGAACAGGTCAGCGGAACCGATGAGGGAGAAGTTCGGGGTGGTGAACTTCAGGTCAGCCAGGGAGGGCACGTTCAGGGACCAACCGGTGGGGGCATCCTTCACCCTGCCGGAGGGGATAGTGGCCTCCAAGATGATGGAGAGTGCGGTGGAGGCGAGCACACCCCACAGGATTGCGCCCTTCACGTTACGGATGAACAGGGCGATGGTGAAGAACAGGCCGAAGAGGAAGACGAGGGTGGGCCAGCCGAGCAGGTGACCGCCCGCGCCGAGGCTCACCGGAACGGTGGTGCCAGCTGCGTCAGGCATGCGGCGGATAATACCGGAGTCGACCAGACCGATAAAGGAAATGAAGAAACCGATACCGACCACAATCGCGGTCTTGAGCGATTCGGGGACCGCCTCAAACACCGCGGTACGGAAGCCGGTGAGCACCAGAACGGTCATAATCAGACCGGCGAGAACGACCAGGCCCATGATGTCTGCCCAGGTCAGGTTCGGGGTGGTGGCAATGGTGGAGGCGAGCAGTGCATTCACGCCCAGGCCAGCCGCCATGGCGAAAGGCTGCTTGGCGATAACACCCATGAGGATGGTCATGACGCCGGCAACGAGGGCGGTGACGGCGGCGACGGGGGCGATGCCGAGGGTGCGTTCGGAGGCGTCGGCACCGGTACCGATGACGAGGGGGTTCAGCACCACGATGTAGCTCATGGCGAAGAATGCGGCGAGGCCGCCGCGGAATTCTGCGGCGATGGAGGAGCCTCGCTCGGAAATCTTGAAGTAGCGGTCGAGCGCACCGGTGGGTGCGGCCGCCTTCTGAGGTTCAGACATGTAAGGATCCGTTGATGTTGTTCGGTGTGTACTGTTGCGCCGCCGGTTTCGCGGGCGAAGCTCGCGGGCTAGGCTCATAACCGGGCGTCACAATGGTTCAACCATTGTAGGCGCCGCCGAGCGGCTCGTGCCGTTGAAACGCGTTGTGCGCGGCGGTTCAGTCGGTGATGCGGTGTTTCCCGGCCCCAGCTAAATAGCCAGAATCGGCAACCGGGGCAGAGGGGAGAATAGCCCAGGGCGGGGCGCCGACACTCGAAGGTGCCGGTACCCCGCCCTGCCGGTGCCCGCCTCCATGTGCGGAGGCGGGCATCCGATGTGTTTAGTGCATCCAGCCGGTAATCAGGCCGTTAGCGAAGAAGATGAGGAACACTGCGGAAACCACGTACATGAGCCAGTGAACTTCCTTGCCGCGGCCCTGCACCAGGCGGATGAAGACGTAGGACAGGAAGCCTGCGCCGATACCGTCCGCGATGGAGTAGGACAGAGGCATGAAGATGATGGTCATGAACGCGGGGATACCCAGGCCCCAGTCGGTCCACTCGATGTTCACTGCCTGGCGAATCATCAGGAAGCCGACGAACACCATTGCGGGTGCAACAGCTTCGAAGGGCACGATGGTGACCAGGGGGGTCAGGAAGATCGCGACGAGGAACAGCACGCCGGTGACGATATTTGCGAAGCCGGTGCGTGCGCCCGCGCCGATACCGGTTGCGGACTCCACGAAAATCTGGCTCGAGGAAGAGGAGGTGCCACCGCCGGCTACGGAGCCGAGGGCGTCCACGAGCAGGACCTTGTCGACGTTCTCGATCTGGCCGTCCTTGATGGTGCCTGCCTCGGTTGCGAGACCGACGGAGGTGCCCATTGCGTCGAAGAAGGCGGAAATCAGGATGGTGAAGATCAGCAGAACGGCTGCCATGCCGCCGAGGGTGCCGAAGGCGCTGAACAGGTCAGCGGAACCGAACAGCGAGAAGTCGGGCAGCTTGCTGGTGCTGGAATCCCAAACGGGGACGTTCAGGGACCAACCGGTGGGGGAGGTCTGAACGCTGCCGGAGGGCACGACCTGCTCCAGGATGATGGAGAGGGCGGTGGAGGCAACCACGCCGTAGAGGATTGCACCCTTCACGTTGCGAATGAACAGCGCAATGGTGAGGAACAGGCCGAAGAGGAAGACCAGGGTGGGCCAGCCGAGCAGGTGGCCGCTCACTCCGAAGGAGACGGGCACGGTGGTGCCGGCGGCATCGGGCATGCGGCGGATGATACCCGCGTTAACGAGGCCGATGAAGGCGATGAAGAAACCGATACCGACGACGATTGCGACCTTGAGCGATTCGGGGACCGCGTTGAACACCGCGGTGCGGAAGCCGGTCAGCACGAGGATGGTCATCAGCACACCCGCCCAGACGACCAGACCCATGATGGCGGGCCAGGTCAGTCCGGGGGTGGAGGCGATGGTGGTTGCCAGCAGCGCGTTCACGCCGAGGCCTGCGGCCATGGCGAAGGGCTGCTTGGCGACGACGCCCATGAGGATGGTCATGACACCTGCGACCAGTGCGGTCATTGCGGCGACCTGCGGCACGCCGAGCGTGTTGCCGGATGCGTCCTTGCCGAGGCCGATGATGAGGGGGTTCAGCACGACGATGTAGCTCATCGCGAAGAAGGTGGCGAGGCCGCCTCGGAATTCTGCGCCGAGGGTGGAGCCACGTTCGCTGATCTTGAAGTAACGGTCCAGTGCGCCCTTGGCTTCTGCCTTGGGGTTCTGGGGAGCCGCGGTGTTCTCAGAAGACATTCGTGAAAATCCGTAGATACTCTTAGTAGGGGCGGGCGCCGGGGTTCCGAGCCCGCATAAGAAAAGCGTCACGTCCCGCAAAGTGGGGATGTGACGCTGTTGTTACCACGATATTTTACGGTTAAAGGTATTTTCTTCGCTAGTTCAGCAAACTTTCAGGTAGTTTTCAGCCGTTGGAACCGCCCTTGGAGCCCTTCTCACGGCGCCTGCGAGGTTGTCGAGGGAGGATGCGTCATAGAGGTAGTTATCTCTCGCCCCTGCGCGAACATCGACGAATTATTAGGTTAGTGAACCCTAACTCCCTGTTATATTCGAAGTGAAATAACGTGTCGCCGGATGCAGGGTTCCGTGTGGTGAGCCTTTTCTGGCATAGATGAGAAGGAGTCCACCGTGACTGAAACCCCGCAGGAAAACACTGCAGTCCCCGCTGAAAACCAGCCTGCCGAGAACTACCCCGCCGCAGAATCCCTGCCGGTACGCCAGCGCGCCGTCGTAGCAACCGACCGCCCCGCCCGATACATCAAGCAGCTCGGCTCCCACATGGGCCGCAAGCTCGGCACCGCAGAACTGCCCGACGGCATCCGTCTCACCTTCAACCGCGACGGCATTTTCCGCGGCTACGGTGACCTGCGCGAAACCGACGGCGCACTCGTCATGGAGGTGCGCGCCGAAAGCGACGAGCAGGCTGCCCACCTGGCGGATGTGCTGGACCGCCACCTGGTCCGCTTCGGTGAGCGCGACGAACTGACCGTGAACTTTGAGGCGGTACCCGCCTCCTAACGCCCGCTTCGGGTTGTTTCTTGAAGCCTTATTGGGCCCCCGGCGCGGTGAGATTTTCTCGCCGCGCCGGGGGCTTTCACATGCCCCGAAAGTAATCCGGGGGGGGGAGTGGTAACAGGGTACTTTCAAGCCTACCTGAATCTATGTGACACTTTGTGTGAATTCTGTCAGTAAAAATTTTCTACAGATTCAGAAATGTAAATTTACTAGTCAGTGATTTATGAAAATAAAGGTGATTTTGGCTTTAAGTGGGTTTATGTTTGAAAATGCTGGGAATAGCGTTGGGATTACGGTAGGGTTGAGGCACCACACACCGACTCGCAGCTCAGGAGTAGCATGTCTGAGAACGCAGTATCCGCCGCCAAGAAGGCGGGTCAGAAGGTCAAGGTCACCTTCAAGACCATCACCGACCCGGCACGCCGCCGCGTCGGTGTCGCAGTCCTCGTCGGTCTGATCGCTGGTATTTTCTCGGGCATCATCAAGTTCGGTTGGGAAGTTCCCTTCCCGCCCCGCACCCCCGAACGTAACTCCACCAACCCGCCGCAGGCGCTGCTGGAGCAGATTTTCGGCATGTCCCCCGAAACCTCCCACGCAACCTACTCCTACCTGGGCAACGACCTGCCCTACATGAGCTTCATCATCCACTTCGCCTTCGCGATTTCCTTCGCGATCCTCTACTGCGTGGTCGCCGAGTACTGGCCCAAGATCAAGCTCTGGCAGGGTGCCGCATTCGGTATCGTCCTGTACATCCTCTTCCACGTGATCGTCATGCCCGCAATGGGTATTGTGCCCGCCCCCTGGAACCAGCCCTTCGGTGAGCACTTCTCCGAATTCTTCGGCCACATCATCTGGCTCTGGTCCATCGAACTGGTCCGCCGCGACCTGCGTAACCGCATCACCGGTGAGCCGGACGCCGAGTACCCCGTCGAGGCCCGCTAGGTTTCGCCCCTTCAACTCCTCGCCCCTCTGCGGTTGAGGTAGCAAAAACCCACGCGGATGCGTGTTCCATCGCCGTCCCGCCCTCCTGCACCTCGGAGGGCGGGACGGTTTTCTGCGCGGAGCGGCTCGCTCGCAACCCATCCCGCGGTTCTCCACCGAGGCCAGATTAGGTGATAGAAAATTATCCTATTTGCTGAGCTTGTCCCCTTTTCCCCGTAAAGGGGCGCTCCTGCCCGGTAAAATAGGCACGAAGTGAACACTAAGCTCACCGCGCCTTCACGCCGTACCTGGCGTTTGCCGGTGAACTTTGAAAGGAAGATATTCGTGTCTGAAGCAGCACGCCCCCTGCGCGTCGCCGTTATCGGTGCAGGTCCTGCCGGTATTTACACCGCCGACATCCTCACCAAGTCTGAAGAGGTCCGCACCGGCGCCGTTGAGGTCGCCATCGACATCTTCGACCGCTACCCCGCCCCCTTCGGCCTGATTCGTTACGGTGTGGCACCGGATCACCCCCGCATTAAGGGCATCATCACCGCACTGCACAAGGTCCTGGACCGCGGCGACATCCGTTTCTTCGGTAACGTCGAGTACGGTAAGGATCTAACCCTCGCCGACCTGCGCGAGCACTACGACGCCATTATCTTCGCGACCGGCGCCATCCACGACGCAGCGCTGAACATTGAGGGTATCGACCTGGACGGCTCCTACGGTGCAGCCGACTTCGTCTCCTGGTACGACGGCCACCCCGACTACCCCCGCACCTGGCCGCTCGAAGCTGAGCAGGTTGCGGTGCTCGGTAACGGCAACGTCGCCCTGGACGTCTCCCGCATCCTCTCCAAGCACGCTGACGACCTGCTCGTCACCGAAATCCCCGACAACGTCTACGAGGGTCTGAAGGCTTCCCCCGTGACCGACGTGCACGTCTTCGGTCGCCGCGGCCCCGCACAGATGAAGTTCACCCCGCTCGAGCTACGCGAACTCGCGCACTCCCGCGACGTGGACATCGTCCTGTACGAGGAAGACTTCCAGTTCGACGAGGCTTCCGAGGAAGCAATGGAGAAGAACGCGCAGACCAAGGTCATGATGAAGACCCTGCGCGGCTGGCTGGAAGACCAGAAGAACAACGAGCAGACCGCATCCCGCCGCCTGCACCTGCACTTCCTGCAGTCACCGCACGAGATTCTCGGCGAAGACGGCAAGGTCGTGGGTCTGCGCATGGAGCGCAACAAACTGGACGGCAAGGGCGGCATCATCGGCACCGGCGAGTACGTGGATTACCCCGTGCAGGCCGTCTACCGCGCCATCGGCTACTTTGGTTCCGAGCTACCCGAGGTCGGTTACGACAGCAAGCGCGGTGTGGTCACCAACGTTGAGGGTCGCGTCGTGGACGAGAATGGCGAGGTTGTTCCCGGCCTGTACGCAACCGGCTGGATCAAGCGCGGCCCCGTGGGCCTAATCGGCTCCACCAAGTCTGATGCGCTCGAGACCATTACCCACCTGCTCGAGGACCGCGAGAACCTCTACACCGCGCCCGAGCCGGACGCCGAAACCTTCAGCGCCTACCTGGATTCCAAGGGCATCAAGTACACCACCTGGGAAGGCTGGCACCGCCTGGACGACCACGAGAAGGCACTGGGCGCAGCATCCAAGGACGCTGCCGGTGAGCCTCGTGCTCGCGTGAAGGTTGTGGACCGCGACGAGATGATTAACATCTCTCGCGGCGAGTAATCCTCGCGTTTAGAACGTAGAGCGTAGAAATCGACCCCGCACCGTGAGCCGGTGCGGGGTCGATTTTTGTCTCTGCAGGGATGCGGGGGAGGTTAAAGAAAACCCACCCCGCATCATGAGGTAATGCGGGGTGGGCGGGGTAGGTGCCGAAGACACTCGAGGACATACCCTCCGGCTACCCTGAACGCGCGGCGAACCCATGCAGTGGCTCCACGTGCGGCGCGCCCTCTAACGGGGTCTAGAAAGCTAAAGAAACACCAAGATTAGCTCTCTAAACAAGCACGCGGTCCTACGGTGTGTAGACCGCGCACACTTATTCAAACCTGGGATGCTACTGGCGGCGCGGCATGATCGACGCGCTCAGCGAGCTAGGGACACAGTTGGAGGATCCAGGGTTGCATGCTTCGTACGGGATGGTGCCCGTGCCCCTCACGCGGTGATTCGTGGCAGGCGTTGCTGCTGACGCTGGATCCCCCATCAGATCTCTATGCGGTTTATCGGTAAATAATGTGCGGCGACTTTCGTCATTGGGACTTATCGGAAGCAGTCCCGTGAGGTCCGGAAGTGATCTCACGTCTCCTATAGTACGGTGCTCAAAGAGAGTGCTTCAAGCAATATTGGGGGCTATTTCGGGGCGGATATTATCTCGCCTTGTCAATCGCTGGAGGTTTATCAAATCTTTATATTTGTGTGTCGTCATAAATCTCAATTTAAGTGCACGGCTATAAAAATATACCTCTGACAAGCCAGTTTATTGTATTCCCTGGAGTGAATATTTGCATTATGGTGCATACTGTGAGGCAAGAGACGTAAATTTCTACCAAAAGTGCATTTTCACTCGGTGCATTGTTGGATGGGTACTTGATATGCGCGACGGGTAAACCGCCATTTTTATTTAATATGCACAAAGTGCATTTTTGGTAAATGTCAAAAAGAATAAAAGTAATCCGGGTTCGCCTCGCAAATAGGGGAATATCGGTGGGGGTCTTTCGGTGGCACCGAGGGCACGGGATTGCGCGGGGGCCGAGACGATCGGGACGGTGGGGATTTTGGGTTTGCGCGAGCTCTCGCCGGTTCCTTTCTCTAGCTTTCCCGGGTTCCTCTTGTTGGCCCCTCCGCGAGTTCACGACAGGGGATCGCATCTTCTCGGGGTTTCTAATTCGGGATGTCGGAGAAAGGACAATGCCGACCTCTTTGCGGAGAGTCGTTGGGGACAATTTGAGGGTGGTTTGGGAAGTGGGGAGGGGGTTTGCAACCTCAAAAGTGCACTCAAGAGGGGTTTTTGAAGAAAATTTAAAATTTTTTTGATATCCGCTTAATCCTTTCTGACCTGTTGGAATGATGGTGTTATGGGGCATAAATACCTGTATTTCGGCCTTGAAAACACCCAAAATCGAACAAAACGATTTGCGCACCCTTTTGGACCTGGCGTAGACTAGTGGAGGTTCGAACGACGGGATGAACAAAGAACCTGTTCGATCGACTAGGCCCCCATCGTCTAGCGGCCTAGGACGCCGCCCTTTCACGGCGGTAGCACGGGTTCAAATCCCGTTGGGGGTACTTGCAAATCACCTCGATTTGCAAAGCCAAGTTAGATGACGTAGGATTTACTCCTGTTGATTCCAACAAGGCCCCGTAGCGCAGTTGGTTAGCGCGCCGCCCTGTCACGGCGGAGGTCGCGGGTTCAAGTCCCGTCGGGGTCGCTCTGGCCGCGTAATTTCAGATGAGAGATCATCGAAAGACGCGGTCATTGCGTATCTAAAACAAAATACGCAAGGCTCTGTAGCTCAGTTGGTAGAGCGTACGACTGAAAATCGTAAGGTCACCGGATCGACGCCGGTCGGAGCCACGAAATCCGCCTCCAGGCTTCTACAGTGGGGCGGGTTTTGTTTTTAAAAAACTTTGCGGTTGTAGATACTGCAAAACCGCCGAAAAGGCGGCATCTTGGGAATAAAACCCTGAGATGCCGCCTTCTTCTATACAGTACGGACCCACCGCACTGCTGCGGATAGCTCCTGTAGATAGCTCCGCGCCGGAACCTAACCGGATAATTCCTGCGCACAGGCACACACATACACGATGGCCAGCAGAAAGGATCACTGCACCCATGACCGCTCAGAATCCCAGCTCACAGCCTCCGGAGAGCTCACCTCAGATTCCGAGCTCAGCCCAGATTCCCTGGGCAAAAAATTCTGCCGCTGACAGCAACCCCGCAGGCGGAATTCGCTTCGAGAACATCACCAAGAGCTACCCGAGCCGAACCGGCGAACCCACCACGGTACTGCAGGACCTGAATCTGCATATCCCCGCCGGTCAGATTACCGTGTTCGTCGGCCCCTCCGGATGCGGTAAAACCACTAGTCTGCGCATGATTAACCGCATGGTAGAGCCCAATAGCGGCACCATCACCATTGACGGTGTGAACGTGCACGAAAAGAACCCCTACGAGCTGCGCCGCGGCATTGGCTACGTCATGCAGCAGGGCGGTCTCATGCCGCACCGCACCGTCGCACAGAATATTGCCACCGTGCCGCGTCTGCTCGGTGCCTCCCGCAAACAGGCGCAGGCTCGCGCCCTCGAACTGCTTGAGGTCGTCGGTCTGGATTCTTCGTACGCTAAGCGCTACCCCTCCCAGCTTTCGGGCGGTCAGGTGCAGCGCGTTGGTGTGGCGCGTGCTCTCGCCGCCGATGCACCCGTCCTGCTGATGGACGAGCCGTTCTCCGCGGTGGATCCGGTGGTGCGCACCGACCTGCAGAAAGAGCTGCTGCGCCTACAGGGGCAACTCGCCAAGACGATCGTGTTCGTCACCCACGACATTGATGAGGCGCTTCTGCTCGGCGATACAATCGCCGTCTTCGCGGAGGGCGGCCGCCTCGCACAGTTCGGTACTCCCGAAGAGATTCTCTACAGCCCCGCCGATGATTTTGTGCGCTCCTTCGTGAGCCGCTCCGTTGCCGGTCTGCTGGACGAGCAGACGGTGCGCCAGGCGCGCGCACGCCGACTTGCCGCCTCCCGAGAAGCGCAGAATGGTGCGGTAGAAGGCGAGAAAAGCGAATGAGTCTTCTAGAAAATAGTGTGCTGGCGGCGCCACCTCTCGCCGCAAGCGACATGCATTGGGAGTGGGTCGCCACCAATAGCCAGCGCATCCTCGAACTGACCCTCAGCCACCTCTACCAGGGCGTCGTGCCCGTCGCGATTGGTGCCCTCGTCGCGCTGCCGGCCGCCTACTACGCGAGCCGCCGCCGCGACCGCGGTTCCGAACGCCGCATCGGTGCGCGAACCCTCATGCACCTCTCCTCGCTGCTGTACACCATCCCCTCAATCGCACTGTTCGTGCTGATGCCGCTCATCCTGGGAACCTCAATTATTTCCCCGCTGAACGTGCTCGTTGCCCTGAGCGTCTACTCCTTCTCGCTCATGGTGCGCTCCGGTGTGGATGCCTTCGACTCCGTACCCGATAGCGTGCACGAATCTGCACGGGCCCTCGGATACACGCCCCGACAGGCGCTGATGGAGCTCTACCTGCCCCTTGCTACGCCCGTCATTATGGCGGGAATCCGCGTGGCAACCGTCGCCAATATTGCGATGGTATCCGTAGGCGCCCTCATCGGTGTGCCCTCGCTCGGCACGCTCTTCACCGACGGACTCGCACGCAATATCCCTTCGGAGATTCTCGCTGGCGTGGTTCTCAGCCTGCTGCTGGCGCTGGTCCTCGACCTGCTCCTTATCCTTCTGACGAGGGCACTTACGCCCTGGCAGGCGGCTACGGTTATGAACCGCCGCAGCCCCGAAAGGAAGGCATAACCCGTGAACGTCATAGAACGAACCCTCGCCTACCTCATGGACGGCGCCAACTGGCAGGGAAGCACCGGAATTCTCGTGCGCCTGCTCGAACACTTGAGCGTCACCGCCCTCGCCACCGCCTGCGCGGCACTCATCGTCGTGCCTCTTGGTCTCTGGGCTGGGCACCACCGACCCTCCGACGGCACTAACCGCCGCCGTAGCAACCTGCTCATGAGCGCCGTAGCCGCCACTCGCGCGCTACCCGCGCTCGGTCTGCTCACCATCCTGGCGCTCTGGCTGGGCGTCTCAACCCTGCCCGCCCTCATCGTGCTCATTATTATTGCGGCGGCACCCCTGCTCGCCGGAGTCCTCGAAGGCCTCGCTGCTGTGCCGGAAGACCTTGTGGACGCAGCCCGCGCCCAAGGCCTGACCGAATGGCAGATTCTGACCCGCCTCGAAATCCCGCTCGCCGCCAACATGATGCTCGGCGGGCTCCGCTCCGCACTCGTGCAGGTCATTGCAACCGCGACTATCGTCGCCTACCTGAGCGGCGGAACCCTCGGCAGGTACCTCTTCGACGGGCTCGCCGTGCGCGATTACCCGCGCATGCTCGTCGCAACCCTGCTCGTGGCGCTTCTCGCCTTCGCCGTGGACGCGCTCATGGGCCTCGTGCAGCGTGCGCTCACCCCCGCGGAGCTCACCATCAACCGGAAGAAGGCATGAACCCGATGAATCAGGCACCTAAAACCTTCTCACGTCGCACTGCCCTAACCGCCGCCGGAGCGCTCGGCATGGCGGGTATTCTTAGCGCCTGCGGGCTCAGCGGCGATAAAGTCTTCAGCGGCGAACACGAAGGAATCATCGTTGGCTCAGCGGCCTTCGCCGAATCCCAAATCCTCGCCGAAATCTACGTCGGAGCCCTCGCCCGGGCGGGATTCAACGCCCGCACCCAGCTGAGCATCGGCGCCCGCGAGGCGTACCTGGGGGCACTCGCCTCCGGTGCGGTGGACGTTATCCCGGACTACTCCGGAAACCTGCTGCTTTACCTGGACCCGAAGGCTACAGCTAGCACTGCGCAGGAGATTCTGCAGGCGCTACCCGCCGCCCTTGGCACGCTTAAGGCGGGCGACTCAGGAGCGGAAATTCGCGCCCTGAACGCCTCCGCGGCGGAGGATAAGGACTCCCTCGTGGTCACTGCGCAGACCGCCCAAAAGTACGGTCTGCGAACCCTTGAAGATCTCGCCTCCCGCTGCACGAATCTGAAGCTCGGCGCCGCCCCGGAGTTTGCCGAGCGCGCCTACGGCATCCCGGGTCTGAAAGAGAAGTACGGATGCGTTCCCGCCGAGTTCGTGCCCCTCTCGGATGGTGGCGGCGCGCTGACCGTCAAGGCACTGTTGGATGACACCGTGCAGGTGGTTGACCTCTACTCGACTACCCCCGCGATTGAGCAGAATCAGCTGGTGGTGCTGGAGGATCCGAAGAACATGATTCTGGCTCAGCAGGTGCTGCCCATTATCAATACGTCGCGAGTTCCCGACTCTGCGGCGGAGGTTCTGAATCGCGTTTCGGCGAAGCTCACTACCGCCGATTTGCGCACTCTCAATGACCGTGTTTCGGGTACCTCTAAGCAGGAGCCCGCGCAGGCGGCTGCTACCTGGCTGAACGAGCACGGCTTCTAAGAATCCGCCTGCAATTCCGATAAATTCCTCTACAGGAATGGGTATAAACAAAACCGACCTGGGAATATTCTAGAAATAGAATATTACCAGGTCGGTTTATATCATCCCGCCCCACAGGCCAGGGGAGAGGCGCGGAACCGCTTTTAGCCCTCAACCAGCAGCGCAAGCGCCTCGTAGGGGCGCAGGCTCAGCGCCACCGTCTCAGCCGAATCAGATACAGCAGAATCCGCCGCAGTGGAGTCGACCGCAGAATTCTTGTAATTACACACCAGCACGCGACCGGAACGAACAAACTCAGCCGGAACCTCAACCTTGGTCGGCTCACCGTAGAAGTTCGTCAATACCAGCAGGCGCTGCGCCGGGCTACCCTTCTCAGCTTCAGCGGGAAGCTCACGCAGGTACGCAAACACCCGCTCGTGATCCAACGCGTAGGGCGCGTACGAACCCACAGAGATGACCGGGTACTGCTTACGCAGGGCAATCAGGTTGCGGTAGTAGGGCAGAATCACGCCGTCACGTTCCTCATCCTCCACCGAAATACCGGCACCGGTCGCCGCATCACGCACCGGGGCGGGAGCCATCCACGGCGACGTGGAACCGAAACCAGCGGTCGCCGGATCCGCGGTCCACTGCATCGGCACACGCGAATTATCGCGAGCCTTCGACGCCACAATCTCCAGCGCCTGCTGCTCGCTCAGGCCGCGCTCACGCAGCATCGCGTAGGCGTTGTGCGCCTCCACATCCACGTACTGCTCGATCGAGGAGTAGACCGGGTCAATCATGCCGATTTCCTCACCCTGGTACACGTACGGGGTGCCGCGCAGCAGGTGAATCACGGTCGCCAACATGGTCGCCGACTCGGCACGGTAACGCTCAACGTCACCAAAACGGTTCAGCGCGCGCGGCTGGTCGTGGTTATTCCAGAACAGCGCGTTCCAGCCGCCGCCGGCCTGCATACCCAGTGCCCAATCGTTCAGAATCTGCTTCAACTCGGCAAAACGGAACGGCACCTTCGACCACTTCTCGCCGTTCTCGTAGTCCACCTTCAGGTGGTGGAAGCTGAACACCATATCCAGCTCGTGGTTTGCCGGGTTGGAGTAGCCCACGCAGTTCTCGATGCTGGTCGAGGACATTTCGCCCACGGTCACGGTGTCATCATGCTGACCGAACGAGGCGCGGTTCAGCTGCTGAATACGGGTGTGCACAATCGGGGTGTCGGTGTACTGTGCCTTGTCCACGCTGCCTTCGGGGGCGTCGAGCAGCTCTTCACCCTTACCGATGACGTTAATGACGTCGAAACGGAAACCGCGCACGCCCTTCTCGTACCAGAAGTTCACGACCTTAAACAGCTCGTCGCGCACAACCGGGTTGTACCAGTTCACGTCCGCTTGGGTGCGGTCGTACAGGTGCATGTAGAACAGAGGAGTGCCGTGCTCATCCGTGTACTCGCCGAAACGGGACCAGCAGGGGCCGCCGAACTTCGACTCCCAGTTGGTCGGTTCACGCAGCTGACCGTCCTCGGTGTATTTGCCGGGGCGAATGTAGAAGTAGTCCCAGTATTCGCGCTCGTTGGCGAGCGCACGCTGGAACCATTCGTGCTCGGTCGAGACGTGGTTGAGGACCATGTCGAACATGACGCCCACACCGTGCTCGGCGAGGGCGGCGATCATCTCTTCGACATCCTCCATGGTGCCCAGGTCGGGGTTAATGGCGTAGTAGTCGGAGATGTCGTAGCCGTTGTCGTTCTGCGGGGAGGCGAAGAACGGGTTGAACCACACCATGTCCACGCCCAGGGAGGCAATGTAGGGCACCTTCTCGATGACGCCGCGCAGGTCGCCGTAGGCGCCACCGGCGGAGGAGTAGAATGACTTGGGGTACACCTGGTAGATGACGGAGGACGCGAAGTCCTTGCCGCCTGCCGGGGTGAGTGATGCGGTGGGTGCCTGTGTCATGGAAACCTTCTGAAATATATGCAGGGTTCAGCGTGTATAAAAGCGTGTATAAATCAGCGTGTTGGCAACGAACCGCGTCGGTGCTACATATGCGCAGCGAGGTTCGTCCGCGGCAGACACAGACGCCTGCCGCCTCCCGGTGCGTTCGCCGCTTGAATATCGCCGCCCGCAACCTGGGGTCATTCCAGATTAGGGGGCATAATGGGGTGATGCCCCCCATCTACCCCAAAGGGGGCAATTCTGCCGCAGATCCGGCACAACTCCGTGGCCTCAGCCCTCCCACCGATAGGCGGTTGCAGGCTCGTGCGCGTTTCGATGCATGAAACCAAAGTGACCCTGAGCTGAAGAGCGTTGGACGCCGCGCGTAAAATCAGTACTTGCATCACTACGGAAGGTAAAACAATGCCAGAACTGCGTTCACGTACTTCAACTCACGGCCGTAACATGGCTGGTGCCCGCGCCCTGTGGCGTGCCACCGGCATGGGCGATGACGATTTCGGTAAGCCCATTATTGCTATCGCGAACTCTTTCACCCAGTTCGTGCCCGGTCACGTGCACCTGAAGAACATGGGTGAACTGGTCGCCGGCGCTATCCGTGAGGCTGGCGGCGTCGCCAAGGAATTCAACACCATCGCCGTTGATGACGGTATCGCGATGGGCCACGACGGCATGCTGTACTCGCTGCCTTCCCGCGATCTGATTGCTGACTCGGTCGAGTACATGGTGAACGCGCACCGTGCCGACGCGCTGGTCTGCATCTCTAACTGTGACAAGATCACTCCCGGTATGCTTCTGGCGGCAATGCGCCTGAACATCCCCACTATCTTTGTGTCCGGCGGCCCGATGGAGTCCGGCGAGGGTATTGAGGGCGTTGTTGAGCACCGCCTCGACCTGATTGACGCCATGGTGATGGCTGTTAACGACAGCGTCAGCGATGAGGCGCTCGCTCAGGTTGAGAAGAATGCCTGCCCGACCTGTGGTTCCTGCGCGGGTATGTTCACCGCGAACTCCATGAACTGCCTGAACGAGGCGATTGGCCTGGCGCTGCCCGGTAACGGCACCACTCTGGCTACCCAGGTGGCTCGTAAGGAGCTGTTCCTGGACGCTGGCCGCCGCATCGTGGAGCTGGCTAAGCGCTACTACGAGCAGGATGACGAGTCGGTTCTGCCCCGCTCCATTGCCACCAAGGAGGCGTTCGAGAACGCTATGGCGCTGGACGTGGCGATGGGTGGTTCGACCAACACCGTGCTGCACACCCTGGCGATTGCTCACGAGGCGGGTGCCGACTTCACTCTGGATGACATTGACCGCATTTCGCGTCAGGTTCCCTGCCTGGCGAAGATTGCCCCGAACTCCACTAAGTATCACATTGAGCACGTGCACCGTGCCGGTGGTATCCCCGCCCTGCTGGGTGAGCTGAACCGTGCCGGCCTGCTGCACAAGAACGTTCATTCTGTTCACGCTGATTCGTTGGACGAGTGGCTGGACGAATGGGATATCCGCGGCGGCAAGGCCAGCGAAAAGGCCAAGGACCTCTTCCTGGCAGCCCCCGGTGGCGTGCGCACCACCCATGCGTTCTCGACCGCGAACAAGTACGAGTCCCACGAGACTGACTCCGAGAACGGTTGCATCCGCGCCGTGGAGCACGCGTACACCAAGGACGGCGGCCTGGCGGTCCTGTACGGCAACATCGCCCAGGACGGCGCAATCATCAAGTCCGCTGGTATTGATGAGGAGCTGTTCCATTTCAAGGGTCGCGCTTTCGTGGTTGAGTCGCAGGACGAGGCTGTGTACGAGATCCTGTCGAAGAACGTGAAGGAAGGCGACGTTGTCGTCATCCAGTACGAGGGCCCGAAGGGCGGCCCGGGTATGCAGGAGATGCTGTACCCGACCTCTTACCTGAAGGGCCTGGGCCTCGGTAAGAAGTGCGCACTGATTACTGACGGTCGTTTCTCGGGTGGTACCTCTGGTATTTCGATTGGTCACGTCTCCCCGGAGGCGGCTGCTGGCGGCGCTATCGGCCTGGTGCAGACCGGCGACGAGATTGAGATTGACGTGAACAACCGCATCCTGCGTGTGAACGTTTCGGATGAGGAGCTGGCTGCTCGCCGCGAGGCGAAGGGCGCCGCACCGTGGCGTCCGACCAAGCCGCGTGAGCGTCACGTGTCGAACGCCCTGAAGGTGTACGGCATGCTGGCCGCATCCGCCGATAAGGGTGGCGTGCGCATCCTGCCCGAGGACGCATAAACCCCTCACGTATCGTGTGAGAATTTAATATTCTTGCCCCTAAGGGTCGGTGCTCTGTTCTGCAGTTTTTCTGCGGGGCGGGGTGCCGACCTTTTTAACGTTTTTGAGAGTCCGGTGCGGCGTATTGCCTTGTCAAGGCTATTGCAGTAGGGTGTAGAAGGGTATTTAGGTATCCGATTCACCGACTCAGCACAACCACTCAACACAACGCAATTCGCAACCCTCACGAGGACGTATTCATGGTTACCCTGCCCGCACGCGCACAGCGTGCCTTTACTTGCCGTGCCCTGGCGGCTCTTGCCTGCATCGGTGCGCTCGCTTTGAGTTCTTGCTCTGCCCAGCCGCAGGCTGATGATTCTGAAACCGCCCCGATGAAGGTGGCGACTTCTTCCGCGCCCGTGGACGCTAAGACCCTGTTCACCGCGGCGGATGGCTCCTGGAAACCGAATACCGTGCAGATTGCTGCCGGCTTGGATTCCCCTGCAACCTACGATTCGGTGGCGACCCCCACGAATGAGCCGAGCACCGACGCCGAGTACGAGGCGGCATACGCCACGGCGAGCGGCTCCGTGAGCACTATCGATCCTGGTACTCGCTGTGGCGTGACGAGTCTGCTGGGTGGTTCCGCCGGTATTTACGTGTATGACGGTTCGGATTGCGCGAAGGCTCAGGAGGCGGTGCGCCTCTTCAACAGCCGCAAGAACCAGGACGGCGCGGCGAGTGTTGAGTGGTACCAGTGCGCTACGAAGGTGCAGGGCCGCGACTACATTACGGGTGCCTGCTTCACGCAGGGTGGTAGCGTTGAGAAGCCGCGCCTGGCGCTGATTCCGGCACAGACCCGCATGCTGTCGGGTACGCTGACCTTCGCTGAAGCGTACGGTGGCGGCACTTTCGGTCAGGGTGAGCAGACGAAGACTGTTGAGGCGCTGCGTTTCACCAGCCCGGACTCTAAGGTCGCGTGTTCGGTGACCCCGTCGGGTGTGGACTGCCAGGCGCTGGTGGGCGTGACCCTGCAGGGATGGGATGCCGCAACCGGTGCCCCGCAGCAGCGAGTGCACCTGAGCAAGGACACCGCGGAGGCTTCCCTGGTGGGTCAGACCTCCAGCCCGGAGCCGGTGAATACTGAGGGTATTGTTGCCCTGTCTACCGGTCAGGTGGTGACCGCGTACGGGTACACCTGCAAGTCGGTGAATACCGGTAAGGTGCACTGCGTGAGCGAGGGCAACGGTTTCACCCTCGACTCGGTTGAGGTCGGCCTGGAGCGTCACTAGCGGGTGCGCTCGCCTTCGGGACTTAACACACGGTGCCCGGCACCCCTCAGCGGAAGGGGTGCCGGGCACCGTATGTTTAGATGCTGCTTAGCGGAAGTTGACGATACGCACGTCCAGCTCGGAGGCGAGCAGCGGCTCCCATGCGGCGACGGCCTGGGTGAAATGCTCGGTGGCCATGTGCACATCCAGTAGAGCCTGGGACTCCCAACGCTCGATGAAGGCGAACTCGGTTTCGGAGACGGCGCCGAAGTCGTAGCTGACGTTGCCCTCGTCCTTGCGGCTGGCGGTCACGAGCGGCTCAATGGTCTTGAGGAACTCCTCGACGTGCTCGGGCTTGACGGACAGTCCTGCGTAGACACCAATCATGGTTTCTCCTTTGGGTGGGGCGGCTGGTGCCGCATCGTTGATGACTCTCTTACGGTACACCTTTGGGGCGGCGGCGTGGTTCAGGCACGGCGGATGTCCACCCCGGGGGAGGGGGCGGCGGCCGGCCCTTCGCTGACTGGAAAAAATCTCACAAATGTTTGCGACTCCTCCAGCTTCGACCTATAAAAGAAAGGTAAGTCAATCCGCACGCATGAAAGGAGAAGCGGAATGGTAGTCACGGGAGGTGACCGCGTTGGTATTTTCACCGGCTCATATCAAACGATGCGCCCTGACCTGGGAAGCGCCCGACTATAGTGCTTCCTACCCGGCCGGATACACCGATCAGGGAGTTGCCGTCATTGCGGTAGCTCAGGAACACCGCCAGGCGCAGGGTTTTTGCTACTCGGCGCTGTCGACGGTGGTTTTTATTTCGAAGCAGGACGGCACCCGCGCCGTCATTAATGAGGAGCCCCTGCTCTTTCAGCACACTCATTCGCTCATGGAGTCCTGCGATGAGGTGCATCCCCGTCTGCTGGGCCGAGCCGTGTTGGCCGCCTGGGATCACATCCCGGAGCAGTACCGTTGCAACCTTGTGACGATTGCGGCCGATCGTAAGCATCTGAAGCACCTGTTCCGGGATTGCGACCACCTGAAGACGATTATGGAGTACCGCGCTTTTGAGAAGGTGCTGGACCCCTACGATAATCACTCCCTGGGTGAGGTGCACGTGAAGCTGGCCGGCACCCCCGCCTACGAGCGGATGCAGGCCGAGGTCACCCGTACGCGCGAGACCGTGGATGACATGGTGCACGACGCTCTTGCCCCCCGCCCGCTTGAACAGCTGGAGGATTACAGCGTCTTTACGGACTGCTCGTTTCGTTCCACGCACAACAAGAAGTACCAGCGCGGTGGCCGCATGGGCATCGCCGGAGTGAGCGAGGACGGCTTTTACTTTCACTCTCACTATGACGGCGTGAATATCATGACCGGAGAGCTGTCGGCCGTGCTGGCCGCATATACCGTGTTTCACAGCGGTTCGCGCCGCCTGATTATCAATACCGATTCCTTGGGCGCCATCACCTTCGTGTTGCGCCTGGCGCACAGCCGCTGGACCTTCGAGACCTGGGCCTCCGAGGGTGTGCAGGATGAACGCGTGGTCGCCCAGATGCGCTCCCTCACCGAGGCAATCCGCGAGAAGCGCGTGCTGGTTAAGCACGTTCCGGGCCATACCGGTCACGGCCTGCAGGAGAGCAGCGACTCCGTGTCGAAGATGCACCGGCACTTTCCCGGACAAATTGTTGATAAACGGCATCAAAGCGAATTTAACCAGCGCTGTGAGTCGATTATTACCGCTCTGGCAGGGTGCGCGAAGGCGGTTCGCCTGATGGCTCCCGACTGGGTGCAGATTAAACCCTCTTCAATTCACGCGGGAAACCGTTTGTGGCGTTAGAATAGAATTGGGTAGAAATGAACGCGCGATGCGTCCACCGCATAGAATCTATGCGTCGAGTGGAGGCCTCGCGTGTTTCTTATACCCTTTTTCTGCCCAGCGCTTCCGAATGGGGTGGGTGCAGGCAGGCATAGAATTGGGGGAAGAATTTCTGAATCTCCCGATTTTTAGCGGGCACGCACTTCACTTATTTTTGGGACCCTTTATGCCTTTTCAGCTTCCCGACTCTTCTCTATCTATTCCGCTGGTGGTGCTGTATGCGCTGACGGTGTTTTCGCTGGTGCTCTTTATCTGCCTCTACCTGCGGGAACGCCGTAGCGTGTTTGTCGGCTGGTTGCTGATTGCGACCGTGGGGTTGCTGGGTACGAGCTTGGGCGTAACGGCGATTGTGGCAGAGAACCAGATTTTGCTGGTGTTGGCGTTCCTCATTGTTATCGTTCCGGCGATCCTTTCGATTTTTACGCCTTTGGGTTTGACCGGTCTTTTCCTTTATAGCGGTGTGCGTCTTATTGTTCGTGAGGGTTTTTCGCTCACTAATTCTTTGGCATTGGCTGCCGGTGTTGCTCTTATTGTGGGCCCGTTCTTTGCTCCCGGTCCGGCGGAGAACACTCCGTTGGGCGGTGTGTGGGGAACAATTTATTTCTATTTTTCGCTGGTGCTGACCTATTTCACCATCTACGCGGTGGGCTTTACTGTGTCGGCAGTGTTGAACCTGGTGAATTTCCGTCAGCAGGCTGACTATGTGGTGGTGCTCGGCTCGGGTCTCATGGGGGATCAGGTGACTCCGCTGCTGGCGGGTCGTATCGATCGCGGCATTGAAATTTACCGTAAGAACCCCGGCTCGAAGCTGATTATGTCTGGCGGTCAGGGCCCGGATGAGGATGTACCCGAGGGCGTGGCGATGACTCGCTACGCTGTATCCCGTGGTATTCCCGAGACGGACATTATTGTGGAGGACCGCGCGGTGAATACCCGCGAGAACCTGCTCTTCTCTTACGCTCTGATGCCGGAGGTTGCCGAGGGCAAAACCCCGAAAGTTGCTGTGGCAACAACCAGCTACCACCTGTTCCGTGCGTTGCTGCTGGCGCGTTCGCTGGGCCTGAAATGCTGGGGTGCGGGGGCTCGTACGAAGGTGTATTTTGCGGTGAACGCTTTTATTCGCGAGTTCATCGGCTATTTGAGCATGACGCGCCGCCGCCACATCATTACTTTGAGCCTGTGCACGGTCCTCTACATTGCGGTGGTGCTCTTCGTGTGGTGGATGCACTCCGCAGGTTTGGTGGGCCCGGGCGAGCCGATCTAGCCTCCAGCGGCGGCTCTAGCTTGTAGCCCGGTGCATCCTGCGATAGCGCCTCATACAATAAAACTGCCCACCCGGGGTTATCCGGGTGGGCAGTTTTATTTAGAGGAGAGATGACCACAATCGGCAGAGGTTCTCAATCACCTTGATGCGGCGCGGACGCTCAGCCCACTGGGTGTACAGCAGCTCGGTGCACTTGCTTTCGTAATCGGCCGTGACCTCCTCAAGCATGGTGACCATGGCGCGGTCAGTAATAAAGGTGGAAACCTCCATGTTGAGCGAGAAGGAGCGCGGGTCCATATTCGAGGAGCCGATGAACGCCAGGTCGTCGTCCACGAACATGAACTTGGAGTGCAGCACGGTCGGGCTGGGGTACTGCAGGATGCGCACACCCGCCTGGAGTAGCTGCTCGTAGTAGGAACGCTGCGCCATGTTGGGCAGGAACTGATCGCCCTTTTCGCACACGATCACGGTGGTTTCGATGCCGGAGTAGGCGGCGTTGGTGAGTGCCTGAAGCAGGGTTTCCTCGGGCACGAAGTAGGGCGAGCAGATGGTGATGCGCCGGTCGGCGTTGTAGATCATGTAGTTGATGAGGCGCAGGTTGTTTTCCGTCTCGAAACCGGGGCCGGAGGGCACAACCTGGGCACGCATCCCATCACCCGCATAGGGGATATCCGTGTTAATTTCGGCGAGCAGCAGCTGGTTCGTCTCGGAGTACCAATCGGAGACGAAAACGGCGTTGAGCTCTTCAACGATGGGGCCGGTGCAGGAGAAGGTCAGGTCCTTCCACTCCAAGCCCTTCTTAATGTTTTCGGGCATGTCGTAGGAGCGGTGAATAGCGTTCTGCGAACCGGAGAACGCGACGCGTCCGTCCACGACGAGGACCTTGCGGTGGTTACGCAGGTCGGGTCGCTGCCACTTGAGTTTCCACGGTTTGAGCGGCAGCATGAGGCGCCACTGCATACCCGAGTCGTTGAGCATTTTCACGAGTTTCTTATAGGACGGGTATTTGCAGGAGCCGATGTGGTCGATCAGCACGCGCACCTGTACACCGCGTTCGTGGGCTGCGAAGAGGGCGTCCCAGAGGACTGCGCTCGCCTCGTCGTAGGCGGTGATGTAGAACTCGAAGTGCACGTATTTGGTGGCGCGGTCGACTTCTTCCGCCATGGCGACCATTGCCTCGTGGTTGTCGGTGTGGAGGGTGAATTGGTTGCCGCCGACCAGGGGGAGTGAGCCCAGGGTGTAGTTGAGCTGGCTGGCTGCCTTTGCGGGGTCGGAGAGGTCGTCGGTGCGGGTGAGGAAGGGCTTGTTCTCGCTGACTTCGCGGATCAAGTCGTTCATGGCGTGCTGCCGGGCGCGTCGGTACGCGGGCAGGCGTGAGGAACCGAAGACGAGGAATGCGATGAACCCTACGAAGGGGATGAAGAAGATGGCCATGAGCCAGCCCAGGGCAACCACGGGTTTGCGGTTGTAGGGGAGCCAACAGAGGGCTGCGAGTCGGATGAGGATATCGGCTATGCCGAGGGCGAGGCGTAGCCAGTCGGGCAGGAAGTCGAGGTAGGCGGGGGCAAACAAGTTCATCCCTCTATTATGCCGGTATTTCGTGTGGGGCGGGGGGGG
>NZ_KV797968.1:173210-190109 GCF_001809565.1 Rothia sp. HMSC072B03
GGGGGGGGGGTGGGTTTGCCGCTTCGTATGTGATGTGTCGGTATTGTGTGCGGGTGTTGTGTGCCAGTGGCGGGGCCGGAGTTTAGCCGGCTATGCTGTGAGCCTTAACGCTAAAAATGCACTTGAGCATTGTGTGCAGTGGTGAAATAATTGCAGTTATGCAGAAAAAGGAACAGAGCCTTCGCGAACGCCGCCGCGAACAAACCTGGACGGCAATCCACGAAGCAGCCCTCAAACGCGTCCGCGACCATGGGATGCGCGGAACCACCGTTGAAGAAATCGCCCAGGAGGCGGGCGTCTCCCCGCGTACCTTCTTCAACTACTTCCCCTCCAAAGAGGACGCCGTTCTGGGTCTGCGTGAACCGGTGGTCAGCGAGGAAATCCTCGAAACAGACCGCGCCCACGAGGATGACAACACCATCATTCGTGTAACCCACCTTCTCTGGGAGGTCATTTTCCAGAGCTTCCACTACGCCAATGGCAAGGACCCCCGAGCTCCCTTTCAGGAGTTCCCCGAGTCCGCGAAACGAATGAAAATGCACTACATGAAGTGCGAACAGGTGCTCACCGATTACCTGAACACTATTGACTGGGTGGCTTTTGACGCGGCCGGTCGCCGCGGCCCCTTCCCGCGCCGAACCCCCGCTGACCCGCTGACCGATCACTTCCGGGAGCGATCACGCGCAAAGGTCCAGCTTGCCTCCGCGGTGCTTCGTCAGCTGGAGTTCGCCCGCGACCTGGAAGATAAAGAGGATATTGCCCGCCATATCCGCCAGACGGTGAAGACCTTCCAGTTCCTGCTTTTTGAGCAGAACCGACCGGCAATCTAGCGGCGGTTCACTGCTACAAACTACAAAAGCCCGCCGGAAACCGAATCCGAGGCCCCGAATCGAGGCAACCGAATCCAGAGCCCGGCGGACACTCACAACAGACATATAGAACGTAACTAAGGATTAAACGATGAGTACAGAGGAAAAGAATCTACCTCAGCCGCCAGCCGGTGAGGCTAAGCAGGAAAGTAAAAACCGCATCCGCGCCATGTTCCTGGGCCTGGTCATTGTGATGCTCATGTCCTCGCTGAACCAGACGATTCTGGCGCCGTCGCTGCCCACGATTGTGGGTGAGCTTCACGGCGTGGAGCACATGAGCTGGGTGATTACCATTTTCATCCTGCTTTCGACGATTACGATGCCGGTCTACGGTAAGCTATCGGATCAGTTCGGACGCAAGCCCTTCCTGATTTTTGCGATTGTCTCCTTCATGGCGGGCTCCGTGGTCGGCGCGCTCGCACAGAACATGAACTGGCTGATTTTCGCGCGTGCCCTGCAGGGTCTGGGCGGTGGCGGTCTGATGATTCTGTCTCAGGCTGTGATTGCTGATGTGATTCCTCCCCGCGACCGCGGCCGTTACATGGGTATTATCGGTGGCGTTTTTGCGTTCTCGTCGGTGGCTGGTCCGCTGATTGGTGGCTGGATTACTGAGGGGCCGGGTTGGCGTTGGGCGTTCTGGCTGAACCTGCCGCTGGCTATCCTGTCGATTCTTGCGGTGATTTTCTTGCTGCCGCACCGCCCGTTCCGTGACCGTGAGAAGCACAGCATCGACTACCTTGGTTCGCTGATTCTGATGGCGGGCACGAGTGCGCTGGTGCTTGCCACGATTTGGGGCGGTAACCAGTACGAGTGGACTTCGCCGCAGATTATTGGTCTGCTGGTCTTCTCTGTGGTTGCTGCGCTGGTGTTTATCCCGGTGGAGAACCGTGCGGCTGAGCCGGTCATGCCCATGTACCTGTTCAAGAACCGTAACTTCCTGCTGACCCTGGGTGCTTCGCTGGCGCTGGGTGTGGCAATGTTCGGTGCGGTGGAGTATATCCCGACTTATCTGCAGATGGCGCTGGGTGTGAGCGCTACGGTGGCTGGTCTGCTGATGATCCCGATGATGGGTGTCATGCTGGTGGTGTCGATTGTGACGGGTCGCGTGGTGTCGAAGACCGGTCGCTATAAGCGTTATGTGACGAGCGGTACCGCGATTGTGGCGCTGGGCCTGTTCCTGTTGTCGACCGTGACTATTGAGACTCCGACCTGGCTGTTCTGTATATACCTTGCGGTGATGGGTGCCGGTCTGGGTATGTCTATGCAGTTCTTGACTCTGATTGTTCAGAATGCGTTCCCGGTGAGCGTGGTTGGTACCGCGACGGCGTCGAATAACTTCTTCCGTCAGGTGGGTGCTACTGTGGGTGCCTCGCTGGTGGGTGGTCTGTTCACCTCGCGTCTGACCTCGCTGATTTCTGAGCGTATGCCGCAGCAGGCGCTGCAGTCTTCGGGTAGCCATGCGTCTTCGTCTCTGACTCCTGAGCTGGTGGCGTCTTTGCCGGAGCCGGTGCACGGCATCATTGTGAATGCGTATAACGATGCTCTGATTCCGCTGTTCCTGTACTTGGTGCCGCTGGGTCTGGTGTCTACGCTGCTTCTGTTCTTCATTCGTGAGGATGCGTTGGCGACGACCCTGGAGACCGAGCCGGCTGTTGATATTGCTCGCGCGGCGACCGGTGCGATTCCGGTGATTACTCCGGAGATGGCTGCTAAGGACGCGCAGGATCTGAAGAGCATGCGGGGTCCTACCCGTAGGATGATTGCCGAGTCGTTGAGCTCGGAGGCTTCGCCGGATTCGGAGCCTAACGCTAAGAGCTAGGGTCTTAGCACTAGATGCGGAGGCGTTGCCTTCCTATATAAGCGGCGCCCCGGTGCGAGTCGTGTGCTCGTGCCGGGGCGCCGTTTTTGGCTGAGTTGCCTTAAATAGCGCGCTTAAGAGGTGTGCCTTAGTGCTTGGTTTAGGGGTTGGAAGTGTTGGTTTAGTCCCTTAAATAGTGGGTTTACGTGGTGTTTTGCCCCATTAAAGCGCTTATCGAAAAGGTTATTACGTCCCTATGTCGAGAGAATTGTTTCCGATGTAAAATTTTCGTAAAAATTGTTAATCCGCCCCTTTTCCCCGGTATTCCGGGGCATTTTTTTACCCAGCTCCCTTTTAGCTTGCATACAGGCTGTTCTAAGGGGTGAAAGTGCCCAATGTGGGTTTGGTGGAAGTGTTACAGGCTATATAAGATAAAGTACATATGCTCCTAGTGACAGTCATCACGAAGCAGTGCGCTAGGACAGCATGACACACATGCCTTAACACCGACATCTACACAAGGAGGGGAACCGTCCCATGTTTAGGTACATCCTCCAGCGATCGCTGACGTACCTCGTCATGGTCTTTATTACGACCACGATGGGTTACTTTGCAGCGGTTACTGCCCTGAAGCCTGCCCTCTTGGAGCAGGAAAAGGTTCCGAAGCCTAGCCCCGAGCAGGTGAACCGTAACTTCGCATCCCTGGGTCTCGATCCCGAAATGAACCCCTGGGACCGCTACGTTCAGTGGCTGACCAATGTGGTCACCAAGTTCGATTGGGGCCGTAGCCCCAACGGCGCGTACATTAACCAGGAATTTGGCCAGCGCGTGTGGGTTTCTACCCGCCTGCTGCTGGTGGCTACCATTCTCTCGATTGTGATTGGTATCGCCCTGGGTGTGTACTCGGCAGCTCGCCAGTACAAGTTCTCTGACCGTGTTATCACCGGTTACTCCTACCTGGTCTACATCATCCCCGCTCCCGTTGCTTACTTCGTGGTGCAGCAGGGCGCGACCACTATCAACAACATCGCCGTTGCTAATGGTGGAGAGAAGATTTTCTATGTGACCGGTATTTCGACTCCGGGTCTGACCGGATTCTGGGAAATCACCATGGATATGGCGGCGCACTACGTCGTGCCGACCTTCTGTATGACCATCTTCGGTTGGGCTGGTTACCAGATTGCACAGCGTCAGTACCTGCTCGATAACGTGAACGCTGACTTCGTGCGTACCGCTCGTGCTAAGGGCTTGACCCGTAACCAGGCGATTACTCGCCACGCACTGCGCGTCTCCTTCATCCCCGTGGCACAGTCCATCGCGTACCAGATTCCGATGATTTTTGCGGGTGCATTCTTCGCCGAGACCGTCTTTGCATGGCCCGGTATCGGTAAGTGGTCGATTGACTCCATTTCCGCGCAGGACGTGAACGCTGCGACCGTGACCCTCGCGTACGGTTCTGCACTGTTCGCTGTCGGTGCGATCATCGCTGATATCGCTACCACCATCGTCGACCCCCGAGTGAGGATCTCATGAGTCAGGTAACTGCAACTTCCTCCGTACCGGTGGTACAGGAGAACGGTGACTTCAAGGTCATCAACAAGAGCGTTATTATTCTGCGCCGCTTCCTGCGTAACAAGGCTGCAGTCTTCGGTCTGTGCGTGTTCATCGGCATGGGTCTGTTCGGTCTGTTCGGTAAGTACCTGACCAAGTACAAGCCCAACGACATTGACTACATGGCGCTGGGTGAAGGCCCCTCGGCCGAGCACTGGTTCGGTACCACCATCGCGGGTAATGACGTGTTCGCCATGATGTCTGAGGCCGTCTGGACCTCTCTCCAGATTGGTGTGGTCGTCGGTTTGGCCACTGTGTTCATCTCCGCAGTTTACGGCTGTGTGATGGCGTACTTCGGTGGCTGGATTGACAAGATTATGCTGTTCATCCTCGAGACCCTGATCATGGTTCCCTCGCTGCTGATTCTGGCAATTCTGATCAACGGTCAGGTTGGTAAGCAGATTCAGAAGAGCGTCCCCACCTGGGTTCTGCTCTCTGCAGTGCTGATTGCCTTCGGCTGGATGGGTAGCGCCCGTGTTATTCGTGCAATGGCGCAGTCCCTCATCAACCGCGACTTCGTGAAGGCTGCACGCTACATGGGTGTGCACCCCTTCAAGATTGTGATGCGCCACCTGGTTCCGAACATTGGCTCCCTGCTGGTTCTGAACTTCACCAGCGGCATCATGGGCGCTGTGCTCTCTGAGGTCGCTTACTCCTTCATCGGCATCGGTATTAAGTACCCCAACTACTCGCTGGGCTCGCTGATTTCGGATGCTTCGCAGCAGATTAACACCCTGCCGCACATGTTCTGGTTCCCGGTTCTGTTCTTCTTCCTGCTGGTTGGTCCGCTGGCCCTCATGAACGACGGTCTGCGTGACGCATTCGACCCGACTTCGATGTCGGTCGGTAAGATCAAGAAGTCCAAGAAGAACGAGAAGGCAGAGGCACCCGCTGCCGCTGCAAAGGAGGCGAAGAACTAATGAGTACCTCTCCCGTTCTGAGCGTTAAGGACCTCAACGTCCGCTTCAACACTGAGAATGGCGTCGTGCACGCTGTTCGCGGTGTGAACTTTGACCTGTACCCCGGTAAGACCCTGGGTATTGTGGGTGAGTCCGGTTCCGGTAAGTCCGTTGCCTCCATGGCGATCATGGGCCTGCACCCGACCACCGCTGACATCACCGGTTCGGTTAAGTACAACGGCACCGAGCTGCTGGGTCTGAGCGATAAGGAAATGTGCGCATACCGCGGCAAGGAGATCTCTATGATCTTCCAGGATCCGCTGTCCTCTCTGACCCCCGTGTACACCATTGGTGACCAGATTGCTGAGGTGCTCAAGGTCCACAACAAGGGCATGAGCAAGCAGGCTATCAAGGACCGTTCCATCGAACTGATGCGTATGGTGGGTATTCCTTCGCCGGCTGACCGCCTGCGTTCCTTCCCGCACGAGTTCTCCGGTGGTATGCGTCAGCGCATCATGATCGCTATGGCGATTGCGAATGACCCCCGCGTGCTCATCGCCGATGAGCCCACCACCGCACTGGATGTGACCATTCAGGCGCAGGTGTTGGAGGTTATGCAGAAGGCTCAGGAAGAGACCGGCGCAGCGACCATCATGATTACCCACGACCTCGGTGTTGTGGCTGGTATGGCTGACGACATTCTGGTGATGTACGCCGGTAAGCCGGTGGAGATTGCTAAGGCAGAAGACCTGTACAAGCATCCCTCCCACCCGTACACCATCGGTCTGCTGGGTGCGGTCCCGCGTGTGGACCGTTCCGAGAAGGTCTCCCTGGTACCCATCGAGGGTACCCCTCCGAACCTGATTAACCCGGTGACCGCGTGCTCCTTCCGCCCGCGTTGCCCCATCGCTAAAAGCGGTGGCCAGTGCTGCCAGGACTCCAACGGCGAGCCCGATCTGCAGCTGCTGGAAGGCGTTGGCGAGGGCCACTACTCCTCCTGCACCATCTCTCAGGAGCTGGTCGGTAAGACCGCAGACGAGCTGTACCCGGTTCCGGAGCCCCCGGTATCGAAGTACGACGGTATTCCGCGTGAGGAGCGTGCCCCCGTCCTGGAGGTCCGCAACGTCAAGAAGCACTTCCCGCTCATGAAGGGTGCGCTGATTAAGCGCCGCGTGGGCACTGTGAAGGCTGTGAACGGCCTGTCCTTCGACATTCGCGAGGGCGAGTGCTTCTCCATCGTGGGTGAGTCCGGTTGTGGTAAGACCACCACCCTGCTGGAAATTATGGAGTTCAACAAGAACACCGACGGTGAGATTCTGATTAACGGAACCTCCACCAAGGACGGCAAGTCCGCGGGTGAGATTCTTGAGCTGCGTAAGAACCAGCAAATGGTGTTCCAGGACCCCACCGGTGCTCTGGATCCGCGCTTCACCGTTTACGAGGTGCTTGCTGAGCCGCTGGAAAACCAGGGCATGAACAAGGCAGACATCAAGAAGCGCGTCATCGAACTGATGCACATTGTGGGTCTGCAGCCTGACCACGTGAACCGCTTCCCGAACCAGTTCTCTGGCGGTCAGCGTCAGCGTATCGGTATTGCTCGTGCGCTTGCCGTGAACCCCAAGCTCGTGGTTCTGGATGAGCCGGTGTCCGCACTGGACGTGTCCGTCCAGGCTGGTGTGATCAACCTGCTGGAGGAGCTGCGTGCAAACCTGGGCCTGAGCTACCTGATGGTTGCTCACGACCTCGCGGTGATTCGCCACGCATCCGACCGCGTTGCAGTGATGTACCTGGGTCGTATTGTTGAGATTGGTGACGTCGACCAGGTGTTCGACAACCCGATCCACCCGTACACCCGTGCACTGCTCTCGGCGATTCCGGTTCCGGATCCCGAGGTTGAGGCAAAGCGCCACCGCATTATGCTTGAGGGCGACCTGCCCACTCCGGTGAACGCGCCTAAGGGTTGTGGCTTCTCGAGCCGTTGCCCGGTCTTCAAGCTGCTGCCTGAGGACAAGAAGCGTCGTTGCCTGGAGGAGATGCCGGAACTGACCCCCGTTGAGGGCCAGGATCACGGTTATGCTTGCTACTACCCTGAGGCTGAGGCCGCTACGGTGTAGCTCTAGAGTCGGCTGAATAAGTCGCATGTGTGCCGAGGGGCGAATATTCGTTGAATATTCGCCCCTCGGGTTTTTTATGCCCGGTATTGGTGGGCTGTACGTTGTTCGAGATTGTCACCTAGTGAGACGGTGCGAGCCGCAGAATGTGGCGCTAAGCACTGAAATGCTCCAGGAAACGGGTAAAACCACCCTGACTAGGTATAACCTTTCTCACCATTCAAGATATGAATAATTATGGGCGGGCTTTCACGCGGGCAGTAAGCCATAATTAAGCCATGGGCACGCCGCTAGGGGCGTACCCGAAGGAACACATTCATAGACCGGCACTAATTCATCGCTCACCGCACCCTTTGGGCGGCGCATGAGCAGGGAATCCTTGACGCTTTCCTGCGGGATTATTGAGGGTCAAACGTATAAGAGGACACTCTCATGGAGAAGAATTTCATCCTGAACCGTCGTACCGTTCTCGGTGGCGCTGCAGCACTGGGTACCGCGGGCGTACTGGCTGCGTGCGGCTCGTCCAAGGACTCCAAGGCAACCACCCAGGGAGCAACCGCGGGTACCGATGCCAAGGAACTTTACGACATTGCTGAGACCGCTGTTTCGGACCTGAAGCAGGGCGGTACCCTGCGCCTGTCTGTGACTGCACTGGGTCCGAACTTCAACCTCTTCGGCACCGGTGTTACCTCCTACACCCAGGCTGCTCTGAGCCCCATGTACTACAGCGGTCTCTGGCAGGCTAACCCCATGGGTAAGCGCACCCTGTCTACCGACTTTGCAAAGAGCTTCGAAATCGCTGAGGAAAACGGTCTGCCCGTTGTCTCCATTGAGCTGAACCCCCAGGCTAAGTTCAACGACGGTACCCCCATCGACTACAAGGCGCTGCAGGCTACCTGGAACATCCTCAAGAGCGTCGATGGCGACTACAAGATTGAGACCAGCGGTATCTACAGCAGCGTTGGCTCCGTTGAGCGCGACGGTGATGACTTCAAGGTCAAGGTCACTTTCGCAAAGCCGTACTACCCCCTGAACATCCTCTTCGGTGAAATTCTGCACCCGGCTCTGCTGGATAAGAACCTCTTCAACGAAGGCTTCGTGGACAACCCGCACCCCGAATACGCTACTGGTCCCTTCACTGTAGCTGAGGGCGGCTGGAACTCCTCCGAGAAGACCCTGACCCTGACCCGCAATGACAAGTGGTGGGGCGAGAAGCCTGTTCTGGAGCGCATCGTCTTCCGTCAGATGGATTCCGCTGCTGAGCGTGCGGCGTTCAAGAACGATGAAATTGACGCTGCTCCCGCTACCGCTGCTGCAAGCTACAAGGAGCTGAAGGAAATTGCTAACACCGAGATGCGTCGCGGTGTTCGCCTCTTCTCCGGCGGCATGGTCATGAACCCCGCCCGCATGCAGGACGTTGCTCTGCGCCGCGCTGTGGTCGCTGGCATGAACCGTGAGGCAATTGCCAAGGTTCGTTTCCAGGGTCTGGATTACGAAGAGAAGCAGCCCGGTTCGATGATTCACATGCCCTTCTCCGAGTACTACCAGGATGTCTACCCGACCCCGAACAACGATGCAGCTGCTGCATCGAAGATTCTGGAAGAGGCAGGTTACACCAAGAACGGCGAGTTCTACGAGAAGGACGGCAAGCAGGCTGCCTTCAAGTACTCCGTCTTCGGCGAGGACCCCACCTCCAAGGCTGTTGCTCAGACCGTTGTTCAGCAGCTCAAGGCTGTCGGCATTAATGTTGAGCTCGAATCCCGCGCTGCAAGCGAATTCGGTAAGGCAATGCAGGCTAAGGACTACGACGCAACTGCATCGGGCTACGCTCTGAGTGACCCGGATGCTACCCAGGCTACCCAGCAGTTCTACCTGCGTGAGAAGCCCGAGGACGCTGGCACCGACGAAATCAATGAGATGATCGAGAAGATGAAGCTCATTGCTGACGACAAGGAACGCAACCTGGCATGTAACGAGATTGAGAAGAAGCACCTCTCTGAGATTGCTGTGCTGGTTCCGCTCTTCAATGGTCCCGAGTACAAGTTCGTCAAGAAGGGTCTGCGCAACTACGGCGTTTCCCTCTACCAGGGCAATGGTATTCACTGGGAGAAGGTCGGTTGGGCTAAGTAAGTCCTCTTCCCTTCACCTACTAGGTGAATAGCCTGGAGCTATATGAAAGTGTCCACCCGGATCATCCGGGTGGACACTTTTTGCATATCTGGAGGGGTGCTTTGGGTGCTTTTGTATATCGATGTAGGGGAGCGGTGGTATAGCTATCCGGAAAAATCCGAAAAATTCGCACAAAAACAGGGTATTCATGGTATGAATATTCAGAAAATACGATAAATATTAAGAAATATTGTGAAAATGCTTGGTTTCCGCTCCCGAGGTGCGCTACAGTGGAGTCATACAAAGTTATGCAGTGCTCTGTATAAATAATCATTACTTCGGGGATACGGGATAAACCCGCCCGCACAAGACAGAAGGAAACCACTCCCATGACCGCCAACACCGCATACACCGCGAGCAGCCACGAAGCGACCAAGAACAGCTTCAGCCGCCGCGCCCTCATTGGCGGCACCGCGGCTCTGGGAGCTGTAGGTCTGCTCAGTGCCTGCGGCAACGGCAGCGCAAGCTCTGAGAAGACCAAGGCAGCCGGCGCCGGTGCCAATATCGAAGACCTCTACAACATCAACGCTCAGGACGTGAACAGCCTGAAGAAGGGCGGCACCCTGCGCCTGCCCGCCGGATCCATCGATCCGAACTTCAATTTCTACACCCAGAGCGGTAACACCAGCGATAACGTCAACGTTATGAGCACCATCAGCCAGGCCGGCATGTGGAACCTCGACTTTGACGGCACCTACAAGCTGAACACCGACTTCGCTGTCTCCTTCGAGCACAGCAAGAAGGACGATAAGATTCAGGTTGCCGTCAAGCTCAACCCCAAGGCTGTCTTCAACGATGGCACCCCCATCACCTACAAGGCGCTCCAGTCCACCTGGAACATCTTCAAGAGCCTGGATAACGGCTACAACATCGTCACCAGCGGCATCTACGAATTCGTTGAATCCGTAGAAAAGGGCGAAGACGACTACAGCGCAACCGTCACTTTCTCCAAGCCCTTCTACCCGCTGCAGAGCCTCTTCTCTGAGATTCTGCACCCCGCACTGGAAGACGTCGAGCTCTTCAACAACGGCTTCGTGGATGAGCCCCACCCCGAGTACTGGGCTGGCCCCTTCACCCTGGCGGATAAGGGCTGGGACTCCACCGCGAAGACCTTCAGTGTTGTGCCCAATGACAAGTGGTGGGGCACCAAGCCCCTGCTGGACAAGATTGTCTTTACCCAGATGGAGTCCAGCGCTGCACGTGCCGCGTTCAAGAACGATGAAATTGACGCTATCGGTGCGAGCACCTCCTCCACCTATGCCGAGGTGAAGAACATTGCGGGTACCGAACTGCGTAAGGGCACCCGCCTCTACGCCGGTGGCCTGGATATCAATCCCCGCCGCGTCAAGGATGCTGCCCTGCGTAAGGCAATCTTCGTCGGCACCAACCGTGAAGCACTCGCAAAGATTCAGTTCCAGGGTCTGCCCTACGAGGAAGCTATCCCCGGTTCGATGATTCACATGCCCTTCTCGCCCTACTACCAGGATTCTTACCCGACCCCGAATAATAGTGTTTCGGAGGCGCAGAAGATTCTGGAGGCCGCCGGCTACACCAAGAACGGCGACTACTACGAGAAGGACGGCACGAAGGCTGGCTGCGCAGTGGTGGTCTTCGGTGACGATCCGACCAACAAGGGTAAGGCTCAGACCTTCACTCAGCAGATGAAGGATGTCGGTATCGAGATCCGGATTGATCAGCACGCCGATAGCGAGTTCGCCACCATTCTGGGCAACTGGGACTACGATATTTCCTTCAGCGGCTACTCGGTCTCTGCTGACGCGACCGAGAGTACCAAGCAGTTCTACTACTCCGAGAACAACGAAGGTATCGGCAGCAAGGAAATCGATGCCCTCATCGACGCCATGACCCTCATTGAGGATGACAAGGAACGTAACCTCGCCTGCAACGAGATTGAGAAGAAGCACATGGCGGAGTTCGCCTTCCTGGGCACCATTACGAACGGTCCTGACTTTGTGATGGTCAAGAAGACTCTGGCTAACTACGGTCCGCGCCTGTACAAGTCGATGGACTGGGCTGCTGTGGGCTGGATGAACTCCTAAAAGGTGCCTGTCTTGCGAGCGGGTCGAATGTGTATGCACACATTCGGCCCGCTTTGCTGTGCCCGCTGGCTATTTCTGGGGGTGGGGGAGGGGTGTTGCGCGAAGGGTGATGGGGTCGTGCCGATATGGATTTAGGCCGGCTGCCTTAGGGTCGGGCGTAATAATTGAGAAATATTTATCGTGTTGCGCACCTGTAGTGATGTGTGTGGTGTACACTACTAAAAATATTAAATGTGGCTTATAACATAGCTTTAGGTCACATTATTTTGCATGGCTTGACCTGCCCGCCCATCACCGCAGATGGCAGGCGCTCCTGCAGACGGAAACCCCGCCTCCAGAGCATGCGAGCCACCCACTCTACACTGCAAACACTGCATCAGCGCAGTCCACACCCACAAGGAGCCCATCATGAGCCCCCACCCCATCCCCTCCCTCTCCGGATTCAACCCGATCATGAGCCGCCGCGTACTGTTCGGCGGCGCAACCGCCGTCGCTGCTGCCGGCGTACTGAGCGCTTGTGGCTCCTCGTCCTCCAAGACCGAGCACAAGGCAAGCGAAACCCCGTTCTATGAAATCAACGAGCAGGATGCCTCGAAGCTCAAGCAGGGCGGTACCCTGAACCTGAGCACCTACTCCCTTGGTCCGGACTTCAACCGTTTCTCCCAGAACGGCTCCAGCACCTCCGTCTCCGAAACCATGGGCGTTATCGCCGGTGCCGGCATCTGGCGCAGCACCTTCAAGGGTGAAGACGAGCTCGACCCCAACTACTGCCTCGGCTTCGAAGCTAAGGAAGTAGACGGCAAGATTACCGCAGAGGTTCGCCTGAACCCCAAGGCAGTCTTCAACGACGGCACCCCCATCGACATCGACGCCCTCAAGGCAACCTGGCAGATCCAGCGTGACCCCGACGGTGAATACAAGATTGCCGCGGCAGGTATCTACGAGTACATCGAAAGCGTTGAAGCTATCGATGGCGACCGCTACCACGCACGCGTTGTTTTCAAGACTGCGCACAACCCCGTCAAGGGTCTGCTCTTTGGTGGAATCCTGCACCCGGCGATGCTCGACGTAAACCTCTTCAACGAAGGCTTCGTGGACAACCCCCACCCCGAGCTCGGTTGCGGCCCCTTCACCCTGGCACCCAACGGCTGGAACTCCTCCGAGAAGACCTTCACTGCTGTGCCCAACGACAAGTGGTGGGGCGAGAAGCCCAAGCTGGACCGCATCGTCGTGCGTGAAATGGCAGACGCCGCAGCACGCGCCGCGTACAAGAACGGCGAACTGGACGTCGTCGAGTCACGTACCCTCAGCGCCTACAACGAGATGAAGGACGTTGCGAACTCTGAAATCCGCCGCGGTCGCCGCCTCTTCGCCGGCGGCATGAACCTGAACGCAGAGCACATCACTGATGTTGCTGTCCGTAAGGCAATCTTCCTGGGTATCGACCGTGGTGCTCTGGCAAAGATTCGCTTCCAGGGTCTGCCCTACGAAGAAGAAGTTCCCGGCTCGATGCTTCTGTTGGGTTCCTCCCAGTACTACCGCGACAACTACCCGGCACGTAACCCGGAGGAAGCACGCAAGGTCCTGGAGAAGGCAGGCTACACCAAGTCCGGCGACTTCTACGCGAAGGACGGCAAGACCATCACCTTGAAGCTGACCACCTTCGGTGATGACGCCACCACCAAGGGCCAGGCACAGACCTTCATCCAGAGCATGAAGGAAATCGGCATTAACTTCGAGCTCGATTCGCGTGCACAGTCTGAATTCTCGAAGGTTGTTGGTAACCGCGAGTACGACGTAAGCATTTCGGGCTTCGGCGTGACCTCCGAGCCGACCAGTGCAGCCGAGTACTTCTACCACTCCAAGAACTGGAACGGCGTCGGCACCCCCGAAATTGACGCTATGGTCGACGAGATGGTCACCATCCTCGATGACGCTAAGCGCGCCGAGAAGTGCAACGAAATTGAGAAGAAGCACATGAGCGAGGTTTGCCTCTTCATCCCCTTCCTTAATGGCCCGGACTTCAAGGCATGCCGCCCGAAGCTCGCTAACTACGGTGCGTTCCTCTTCAAGATCCCCGACTGGTCTTCGGTTGGCTGGATGGCATAAGCCGCAGTTTTAAGTTCCCCGCCCCTATACGTTTTCGCAGTGTCGTATAGGGGTGGGGAGCTTTTTCTTGTGGAGGGTTCAGTGCGCTTTAGCTGCCCCGACGCTGTGCTTGTGACTTGTAACGATTCTCAAAGCACCGGGCGTGACGCGCTCGCGCGCCAATGCGACATAATATTTCATTTTTTAGTTTTCGCACGCGGCTTCCGCGTGATGATGCGGGTTCGGGTGCTGAACCCGTGATTTTTAGACGGTGTATAGTTCTTCCACGGATTGGACTGTGGTCTGCGTCGCTTCTTTTGGGGGTATACTGTGTTTCAACCACAAACAATGTGGGGGCTCTCACAAGGGTGATGGGCGGGAGCTTCGGCGCTCCCGAAAAATCGGCGCACAACACGGTGCGCTTATCGAATAGCACCTGAGCCCTCCGGCATGAGGAGAATACATGACTCATCTACGTATTAATCGCCGTACCCTGCTGACCGGCACCGTTGCCCTGGGTACCGTTGGCCTGCTCGCTGCATGCGGCGGCGGCTCTGACAAGAAGATCAGCGGCAAGGCTGCATCAAGCACCGAGGAAATCGTCAAGAACCTCGAAATCAACAAGCAGGACCGCTCCTCCCTCAAGCAGGGTGGCGAATTCCGCGGTAGCGTCTCCGCAGTCGGCCCGAACTTCAACATTCTGACCCAGAGCGGCTACACCACCGAGAACCTCACCGCATTCGGCGGCGCCTGCAACATCCCCTCCGCTATCGGCTTCACCTCCCTGAGCCCTGCTGGCGAATACAGCCTCAATGACGACTACGTCTCCGATTACAAGGCAGAGACCGTTGACGGCGTGCAGACCATCACCTTCAAGCTCAACTCCAAGGCTGTCTTCAATGACGGCACCCCCGTTGACATTGAGGCAATCCGCGCCGCGTGGACCGTCTATCGCAACCCCGATGACGGCTACAACGTTATCGCCGCTCCCTTCTGGCAGCAGGTAGCATCCATCGACCCTGTGGATGGCGACAAGACCCGCGTCAAGATTGTGATGTCCAAGCCCCTGTACCCCGCTGAGACCCTCGGCCTGCTCGGTCTGCACCCCGCACTGACCGACAAGGAGCTCTTCAATAATGGCTTCGTGAATAAGCCCATGGATCAGTACTGGTCCGGCCCCTTCAAGCTGGGCGAGTGGAACTCTTCGGCTAAGACCCTCACCCTCGTTCCCAACGACAAGTGGTGGGGTGAGAAGCCGCTGCTGGACCGTATTATCTGGCGTGAAATGGGCGACGAGGCAGAGCGCGCAGCGTTCAAGAATGGCGAGCTGGACAGCATTGGCTTTGCTGGCCTGGCAACCTACAACGCTGTCAAGGGTCAGCCCGGTGTCCAGATTCGCTCCGGTCAGAGCGTCGGCGTGATCAACCTGCAGTTTAACCCGACCCGCGTGACCGACACCGCCCTGCGCCGTGCAGTCTTCGCCGCGGTTGACCGCTCCCAGCTGGCTAAGGTCAAGTTCGGCCAGATCAACTGGGAGGAGCCCCTGACCGGCTCCCTGATTGCTATGCCCTTCCAGAAGGGCTACCAGGACGCTATGCCCACCAACCCCGGTGCCGAGGCTGCTGCAAAGATTCTGGAAGCAGCAGGCTACTCCAAGAATGGCGACTACTACGCCAAGGATGGCAAGACTGCAGGCTTCTCCATCACCTACTTCGGTTCGGATGCAACCTCCCTGGCTCAGTTCCAGAACCTCGAGCAGCAGCTCAAGGCGGCAGGTATTAAGCTCGAGCAGGACAACCAGCCGCAGTCCCAGTTCAACTCCGTGATGGGTGCTAAGCAGTACGACTGCGCCTTCTCCGGTTGGGGTATTGGTGCTGACCCCGCAGACAGCGTTCAGTACTTCTACACCAGCGAAATCAACGAAGGTGTGGGCGATCCCGAGCTGGATAAGTTCATCGCGTCCATTTACGAGAAGGAATCCCACGAGGAGCAGTTGAAGATGGCTGCTGAGGCTGAGAAGCAGCACATGGAGAAGGTCGCTATTTACTTCCCCTACGGCAACGGCCCCAGCTACGCAGCTGTGAAGGAGAAGCTGGCTAACTACGGTCCTTCCCTCTTCGCAACCAGCTACACCGACCCCAAGCGCTGGGTCAATGTGGGTTGGCAGAACTAAAGCCATAGGCTAGTTTCTGGGGTTCTAGTCGGTAGCTTCTGAATTTTTGGAGGCGCCGGCATAAGGCTCCGGAAGGGTAAAGTCCCGCGGTATTCCGCCTTAGAGGTGGGGTGCTGTGGGACTCTTTTGTTTCTCGGGGGAGGGTCGGCTGAAATTGAGGGAAGAAAAGTTTCTGCTGAAATATTTCCCGTAAAAGGTGAGGCGGGTCATGCCGTGTGGGTTTTGTGTGTATACTAATCTCAATGCAAACGTGCGTTCCATCATAGATGTGCATCACGAGTATGCGGGGTGGGTTGTGTTCCCCTACCCTCAGATTGTCGAGATGGCGCCACGTTTCAACACTCATCCCGGGCCGGGAGCGCATGGTACCTCACGTGCGCATCCCGGTCCTCAGACAAGGACAGATCATGACCACTTTCACCCTCAACCGCCGCGCACTGCTCACCGGCACCGTCGCCCTGGGCACCGTAGGCCTGCTCGCAGCCTGCGGCGGCAACTCCTCCAAGACCGAAACCAGCGCTCTCTCCGCGGGCGACGACCTCTCAAAGGCAGTCTCCTACAACGAGAAGGACCGCTCCGCCCTCAAGGACGGCGGCGAACTGCGCCTGAGCGCTGACGGCATCGGCCCGAACTTCAACATCCTCAACACCAACGGCTACACCGCCGGCAACCTGAACATTCAGGCAGCCATCAACTCCGCCTTCACCGGCGGCTTCTACGCCGACTTCCGCGGCGAGTCGCACATGAACGAGGACTACGTCACTGAGTACAAGGCGCAGACCGTTGACGGCGTGCAGACCGTGACCTTCAAGATCAACCCCAAGGCAGCCTTCAACGACGGTACCCCCATCGACGTGAACGCCGTCAAGAGCTACCAGACCATCTACACCGCCGCGGCATCCGGTTCGGACTACCAGATCACCCCCTCGCCCATCTGGGAGCAGGTCGCAAGCGTCGAGGCTGTGGACGGCGATACCCGCCACGTGAAGGTCACGATGTCCAAGCCCTGGTACCCCATCGAAGGCAGCTTCACCTCGTTCCTGCACCCGGCATTCGCCGACCCCAAATTCTTCAACGACGGCCTGAACGACAAGCCCCTCGACCAGTACTGGGCAGGCCCC
>NZ_KV797968.1:190209-218433 GCF_001809565.1 Rothia sp. HMSC072B03
GCCCCTCGACCAGTACTGGGCAGGCCCCTTCAAGGTCGGCGAGTGGAACTCCTCCTCCAAGGTGCTCACCGTCGTCCGCAACGACAAGTGGTGGGGCCAGAAGCCCGCCCTCGAGCGCATCACCTGGCGTGAAATGAGCTCCCAGGCAGAGCAGGCAGCCTACAAGAACAACGAAATCGACTACGTGGACGCCAGCACCCTCAGCTCCTACAACGAGCTCTCCGGCGTGGCAAACACCGACATCCGCAAGGGTAGCGCTCTCAGCGTGGGCAACTACGAAATCAACCCCGAAAAGGTGCCCCTGCCCGTCCGCCGCGCCTTCGTTGCAGCCCTCAACCGTGAGCAGCTGCAGAAGCTGCGCTACGAGAAGCTCGGCTGGAAGGAAACCCTGCCCGGCTCCATGTGCATGCTGCCCATGCAGGAAGGCTACCAGGACAACTACCCGACCAAGCTCGGCAAGGACGTCGCCACCAAGATCCTTGAGGATGCGGGCTACACCAAGTCCGGTGACTACTACACCAAGGACGGCGCTAAGGTCTCCTACCCGGTCATCACCTTCGGTAGCGACCCGGTTGTCAGCTCCACCGCCCAGTTCCTGGTGCAGCAGATGAAGGAGGTCGGCATCGAGCTGACCATCGAGAACCACGGTGCCTCCGAAATGTCGAGTATCATCTCCTCCAAGAACTTCGCGATTAAGACCGGCGGCTACGGCATCACCACCTCCCCGGTGGATGCAGCGAACTACTTCTACATCTCCGAGACCAACAACGGTCACGGTAAGGATCTGGACTCGCTGGCAGCAACCATGATGTCCACCGAGGACCCGAAGGAACAGCTCAAGATCATGAACGAGCTGGAGAAGCGCCACCTGGACGAGGTCGCCATCTACGTGCCCACCCACAACGGCCCGAACTTCAAGGCGTGCCGTAAGGGCCTGGCGAACTACGGCCCGATGCTCTTCGGTCTGCCCTACTACAACCCGAACGTATGGATCAACGTCGGTTGGGAGAAGTAAAAATCTAAGCGTTGAGCACCGCTCACACACTCCATAAGGGGTAAAAGCGCTACAGCGGCGTGTTACAGAAGGATTAAAACCTTCTGGAGCACGCCGCTTTCCCGTTCCTCAGAGATTTGCACGGATATACTTAAAACAAATGTGGGCATTCTGCCCACCCCGGCAGAGACTGTCCTCCCGCCGGGTTGGAGTGCCGGCTACGCACCGTTCGCGCGCCGCCTCCACAACACTGCGAATACTCTAGGAGAAATTCCATGAAGAGCATGTCTGTCTCTCGCCGTACCCTCCTGACCGGCACCGTTGCCCTCGGCACCGTTGGTCTACTGGCCGCCTGCGGCAGCTCGAAGGAAAAGGTGGGCGGTAGTGCCGCTAACAACGCCGAAGACATTCTGAAGAACCTTCAGGTCAACAAGCAGGACCGCTCCTCCCTCAAGCAGGGCGGCACCCTGACCCTCGCGGCTACCGCCCTGGGCCCGAACTTCAACCTGCAGACCCAGAGCGGCTACACCTCCAGCAACCTGGATGCCCTGGCACCCTGCAACATTCCCGCCGTGATGGGCTTCTACACCATGAGCCCCGACGGCGAAGGTACCCTCAACCCCGAGTTCTGCACCGAACACAAGACTGAAACCGTCGACGGTGTGCAGACCGCAACCTTCAAGATCAACCCCAAGGCAGTCTTCAACGACGGCACCCCCATCGACGTGAACGCTGTTCGCGCCATGTGGAAGGTCTACAGCGCAGTCACCGACAACCCCTACCACATCACCGATAACCAGATGTGGCAGCAGGTGGAAAGCATCGAGGCTGTTGACGGCGACGACCGCCACGTCAAGGTCACCATGAAGACCCCGTACTACCCCTCCGAGGGTCTGTGCGCCTTCGCAATCCACCCTGCCCTGGAAGACGTCAACCTCTTCAATGACGGCTTTGTCGACAAGCCCCTCGACCAGTACTGGGCAGGCCCCTTCAAGATTGGTGAGTGGAACTCCTCCCAGAAGGTGCTCACCCTGGTCAAGAACGACAAGTGGTGGGGCGAGAAGCCGGTGCTGGATCGTATCGTCTGGCGTCAGATGGACTCCGAAGCAATCCGTGCAAGCTTCAAGAACGGCGAACTGGACGCGTTCACCTTCGTGGGTGCAACCAGCTACAACGCTGTGAAGGGTCAGGCAGGCACCGAGATTCGCCAGAGCCAGAACACCAACGTCAACATTATTCAGCTGAACCCCAAGCGCATCGAGGACCTGGCACTGCGCCGCGCAATCCTTGCTTCTGTGGACCGCGAGCAGATCGCTAAGGCATACTTCTCGCAGCTCGGCTGGACCGAGCCGCTGCCCGGCTCCATCATCGCAATGCCGTTCCAGAAGGGCTACCAGAACAACTACGAGGGTGAGTCCGGCGCCCAGGCAGCCGCCAAGATTCTGGAGGCCGCAGGCTACTCCAAGTCCGGCGACTACTACGCTAAGGGCGGCAAGACTGCCAGCTTCGCCATGACCTCCTTCGGTTCCGAGGCTGTCTACCAGGCTGTCTACCAGATCCTGGAGCAGCAGCTGAAGTCTGCAGGTATCCGCCTGACCTCCGACAACCAGCCGCAGTCGAACTCCAACTCCGTGCTCGGCCAGAAGAGCTACGAAGCAATCTTCACCGGTTGGGGCGTTCTGCCCGACCTGGCATCCTCGGCACCCTACTTCTTCACCACCGAGGTGTTCGGAGTCGGTGACCCCGAGGTTGATAAGCTCATCGAGAAGCTGCAGAACACCGAGAACGAGGACGAGCGCATCAAGATCGCCAACGAGGCGGAGAAGCTCTACTACGAGAAGGTCGCTGTGTACCTGCCCTACGGTAACGGCCCGATGTACGCCGCTGTGAAGGCAAAGGTTGCAAACTACGGTCCGTCCCTGTTCAAGCAGAGCTACACCAGCGCTGACTACTGGGTCAACGTTGGCTGGCAGGAATAGAGTAGGCGAAAGCAATACTGCTTTCGGTAATGCTTTAGCCGTCCTATAGGACAATAAAATCCCGGGTACTCTCACAAGAGAGTGCCCGGGATTTTTCTGTGCCTTCTAAGTTTCTGCGTCCTCTAGCGGGATATGTAATTACAAAAACGAGGGGGAGGGGAGCGCCGCCGTGACCGGTTGCTACCACTCGCCCAGATACAGGGCGCGCTCCTGCAGGTACCTCAACAGGTTCGGGTTCTGCCGCAGGTAGAAGATGCGGTAAATGCCGCCTCCAGCGACGATAAAAGCCAGCGGGAAACCCAAAATCACGAGCACACGGCTCATATTGGCGGACAGATCAAAAGGATCACCGCTGGTCGCCACCAACACAATCCACAGAGAATAGCCCACGCAGGCCAGCACAGTACCCCACATGCCGCGCACCAGCCAACTCACCAGAGTCACCGCAATGACCCACGCCAGCGCCAAGGTGAACTGGTGCCGCTCCGCGTGAGCCCAGGGGAGAGCCCCCACGTAGATAATTGCGGGGATGCCCAGGTAACCGGGGATATTCAGCGAGGCAAGAATATTTACGCAAAAATAGCCTAGAAAGATAGCGCTCAACGACGAGGAAAGGAAAAGGTGCAGGGGTATCGTGCCGTCGCCGCTATAGGCTGCGGTGGGGCCTGCATACACGGTGTCAAACATGAGGGTCAGCGGAGTCATCATGTATTCAATCCAGACCACCAGCGCAAACGCACCGAAAATGCCGAGAGCCTGCATCAGCGCAATCAGCCGCGAGCGCGCATCCCGAGGAATGGTGAAGCTTTGACCCTTCGCCTTGACGCCGCAGAGGTGAACGACAGCCACCATTGCCGCGATGCACAGTACCCAGCGCAAGAGGACCCCCGGCAGCTCAGGAAGGCCACCGTAGGACCCCGTAGCGGGGTCACCCCAGGCTCCGGGGAGCAGCGTAATAGCGTGAGTACCCTCGGGGAGGCTGGTGGAGGAAGCAAGCCGGTGCGGCTCGTAGATAACCCACCACAGAAGGCACGCGGGAATCAGCGCGGAGAGCCTACGCAACAGAACCGGGAACGGCGCGGACTCGTAGACGAGCGCCTCAAGATTGAGCCGGCGCATCAGCCGTCGAACAGGAGAAAGAGCATGCAACTCTTTTTGCTGCTCTTCCCACACCGCAGTATCAGAAGACATCTTTGTACTCCCTACCACACTAGAAAATCCTGATTGAGTTATTTCACATTATCAGAAATACCCCCCCGGCTAGTGGGTATGCCTGCATTAGAGCTCACCGAATATCGGGGTATAAGAAAAGGGGGCCCCACCACAATGGTGGGGCCCCTTAGAGCCTCAGAAAGCGAACTACTTAGTGGTCACCTTCAGGACGGTGCTCAGGTTCTGGTGAGCAACGCCCGGCAGGCCCTTCACCTCAGCAAACTTGCGGGTGTTGGTGACAATCACCGGGGTAATCAGCGGGTAACCCGCCTCCTTGATGACCTCGGGATCGAACTCAATCAGAGTGTCGCCGGCGGCAACAACATCGCCCTTGGCAACCTTTACACTGAAACCCTTACCGTCAAGGTTCACGGTATCCAGACCAACGTGAATCAGCAGCTCAATGCCGTTCTCCAGCTTCAGGCCCACAGCGTGGCCCGAGGGGTAGGTTGCGGCAACCTTACCGGCTGCGGGAGCAGCAACAGTGGTACCGGTCGGCTCAATCGCCACACCCTCGCCCAGCTTGCCAGCCGCGAAAATCGGGTCCGGAACATCGGCCAGAGCAACGGCGGTACCCTCAATCGGGGCGTGCAGCTCAATGACCTCACCGGCTGCAGCGGGAGCCGCGGCGGCGGCCTCAGCCTTGGGAGCCTCCTCGGCCTTCTTCTCTACCTTCTTCTCGGCGGGAGCAGCGGCAGCCTCTTCCTTCGCGCGCTGAGCGGCGTGCTTAGCGGCGTCGTCCTTCGACTCGTAACCGAAGACCAGCACACCGGCCATCGCGCCGAAGAAGGCAATAGCCAGGCCAATCACGTACAGGTACGAGGGCTGCATAGCCGGAATCGACAGCAGCGAGGTGAACGCAAAGGCGTAGGACTTAACGCCCAACATCGAAATGGTCGCACCACCGATCACGGCGGGAACCAGAATAATCGGAATCACGCGCTTGTAGCGGAGTACCACACCGTACATGGACGGCTCAGAAATACCGCCCAGCAGACCGGACATCGACGCACCGATAGCGGTCTGGCGTAGCTCGCGGTCCTTCTTGGCGCGGATAGCCACACCGGTCACCAGGCCGAACACGGCGAAGTTGTACGCACCCATGGGGGACTGGATGAAGTCGGTACCCATGGTCTGCAGGTTGTTAATCATCACGGCGTTCAGCGGCCAGTGCAGGCCCAGCGGAACCATGAACAGGTACAGGCCGGCAATCAGGGCGCCCACAACACCGGGAGCCACATCGTTAATCATCTTCAGGAAGTCAGAGATTCCCATAGCCACACCGATACCGATCGGGCCCACCAGGAACACGGTCAGCGGCACCAGGATCATCACCGAAATCATCGGCACGAACACCATCTGCAGCATCGAAGGAATAACCTTCTTCAGGAAGCGCTCAAGCGGAGCCAGCAGAGCAACAGCCAGCAGCGGCGGGAAGACCTGGCCGGTGTAGCTGAACGCGTACAGCGGCAGATCCAGACCGAAGAACGGAACGTTCAGAACCTTGGTTGCGGGATCAGCCAGAGCGGTCAGATCGGTGAAGGTACCGGTCATCAGCGCAGCGGGGATAGCCGCACCAACCCACATGTTCGCGCCCAGACGCTTAGCAGCGGTAGCACCCAGCATAATGGGCATGAAGTTCAGCACCGACAGCGAAGCAGCCTTCAGGATGTACCAGAAAGCAAACTGATGCATCCACTGGTTGTTCAGAGCGGTAGCGGCTTCCTTATCAGCCACGCGAGCACCGTTGACGATGTCCACGTTCACAACCTGACCGGTCAGGTCGGTGTACTGGCCGAAGAAGCCCAGCTGCTGCAGGAACACGATGAGGGTCAGAATCATCGAGGTACCCAGCAGGGCCCACAGCAGCGGACGGAAGGAGTCAGACAGAACGTCGAAGACGTTGGTGAGCCACCCGGCCTTCTTGCCGTTAGACTCTGCCGGAGCCTCGCTCTCAGCCTGCTTCGACATGGAGGGCAGCGCGTTAATCTCGTTGTACACGGCCTCAACACGGTCACCCAGCACCACCTGGGTCTGGCCGGACTGCTCAATCACGGTGAGCACGCCGGGCAGGGACTTAATCTTCTCGTTCTGCACGGCCTCGTTCGACACGGGGGTCACACGCAGGCGGGTCGCGCAGTGCGTCATGTGCGAGATGTTCTCGGGGCCGCCGAGGCCGTCGAGAATCTTCTCGCCAAGTTCGCGGTTGTTCACGATACTTCCTTAGATATGCGGTCAAAGTCTATGCACAGGGTGAAATCTGGACGGCCGGGTGGGGGTGGGAAAACAGCCGCGCTACGCGCAAAAGCTTCCCAAAAACACAAAAGACCCGAGCGCTCTCAACCTACGGTCGGGACGGATGCCCCGTACGGGTACAGCGATACGGCGCGACCACCGGCTACGCGCCGGAAGCTACACTACCGCTATGGTGTTGAGTCACTCAGGTCTTGCCTGCCAATCCAGTAACAATCCTGTTCAAGAGAGGGATACCCCTTCTCAATAGTTCCCTGTAACTTTAAGGGTTTTCCCAGGTTCAGGGCAAGATGGATACAGGAAACTCCCAGAAGCTGTTAAAAATTTCCGCAAATGGATGCGACCCCCGGGCGGGTCATTCGGGCGAGCCAACCGACGGATAAAGACACAACGCACGGAGGGCCCCGCATCCTCGAAACGAGAATACGGGGCCCTCCAAAAAGTCCCAGCCGGGGCTATCCCGGGTAGGGGCAACGAACTACTTCGCGGCCTTCTTCGGGACGAAGCTCAGCGAGGCCACCTCAAGATCGGGGTAGTGGCGCTTCTGCCAGCGGCGGTTGCGATGCGCATTCACCTCAATCAGAGCCGCACCCAGGGCACCGGCACCAATTGCGGTCCACAGCAGGTGCGGGGCCACCTCGGTGAACTGGTGGTACTCCACCAGGATCGGCACGAACAGCGCCGCAAAGAACACCGCCAGCAGCGCACCGAAGAGCAGCACGCGGGCGCGGTTCAGCGGGCGGGCCACCGCGGCCAGGTTCCACAGGCCCATCATGACCAGGGTAATGAACGAAGCTGTCTGCACCTGGCGGATATCGCCGATGTGCATCCACAGCGAAGTGGCCGTCACCAGTAGCAGCATGGCCACTACAATAATCGAGTTCGGAACCGTGTAGTTCAGCACGCGGCGCAGGAAGCCCGGCACGTAGCGGCGCGAGTTCGGCAGTAGGGTCAACGCGAAGGAAGACGCACCCACAATCAGGAAGTCAGCGGTCGAGTACTGGCGCGGCAGGAAGGGGAACACCCAGCCGAACAGACCAAACACCACGCCCAGCAGAATCGCGAAACCGGTCTTCGTCAGGAACAGGTTCGCCACCATCTCAATGTTCGTGATGACCTGGCGGCCCTGCTCCAGGGCGGCCGGCAGAGACGAGAACTTACCGTCCAGCAGCACCAGGCGAGAGACAGCCTTCGTCGCCGGGGCAGCGTTACCCATCGCGATACCCAAGTTTGCGTGCTTGAGCGCCAGCGCGTCGTTAATACCGTCACCGGTCATCGCCACCACGTGGCCGCGCTCCTTCAGCGCAATGACCATGTTCTTCTTCTGCTCGGGCGAGACACGACCGAAAATATTGTGGGTCGCGGCAGCCTCGGCAAGCTCCGGGCCGTCCTCGGGCAGGGTAGAGGCATCAACCGCGCCGGCGGAGGTGTCCATACCCGCAGTCTTTGCGGCGGCGGCAACCGTGAACGGGTTATCACCCGAGAAGACCTTCAGTGTCACACCCTGACGGTGGAAATACTCCACAATCTCCGGGGCGTCCGCGCGCACGTTCTCGCGGAAAATCACGAACAGAACCGGGGTAGCGTCCGCCGGAATCTTCTGGACGGGCTCACCCTTCTCGTTACGCACCACGGCCGCGGCATGGGCCAGCACCATCGTGCGCAGACCCAGAGCCGCTAGCTCGGCGGCGCGCTCGCGCTCGGGGGTGCCCTTGGCGAGCAGCGCCTCCGGGGCGCCCAGCAGCCAGGCCCCCGAATCCTTAAACTCAATCGCGCTAAAACGCAGCGCCGACGAGAACGGCACGATGCCGCTGACGGTAGCCGAGGAAGCCTGCGGGAAGCCGCCGGTCAGCGCTGCGGCGGTCGGATTCGCGTTCTCATCGTGGCCGAACCACGACAGCGCCTCGTTCCAGTCGGTCGGCAGGGAGGCACGCCAGGAGGTGTTTTCGGCAGAGTCGACGTCGGGGCCCTCAGCCACCGCCTCGGTGGTCAGGGGACGCACCGAATCAAAAATCACGCCACCCTCGGTGAGAGTACCGGTCTTATCGAAGCAGACCACATCCACACGAGCCAGAACCTCAACCGCAGGCTGCTCCTGCACCAGGATATTGTGCTTGCGGCCCAGAGCCACGGCTGCCGCGGCGAAGGCCAGGGTGGTCATCAGCGCCAGGCCCTGCGGAATCATCGAAGCCACCGAAGAGACCACGGCGATAGACACCTGCTCCCACATGTGGTTCTGCTCCACGGCCTCCAGGCCACCGGCGGCGCGAATCTGACCCCACAGCACCACCGGAATAATGACGGCCAGACCAATCGTAATCCAGCGGACCACGAGGTTCAGGGCATCGCGCAACTCAGACTGGATACGCGAGAACTGGCGCGCCTCGTCGGAAATCTTGCTGGCTCGCGAGTTCGCACCCACGTGAGAGAGCAACACGCGACCGGTACCACCGAGTACGCTCGAGGCCGAGAGCACCATGTCGCCCGGGCGCTTAGCAATCGGGTCGTTCTCGCCGGTCAGCAGGGATTCGTCCAGCTCCAGCGAATCGGAGGTGAGCACCACGGCATCGGCGGGCACCTGATCGCCGCGCTTGAGGACCACCACGTCGCCCTCCACCAGCTGCTCCATGGGAACCTCGACGGTCTTGCCATCGCGCACAGCGGTTGCGGGGGAGCGGTCCAGCAGGGAGATGCGGTCCAGCTCAAGCTTCGCCTTGTACTCCTGCACGAAACCGATGACCACGTTAGCGATAACAGCCCCCAGGAAGAGGAGATCCGCCCAACGCTGGTACATAATCACCACGGCACCACAGGCGCCCAACACAAAGTTGAAGACCGTGAACAGGTGCGCACGCATAATGCTCCACAGCGTGCGAGAAGACTTCGTGTTCTGGGTATTGACCTTACCCTCAGCCGTCAGGCGTGCAACGTCATCGCTGGTGAGGCCGTGCTGGGCGATATCAAAGGAGCCGCTATGCGGTGTTTCAGAATATTCGGGAATGTAGCCGGCAACGGCAGGCGCTGCCGTTTTCTGCTGAGGATCCATGCGGGGGTCTCTTTCTCGAATGGATGGAATGCTGAACTGAATAGAGTTCAGTATTGCGGACACTACCTTTCAGTGTATCCGTGCAGGAGGGGATAAAGATAATCTCCGCCCTGTAATGAACTGATATTTATAGCCATTCCAGAACGGAGATTTAATATATGCGAATACTGGCATATTTTGAGGTGGAAAGTGTTTGCGGATGGTTCGCTAACGCCCCGTAAAATCAGCGCGCTAGCAGACTCAGTGCGCTAGCAGACTCAGCGCTCCGGCAGAATCAACAAACGATTCGTCACCGGATGCCTCAACACCTCAATCGGATGCTGATACACCTCAGACAACAACTCCGCCGAACACACCTGCTCAGGGGCGCCCGAAGCAACCACCTCACCACCACGCAACAACACCATACGGTCAGAATACGCAGCCGCCACATCCAAGTCATGAAGCACCGTCAACACTGCAGCACCCTCAGCAGCCAACTCACGGCTCACCCGCAACGTCTGCTCCTGATGCGTAATATCCAACGCCGCAGTCGGCTCATCCAAAAGAATCAGCGGAGTCTGCTGAGCAAACACACGCGCCAAATGCGCACGGCCACTCTCACCACCGGACAGAGTCGTAATATCGCGATCCGACAAGTGAGTCACCGACGTACGCTCCATCATCGAAGCAACCACGGAGTCATCCTCTTCAGCGCGCTCCGTACCCTTCCACGGGGTGCGGCCCATCTGAACCACCTCATGCACCGTGTACGAAAACGCCACATTCAACTTCTGCAACAGCATCGCACGCTGACGCGCCATCTGACGGGCAGGAATAGAACCCAGCGGGGTGCCATCCAACAGAATCTCACCGCCACTGGGAGCAATATCACCAGCAATCACACCCAACAGAGTTGACTTACCGGCACCATTGGGGCCAATCAGCGACACAACCTCGCCCGCAGCAACAGACAGAGACACATCATTCAAAATCTGACGCCCACCAGCGTTAAAACACACACCGGACAGGCTCAACAACTCACTCACGAAGCACCTCCGCCCTGGCCCAGGGAACGACGCAACAACACGAAGAACGTCGGGCCGCCCACCAAAGCCGTAAAAATACCAATCGGCAAATCAGCAAAAGGCACCAGCGTACGCGCACCCAAATCAGACAGCGCAATCAACAGTGCGCCACCCAATGCCGAAGCCGGCAACAACACACGATTCGACGGACCCAAAATCATGCGCAACAGGTGAGGAATAATCAGACCAATAAACGCAATAATGCCCGCATACGCCACCGCAGCACCCGTCAACAAAGCCGTCGCCGCAATAGACACCGCACGTAGGCGCTCCACGTTCACACCCGAATGCTGCGCTGCACGCTCACCCAACGCCAGAACATCCAGCGAAGAAGCCATCACAAAACACGCTACCAAGCCAATCAGAATAACCGGCCATACGCTCGCCACAGCCTTCCACGTGGAACCGTTCAGCGAACCCATCTGCCAGAACACAATCTGATCGCGGCTCGTCGTATCAGCAATAAACATGAGGAACGCAATAATCGCATTCGCCACCGCAGTCACCGCAATACCCGTCAAAATCATCGACAGGACCTTCGCACGACCCGAAGAACGCGACAGGAAATACACCAGCGCAGTAGCCGCCAACGCACCCACAAACGCGAATGCAGGAGTCGTGAAAATACCGAAGAACTGCAGGTTCAACACAATCGACAAACACGCGCCAACCGCCGCACCCGAGGAAACACCAATCACGCCCGGCTCAGCCAACGGGTTACCAAACACCGACTGCATCACCGCGCCGGAAGTACCCAAAGCGGCACCCACCAGCACACCCAACAGCACACGCGGGAAACGGATATTCCACAGAGTGCTATCCGCCAGCTGCATCGCCGGGTTCTCCGGCGCAAGGCCCAGACGGCGGCCCACTGAAGCAACCACCTGATCAATCGGGATATTGTACTGACCCAAACCCGCAGACAGCACCATCACAACGCACAGTGCCACCGCCAAAAACGTAAACGTCAGACCGGCACGACGCCGACGCGACGCACGATAATCCCGCGCACCCGCCGCACTTTTCACGGCAACCACTACTGGCCCCCCGCAGGAGTCGAGTACGCAGCCTTAGCCAGCGACAAAAGCACCGCCGGAGTATTCGGGCCATAGGACAGAATCTGGCCGTCACCCATATCGATAATGCGCTTATTCTTACCGGCAGTCGTCTCACTCACACCCGGGCGAGCCAAGAAACCATCCAAACCGCCGGTGGATTTAATGCCGCCGCTCATGGTCAGAATGACGTCCGGGTTCAGCTTCACCAGCGCCTCACTGGTCGCCGGAATAATATTCGTCGCGTTCTGCTCAGACGCCACATCTCTACCGCCAATAGCCTGAATCAAATCGTCAGCGCCCGAACCCTTGCCGAGCACGAAGAACACGCCAGCGGTACCGCGCACGTACAAGAACGCGAACGACACCTGCTGTGCACCCTTCGGGGCAACGTCCTTGAGCACCTGCAGGGCATAATCCAGGTCCTTCTGCACGCGGGCAGCAACCTGCTCGCCCGCCTCCGGAACACCCAGCGCCTGCGCAACAGCCTTGAGCTGCGGAATGATCTTATCCATACGACGCTCATGATCGAAGACCACCACGGTCACGCCCGCAGCGCGCAACTGGTCCACAATCTCAATCGGGCCGTTGCTCTTATCCCACAGCACCAGGTCCGGGGAGGTCGCCAGAATCGCTTCAGCGTTCAGGTCATGACCGTTCTGGGTCACCAGCGGCAGGTGAGCCAGCGACTGCTCCGTCGAGGAGGTGACACGGCCAACCAGACGACCGCCCAGACCCAGCGCAATCATCTGCTGAGCCAGAGTGCCGTACAGGTCCAGTGCCAGCACACGGTCAGCGGACTTAACGGTCACCTCGGTGCCGTTGAAATCCTTGAACGTCACGGGGAAAGCCGGAGTGGGGGTATCGACCATCGGCTGAATTTCGGGGGTATCTGCGGCGCTATTGGGGCCGCGCAGAGCCTTCTGATCAGGGGCAATGGAAGAACGCAGCTGATCGGCAAGGTTCTCCAAAACGGTGCGGGTGCTCTGCTCATCCACCACAGCCTGCGAAGTGCTTGAAGAAGCGGCCGGGTTCTGAGTACCCACACCGCAAGAGCTCAGCAGAAAAGCGGAAGTGATGGAGAACGCCGCATACTTCATTGCATCGCGGCGGTTCAGGGCAGAAGAAGAAAGGGAAGAAAACATCGTCGTCTCACAGAAAAAAGGGAGTTAGAAAAACTGGGGTAGGCGCCGGGGTAAAACCTGGCACCTGAAGCGGGGGTGCAGTGAAAATCTGCCCCCCCGCACGGACCGTGTCGGCTCACCGGTGAACCTCATGGTTGAGTTTCACGGGTGAGCCGACAGTGTGGGCATCCTCGTGAGGTGCCGTTATGCCTTCTTGCGGCGGCGAGTGTACACGACGGTACCCGCACCGGCTGCAACAGCGATGAAGCCTGCAACCAGGGTGCCCTCAACACCGGAGGCGCCGGTGGAAGCCAGAGGCTTGCCGGTGATCGGGTCGCAACCCTCACCCTCGTAGACGGTTTCGGACACGGTCTTGGTGGTGGTCTTCGCGCCGTTAATCGCCGCGGAGAAGCTCAGCGGAGCCATGTCCTTACCGGCGTCGTAGAAGCCAGCGAACGCCTTCGCGCCCTCAGCGGTCAGGGTGGTTGCCGCACCGTTGACGCTCACAGCGTCAGCGGAGCTCTGCAGACCCGAAAGATCCACCTTCAGCAGTGCCACCTCACCGTAGTTAGTTGCCTTGCCGGAGGGGTCATTGCTGTTCATGGTCGCGTAGAGAGTACCGGAATTGCCGTTAATCTCAAGGCGCGGGTTCGCAATGGTGGTGTCCAGAATGCCGTGGTGACCGGTGAAACGAACCGAACCGCTGAAGGAGATGGAACCCTTACCACCCTTGAAGGTGCCGGTGCCGTTAGACCAGTTGAACGCATCCGAAGAGTAGGAGGTGCCGTTCAGCTCCCAGCTACCGTTTGCGATTCCGCCGCGCACGTAGTTGCGGAAGGAATCGCGCACGCCCCAGCCAAGGTTTGCGCTCTTAATGGTGCCGTCGGATGCGCCCTGCTCCTGCACCTCGCGGGTGCGGGTGACGGGTACGCAGACAGGCTGTGCCGGGTTGTTGCTGACAGAACCGTTCGAGGAAGAACTGCCGTTAGAAACGCTGCCGGAGGTGCCTGCCGAACCATTAGAACCGGAGCCGTTAGCGCCGGAGTTACCGGAGGAGTTCGAGGAGCTGTTATCGGAGGAGCCGTTCTCAGAACCCTTGTTATCGGAGGACTTGCTCTCAGAGACGCGGGGAACCTCAACGGTGTTCTCCGCGGTCTGTTCGCTGAGCTTTACGGAGAAGCTCAGCGGCGCCATGGCGTTGTCGGCACCGCGGTACTGGCCCGCGAAGAGCACCTCGGAACCTTCAGCGGTGAGCGCGACTGCCGCGTTCTGTGCGGAGAAAATGCCGTCCTTCACGCTCGCGCCGGAGAGGTCCACCTCGGCGATAGCCAGGCCGGTCTTAGAGACGGACTTACCGTCGCGGGTCAGCGCGTCCACGTCAGCGACCAGGGTGCCCTTGCCGTTGACGACGACCAGGCGCATGTTCTTGATGGTGCTCTTGAGCTGACCGTTGTGGCCGGTGAACTCTGCGGTGCCCGCGAAGTTGATCTGACCGGTCTTGGTCTCGGGGTTGTACACGCCGGATGCCTGAGTGTACTTGAAGCCGCCAGCCGCGGTCTTCTCCATGCCCTCAACGTTCACGGAGCCGTGCGCGAAGCCGGTCAGGTACTTCAGGAAGGACTCGCGGATATCCCAGCTGAGGGTGCCGGACTCGACGACGTTGCCGGTGACCTTTTCTTCACGCTTGGGCTCGGTGGTTGCGGCGGGGGAGGAGGGTGCCGCGGAGGTGGGGGCTGCGCTCGGCGCTGCAGAAGTGGGCTCGGCGGGCTTGGGCGACTCGCTGGTCGGCGCGGAGGAGGGCTCGCTGCTGGGCGCAGCAGTCGGCTCTGCGGTCGGCGCAACAGTCGGCTCGGCGCTGGGTTCAGTGCTGGGCTCAGGGCTCGGCGCGGGTGCTTCCTTGGTCACGATGGTTGCGGAGAAGCCGAGCGCATCCAGCTCCTGACCTGCCTTGTAGAAGCCCGCGAAGGCGCCGGTTGCCTCTTCGGAAAGCTTGACGCGGGTGCCGTTTTCCTCGTCAACGCTGGGCAGGGTGATGGTGTTACCCTCAACCTTCAGGCCGGAGGCGTTGAAAGTGCCGAGGGTCATGTTCTTGGTTTCGACCAGGTCGTTCGGGGTGGTGTTGCCGTTGTAGGGGCGTGACTGAACGTTGGCGCGCACGGTGCCCACGCCGTCCTTAATGGTGACGGAGAGGTCGGAGATGATGACTTCCAGCAGACCGTGGTGTGCGGTGTAGTGAATCGAGGAGCCGGTGAAGGTGACCGAGTATTCGCCGTTGGCTACGGTGCCTTCGGCGGAGGTGAAGTGGTAGGAGCCGTCTTCGTTGGTGGTGACGCCGGTCAGTTCCTGGGAGCCCTGGGAGAAGGGACCGTTGATGTAGGAGCGGAAGGACTTCTTCAGGCCCCAGTTGACGGTGACGTCCTGCAGGCTCTGCTCTGAGGCTGCGGTTACCTCACTGGCGCTGACGTGGGAGTTGGTTTCAGCCGCGAAGGCCGCGGGTACGCCGGCGACGCCGCTGAGGCCGATGGTTGCCGAAGCCAAGAACGCCCAAGTGCGCTTGGTGAGAGAGGGGGTAGACATTCGGTGTCTCCTTGGATTCTGTGATTGTGGTGTTCGTATCAAGTCTAGTCCTATTAGCCTATGTTTGTGTAACTTAATGCCTAGGGTGACTTGTGCATAAGGTTTACCTTAGCAAATTTTTTGTGAGAGCTATTGTCAAAACCGGTTTTTGGTGACAATATGTCATTAACAGGTTTTGGTGACATCGTGTCACTAAAATATTTATTGTTCACCCACAAGCCACTTTAGGAACTCACCATGACTATTACCGCCCCCGAAACCACCCAGGAACGCTTCTCCGCACGCCTGAAGGAAAGCACCAAGCACGTCCACGACAACGCCGAACACTCCACCTTCATGGAAGACCTCATGGGCGGCTCTCTCAACACCGAGGCATACCTGCGCCTCATCAACCAGTACGTGCACATCTACGAAGCACTCGAAGCAGTCTCCGAACACTACCGCGCAGAACCCAGCCCCATCACCGAACCCTTCACCCACCCGGGCCTCGACCGCGCAGAATACATCCGTGCAGACATCCGCGCACTCGGCCAGGATGGCGACATCGACGCGCCCCTGCCCGCAACCGCAGAATACGTAGAGCGCATCCGCGCCACCATCAACTCCCCCGAACGCTACCTCGCACACCACTACCTGCGCTACCTCGGCGACCTCTCCGGCGGCCAGGCAGTCGCAGCGCTCGTCAACCGCCACTACGGCATCCCCGCCGAAGCGCTGAGCATGTACCGCTTCACCGAACTGCCCAAGCCTAAGGTCTTCAAGGACGGCTACCGCGAACTGCTCGACAACGCACCCCTGACCGACGAGCAGCGTGAAGCCCTCATCGAAGAGTGCATCGAAGGCTTCCGCATCAACGCCTCCCTGTTCGCGCAGCTGGGCCGCAAGGTCGCCGAGGCATAAACCCAGAACGCGCATCAACAGAACGCCTCAACGCACAACCTCTCACCGCTCAATGCACAAGCCCGCGGGCATAACAAAAGGGGCGGATGCTTTCACAAGCATCCGCCCCTTTCGGCGTTAGTCTCAAACTAGTCGAAGACTAGCCCTTCGCAACCTCACCGAAGTAAGAAGCGAGAGTACCCTCGTGAGCTGCACGCAGCTCATCCAGGTCAATGGAAACCTCATCCTGGAAGTCCAGAGCGTTCGACTCAGCATCCACCACGCCGATACGGGCGAAGGGGAACTGGCGAGCGGTGCACATATCCTTGAAACGCACCTCTTCCGAACGCGGAACCGAAACCACAACGCGGCCCAGGGACTCCGAGAACAGCAGGGTGAACAGGTCCAGACCGTCACGCTCAGCAACCTCACCCAGACCAATGCGGGCACCGGTGTTGAAGCGCAGGCAGGCCTCCACCAGAGCGGTAGCCAGACCACCGGCAGACACGTCGTGAGCGGCATCAATCATACCGTCGCGAGACATGTTCACCAGCATGTCGCCGAGCTGACGCTCCAGAGCCAGATCAACCTTCGGCGGCTGACCGCCCAGGTGGCCCTTGAAACGAGCCCACTCGGAGCCGTCCAGCTCATCGCGGGTGGTGCCCAGCAGATAGATGGCCTGGCCATCGTGCTCGGGAGCCCAACCCGACGGGGTGCGGCGGGTGACGTCATCCATCACACCCATCATCGCCACCACGGGGGTCGGGTTAATAGCCTTACCACCGGTCTGGTTGTACAGGGACACGTTACCGCCGGTCACCGGAACACCCAGCTCCATGCAGCCATCAGCCAGGCCTCGAACAGCCTCGGCGAACTGCCACATGACGTCCGGATCCTCGGGGGAACCGAAGTTCAGGCAGTCAGACACAGCCACGGGGCGTGCACCAACGGTAGCCACGTTGCGGTACGCCTCAGCCAGGGATGCGCGGGCGCCCTCGTACGGGTCCAGGTAGGTGAAGCGCGGGGAGGCATCGGTAGCCAGGGCAACACCCAGGTTGGTGTTCTCGTCCACGCGAACCACGCCGCCGTCATCCGGCATGGACAGGGCGGTGTTGCCCTGAACGTAGCGGTCGTACTGGTTGGTGATCCAGGACTTGGAGCACATGTTCGGGGACGCCATGAACGCCTTGATTGCCTCGCCCAGCTCCTCACCACGCGGGCGGGAGTCGTCAGCAGCCGAACCGGTGAAGTGGTTAGCCTGGACGTCGTCCTGCCACTCGGGGCGTGCGTAGGGACGCTCGTAGGTGGGGCCGTCGTGTGCGACGGTGCGGGGGTCAACATCCACGATGACCTCGCCGTCCCACTCGATGACCAGGCGGCCGGAGTCGGTCACCTCACCGAGGAAGGAGTACTCCACGCCCCACTTGTTCATGATTGCTTCGAAGCGCTCCACGTTCTCGGGGGAGACAACAGCCATCATGCGTTCCTGAGACTCGGACATCAGAATCTCGCCCGGGGTCAGGGTGGGGTCACGTAGCAGAACCTTGGTCAGGTCGACGTGCATGCCGCCCTCACCGTTAGAAGCCAGCTCGCTGGTTGCGCAGGAAATACCCGCGGCACCCAGGTCCTGGATACCCTCAACCACGGAGCCCTTGAACAGCTCCAGGCAGCACTCAATCAGAACCTTCTCAGCGAAGGGGTCGCCCACCTGAACGGCGGGACGCTTCGAGGGCTTGGTGTCGTCGAAGGACTCCGAAGCCAGCACCGACGCACCGCCGATGCCGTCGCCACCGGTGCGCGCACCGAAGAGGACAACCTTGTTGCCCACACCCGATGCGTTTGCCAGGCGGATGTCCTCGTGACGCATGATGCCCACAGCCAGCGCGTTGACCAGCGGGTTTGCCTGGTAGCAGGAGTCGAACTCAACCTCGCCACCGATGTTCGGCAGGCCCAGGGAGTTACCGTAGCCACCGATACCGGCAACCACGCCACCAACCACGCGAGCGGTGTCGGGGTGATCAATCGCGCCGAAACGCAGCGGATCCATCACAGCAATCGGGCGTGCACCCATGGAAATAATGTCACGCACAATACCGCCCACACCGGTAGCGGCACCCTGGTAGGGCTCCACGTACGAGGGGTGGTTGTGGGACTCAATCTTGAAGGTCACGGCCCAGCCGTCACCAATGTCGGTCACACCGGCGTTCTCACCGATACCGACCATCAGGTCCTTCTTCATCTCTTCGGTGACCTTCGCACCGAACTGCTTCAGATGAACCTTAGAAGACTTGTAGGAGCAGTGCTCGGACCACATGACCGAGTACATTGCCAGCTCAGCCGCGGTGGGGCGGCGGCCCAGAATCTCCTTAATGTCCTCGAACTCGTTCTCCTTCAGGCCCAGCTCGGCCCAGGGGAGTTCGGTGTCCGGGGTTGCCGCCGCGTGCTCGACGGTGTCGAGGTTAAACTGCTTTTCGCTCATAACTTCTTAGAATCCTTGTCGTGCGTTAGCGGGCGTTAATCAGGTTGGAAAGAACCGAGGTGAACACGCCGAGACCATCGGCGCCACCGCGCAGGGACACCGAACCGAAACCGGAGGACGAAGGACCGAAGCCCGGCTCCACAGCGTGCTCCGGGTGCGGCATCAGGCCGACTACGTTACCGCGCTCGTTGGTAATACCGGCAATATCGTTACGGGAACCGTTCGGGTTGAAGCCAACGTAGCGGAACACCACGCGACCCTCAGCCTCCAGGGCCTCCAGGGTCTTAGCATCCGCAACGTACTGGCCGTCCTGGTTCTTCAGCGGAACAACAATCTCCTGGCCGGCAGCGTAGTTGCTGGTCCAGGAGGTGGTGTTGTTCTCAATACGCAGAACCTGGTCACGGCAAATGAACTTGCGGTGATCGTTCTTAATCATCGAACCCGGCAGCAGGTGAGACTCGGTCAGAATCTGAAAACCATTGCAAATACCCAGAACAGGCAGGGGCGAAGAACCGGAGGTACCGGCAGCGTTAGCGGCATCAATCACCGAACGCATCACGGGAGCCTTCGCGGCAATAGCGCCGGCACGCAGGTAGTCACCGTAGGAGAAACCACCGGGAATAATGACGGCATCAACATTCTTCAGATCAGCGTCGTCGTGCCACAGCTCGACGACGGTACCGCCAGCCAGACGGACAGCACGCGCAGCGTCACGGTCATCCAGGGTGCCGGGGAAAGTCACCACGCCAACGCGTGCATCAGCGAAGGCGGGATTCGGGGCGGAAGTAGAAAAGTCGCCAACCAGGGGGACTTCAGTAGGTGCGAGAGACTCTGCCATAGGTACTAGTCCTCCAGAACCGAAACGTTCACGACGTCTTCAATCACGGGGTTGGACAGCAGCTCCTCAGCAGCCTTGCGGGCAGCTGCGAGGTGCTCCTCAGTAGCCTCACCCTCGACGGTCAGCTCGAAGCGCTTGCCCTGGCGAACATCCACGAAGGAATCAACACCGATACGGGGCAGCTCGTGAGAAATAGCCTTACCCTGCGGGTCAAGAATTTCGGGCTTGAGCATAACATCAACAACAATACGGGCCATGTGTGGGCACTCCTTGGGTGCGTGGGTTCTGTATGAGCCGTATCTCATCTTACCGTACTAACGACCGTAACGGGGGTATGCGTCCGGTCGGTGGATACCCTAAGAGGCTCGAATCACGTCTTTTACGCCTCGAGGGGCGGAAGATAGCGTGCGCACACCTCCAGCAGGCGCTCGCGCAGACCAATCGAACGCTCGGACAGCTCACGCTGAATACGCACGTACTCTGCCTTACCCTCGGCCGTCTCCACGGGAATCGGCTCGTAGCCCCACGCACGAATCTCGTAGGGGGCCGCGCGCATGTCCAGCTCACGCGCATCCCAGGCTAGATCGAAGCAATCCATGACCAGGGTTGAATCAACCAGCGGCAGCAGCTTGTACGCCCACTTGTACACGTCCATGTTCGCGTGCAGGCACGCCGGCTGCTCCAACACGCGCTGCGTCTCACGGGTGGGCTGCAGCTCGTTCATCGGCACCGCCTGCGGCATGAAGAAACGGAACGCGTCAAAGTGCGAGCAGCGGATGCGGTGGCTCTCCACCACCCGGTCCGTGCCCTCCGCGCCCAGGCGCAATTCCAAGTAGTCGTGGCGGATATTGTTCTCCACCGACTTGTACGCCATCGCCCACTCGTGCATGCCGAAGCAACCGAACTGGCCCTTCTTCGCGGCCGTATTGCGCAGAATCTCGTGGGTGAAGGCGAGGGCGGTGGCGCGGCGCTCCACGAAGTCGGTGACGTCCACGGTGACGGCGGAGGCCGCTTCCACCTGAGCGCGCGCCACCTCGGGGGTGCAACCCGCCTCGAGGAGTTCCTGTTCGGTGGCCGGTCGGTAGAAGCGCCAGGAGGCGCGCTCGGGGGCGTCCAGCAGAATGACGCCGGCGCCGGGGTGCCAGCGCTTGAACTGGCCGGGCTTGAGCGTGTAGTAGGTGAAGAGGAAGTCCTCCACGGGGTGCACCTCGTGGCGGGCACGACGCTGCGCAAAAGGGTCGGCGTAGCGGCCGGCGCGCACCTCGTGGGCGGTCGCGGCGGCACGCCACTGACGGGCATCCATCATTCGAAGCGTCGTCTGAAGAGTAGTCATTCTTCTAGCCTAAACGATGCCGCAACGAGGTAGTGGACGTAGCAATGTCTATCTAGTTATTAGAAGACCGGGCTTTAAACTCACGTTCAAAATCGACAAACTGTGAGCTATTAATCACCACAGTCCGAAGATATCGGGCAAATTGACCCGTCCCTGCTCGTTCAAGTGCGCGAGGAATATCAATCTCCGTGAACCCCTTAGAGCGAGCGTAGGATTCCTGGAAAAGATAGACCTCCGCAAATAAGGAGGGATGAGCGTATTCGGTGAGCTGCATCAGAAAATCATCCGCACTGAGCGTCTCATAATTTTGAATATTCTGAGCTTCTTCCGTGGAAGCATAATCGAGCAGTTTGCGGTCATCAGTGACTAATGCGTGCATGGCGCCATGTTGGGCAGCGGCATGCACGTGAAGATCGTCCGTATCGGGGAAGGAAACAGGAGCTTCGACAGGAAACCCGGAGATGCATGAGACGCAGGACCTGATGATTTGTTGCTTCCAGTTTTCAAGGACAACGTCGCTTATCGCTGGATTGGCTCGACGAACATGGTAGCCGAACTCATCCATAATTCCACTGGAGACGTGAGGCGTAAAGAACTCGTATTCACTCTTCACCGCCAACAATAAAATCCAATCCCGAAGAGTTTTGGACATCAGAATATTTGTATCCAGCAGAACAGAGTATTTGGAGGCTACCATGCGGGCCCTCCGAGGGCATCAACAAGACCGTGTTCATCCTCGAGCTCCCAGAGCTCTTTGAGAGCTTGCTCCTTCTGAGCAACGGTCTTCTTGAGAAGTCCCTTACGGAAAGCATCAGCATCCTCGGTGCGGATACGGAAGTGGCTACCCACCTTATGCGCCGGGAGGTCACCAGAGCGAATAGCCTTCATGAGTGTCGGGCGTGAAATACCGATACGCTGCGCCGCAATCGTCGTCGTCAAATCGTGAGGGACAACCTGAACATCGATACTTTGCCCGTTAGCCAGGGCATGCAGGACGTGCTGAATGACCTGGTTGAGGGCATCGCCAAGCTGCTGGCTTTCTCGGCCCGAAACGGTCAGCTCAATGGTGGTTTCTTCAGAGTTCTTAAGGATTTCCCGTGCCTCTGCGCGAGCCTGATTGAGGGTATCTTCCTCCAGAGGGGTGGTTAGGGTTGTGGTCATTATCTTCTCCTTGGTGCTGTTGCCGGCAGAGCCAACGTCCGAAGATGCCACGCCGGTGGGGTGTATATCATTCGGTGAGAGGCTCATCCACGGTTGATACAACCCTACCCCTATCTGAAATAACTGTAAAGCATTTCAGTTATTTCACCTGTGCACTGATAAAAGGGAGGGGCGGCGCCGGACCAAACCGGCGCCGCCCCTTACCGAAGCGTACAGCTCGCGAACGAGCTAACCCTCTCAACCCTAGCGGCCGGTGCCACCGTACACGGTAGCCTCGCCCTCGGTGTCCAGACCGAACGCGGTATGCACCGCGCGAACGGCCTCATCCAACTTGCTCAGCTCGGTAATCACCGAAATACGAATCTCAGAGGTCGAAATCATGTCGATGTTCACGCCCGCCGAGGACAGAGCCTCGAAGAAGGTGAACGAAACGCCGGGGTTGGTCTTCATGCCCGCGCCAACCAGCGACAGCTTGCCGACCGACTCGTTGTAGATAACCTCCTGGAAGCCCAGCTCGGCCTTGGCATCCTCCAGCGCCTTCAGCGCGGTGGGGCCCTGTGCCTGGTTCAGGGTGAAGGAAATATCGGTCACGCCGGGGCGGTCGGTGGGAACGTTCTGAACGATCATGTCCAGGTTCACCTTCGCCTCGTTAATCAGGCCGAACACCTTAGCGGCCGAACCGGGAACGTCCGGAACGCCAACAACGGTAATCTTTGCGCGGGTGCGATCGTGCGCGACACCGGAAATCAAGGGCTGCTCCAAGGGAATCTCCTTCAGATGAATGGGGGTCAGTTCCGCGGACTCCTCCGGAACCACGATAGTGCCTTCAAGGTCCGAGAACGAAGAACGCACGTGAAGCTTCAAGTTAAAACGACGAGCATACTCGACGCTACGCAGGTGCAGAATCTTTGCACCGTTCGCCGCCATCTCCAGCATCTCCTCGCTGGTGATGGTATCCAGCTTGTGCGCGGTCGGCACGATGCGCGGGTCGGCGGTGAACACGCCGTCCACGTCCGAGTAAATCTCGCACACATCGGCGTTCAGCGCGGCGGCCAGCGCAACGGCGGTCGTATCGGAACCGCCGCGGCCCAGGGTCGTAATGTCGCCACTCTGACGGTTCATGCCCTGGAAACCGGCCACAATCGCGATATTTCCGGCCTCGACGGACTCACGGATGCGATCGGGGCGAACCTCCACGAGGCGCGCCGAACCGTGCACGCCGTCGGTAATCATGCCAGCCTGCGAACCGGTGAAGGACTGCGCCTTAGCGCCCAGGTCGTTAATGGCCATCGACAGGACGGCGGTCGAAATGCGTTCACCGGCGGTCAGCAGCATGTCCAGCTCACGCGAGGGAACGACATTGCTGGTGACCTCTGCGGCAAGGTCGAGCAGCTCATCGGTGGTGTCACCCATAGCGGACACCACGACGACCACATCGTTACCTGCCTTCTGAGTGTCCACGACGCGGCGGGCTACGCGCTTGACGCCCTCCGCATCCGCTACGGAGGAACCGCCGAACTTTTGGACGATCAGGCTCATAGAATTCTCCAGGTCTGTTATATCTGTGCCGCCGGCAGAGCGCCGGCTCCTCACCTATAGTAGACGGCGTTCAGGCCGGGCGGCTAACTTACCAGCCGTGTGTATTGACTTGTGGAATATTACCGAATGTTACGCGGGTCGTGGCGGGCCCGGGAGCGCGAACCCTACCGCGCACGTACTAGTGGTGGAAGGCTAGGTCCACGGGTTCACGTAAGTCACGCCCGGCAGCGGCGGAACGTCCGGCTTCGGGGTGCGTAACGGGGCGTTCTGAATCGAGCGGATGCGCTCCTCGTAGTCGGCGCTGCGGAACACCTCGTGAGCCTCCTCGGGCTCTTCGGGGTTCTCGGAGGCAACGGAGCCCTGGGAAACGGTGGGGTCCTCGGGGCTTTCGGACGTCTCAGGGTTTTCGGGTGTTTCGGCGTTCTCCGCTGCGGGTTCCTTGGCGGCGGGTTCGGCCTCGGGGGCCTCAGCCTCGCCGTCTACGGCGGCCGAAGCCTCCCCGCCGTCCTGCAGGACCCGTTCGATGAGCTGCTCATCTACCGTGGCCTGCACGCCGGCGGGCGCGGGAGCCTCACCGGCGGGAGTGCCCGGTGCCTCCAGGTCGTCGAACATGCTGGAGTTCCAGCGGCGGCGGCTCTGCTTCGCCTCCTCGGCACGCACCGCGGCGGCCTGCTCGCGCTCCTGTTCTTCCTCGCGGTTAGCCCGCTCAAAATCCTCGGCGGCGGTGTGAACCGCGGCGGTGCCCTCGCTGATCACGCGGCGACCCTCCAGCGCGCGGCCCAGGGTGATTTCGTCGGCATACTCCAGATCGCCGCCCACCGGCAGGCCCGAGGCCAGGCGCGACAGGCGCACACCCAGCGGCACGAGCATGCGCGAGAGGTAGGTTGCGGTCGCCTCACCCTCAAGGTTCGGGTCCATCGCCAGAATAATCTCCTGGATGCGCTCATCCGCCAGGCGGGATACCAGCTCGCGGATGCGCAACTGCTCCGGGCCCACGCCCGCCAGCGGGTTAATAGCCCCGCCGAGCACGTGGTAGCGGCCGGTGAAGGAACGGGTGCGCTCAATCGCCACGACGTCCTTGGACTCCTCGACCACGCACAGCACCGACGGGTCGCGGCGCTCGTCGCGGCAGATGGGGCACAGCTTCGTCTCGGAGACGTTGCCGCACTCCTCGCAGAAGCTCACGCTGGTCTTCACCGTGGAAATCGCGTTGGCCAGGCGCGCCATATCGGCGGCGTCAGCGTTCAGGATGTGAAAAGCGATGCGCTGAGCCGACTTGGGGCCCACGCCGGGGAGGCGTCCGAGCTCGTCAATGAGGTTTTGTACTGCACCCTCGTACATGCTTCTCCAATCTGCCGTGGTCCGCGGTGAGTGTCTAGGATACTCCGCGTGGGGGCCGCTTCGGTACCAGTGTGGCCCAACCCCCTGACAGCTTAACGGGGATTCGGGCAGAAAAATGCCCGCCGGCACCGAAAAATCGTGTAATTCTCGGCGCCGGCGGGTGCGTTGGACGCGTTGGGCGGCTCATCGGAACGACCGGCCGAAACGCGTGCCCTTGGGGGTCTAGCCCTGGTGCAGGGGGCGCTCGTCGATGACGGTGCCGCCGATGATCTTCTCGATGGCCCGCAGGCCGATGAAGGTGCTGTTTTCGACCTTCTCGTCGTCCTCCGAGATGTAGTCCTCCTCGGTCACGACGTGCACGGGCTTCGTGGGCACCACCTCGGATGAGGCGGGCTCGGCGGGAGACTCAGGCTCGGTAACCGGTTCAGAAGCCGACTCATTGGCCGGCGCCGGGGCCAGAGGACCCGCCGCCAGAGGACCGGCGGCCAGGGGTCCTGCCGCCAGGGGGCCTGCCGCCAGAGGACCAGCGGGCGCAATCGGCTCAGCCGCGGGAGCCGCCGCCTCGGGGGCCTCGGGCATTGCTTCGGCCGGTTCGTTGTAAGAGGGCTCCGCATCATAGAGCGGCTCGTCCTCGAACGGAGGCTCCTGCGCATCGCTACGACCGGGGGCCTCCTGCGGAACCCCGCTGCCGGAAGCCGCGAAGGAATCGCGCTCGCCAAAGCCGCCGGCCGGAGCATCCGTGCCGGGCGGAGAGAGCGGTCCTGCGTGGGGGCTCGGCTCAGGCTGGGCCGGGGGCACCTGCGCGGGGAAAGACTCTGCGGGGGAGGGTTCCACGGCGGCCGCGGGCGCAGCCTCCTCGCTCTGCGGGATGGGTGCCACGTCCCAGGCGCCCAGGGGCGCATCCACGCTGGTGGCTGCCGGAGCCGCGGCGTCGTTCACCGGCTGACCGTGGCGACGCCACGCATCCTCACCGCCGCGGGGGCCCTCCGCCAGAGGTGCGGCGGGCTGCTGGGGAGCCGGCGCGGCGGGCTGAGCCTCCCGCTGGGGTACAGGGGCGCCCGGCTTGAGGGGCTCGCCGGGCTTGACGACCTCGGCGTGAATCGTCACGGGGCCGCGCAGGAACTCGCTCACGCGGGCGGTCAGCTCGGGGACGTAGCCCTTGACCGCGCGCAGGGTTGCGATATCGGCGCGCACGTAGAGCACGGTGCCCTCCATACGGGCGGGGTAAACCTTCGCCAGCTGCTCCGCGGAACCCGGAACGCTCATTCGGTTAAGGATGGCACGCCAATTGCCCTGGACCGCCGCTAGCGGGTCATTCGGATTAAGCTTCAAAGGCGCTGAGGGCGTACCCTCCGGAGCGGCATCAGCTGCAGGGGAAGCCGGGGCATTAGGCGCCGTCGGGGTGGTACCCGCCAGGGGCGCACCGACCGGAGCGGCAGGAGGCCGAGTCGAAGGTGCCTGCGCTGCCGGGGCCAGGGGCGCAGAGCTAAGCGGCCCACCGGCCAGTGGGGGAGCACCCGCCCCAGCCTGCTGAGAGCCGCCCTGCTGAGCCGCCTCCTGAACCGACGCGCTAGGAGCCTGCGCGTTAGGCGCCTGAGTCTTAGGGGTCAGGCCTGCCGCAGCCATGCCCGCCGCACGCGCGGCCGACATACCTGCCGGGGCCTGAGAACCGGTCTGCACGCTTGCCGGGGCGGAACCACCGGCGGCCACGCGACGCTCCAACACCTGCAGGCGCGAGGCCAGCGCCGCAACCTCCGCGCCGTTCGCCGAGCCCTCCTCCACCGGCAGAAGCAGGCGGGCGCACAGCAACTCCAGCTGAAGCTGCGGGTTAGCGGTGCCCGTCATACCGTTCAGTGCATCGTTGACGGTTCCCGCCGCCAGGGTCAGTTCGCGCTCGGTCAGCGCCTGAGCCTGAGCGGCCAGGCGCTCCAGCTGATCCTGTGGAACGCCCTGCAGAATCTGCGCGGCCGATTGCGGAACGGCCTTCACCACAATCAAATCGCGCAGACGCTCCAGCAAATCCTCCACAAAACGGCGAGGATCCTGACCGGTCGCCACCACGCGAGACACCGCGCCAAACAGCGTTGACGCCTCCCTGGCGCCCAGCGCCTCTACGACCTCATCCAGCAACTGGGCGTGCGTGTAGCCCAGCAGGGCCACCGCAAGGTCGTACTCAATACCCTTCTCGGAGGACGCACCAGCCATCAGCTGATCAAGAATCGACAGCGAATCACGCACCGAGCCACCGCCGGCACGAATCACCAGCTGCAGCACGCCCGGCTCCACCGCCACCTGCTCCTGGTCGCACAGGGACTGCAGATACGGCAAAAGAACCTCCGGCGGCACCAGGCGGAACGGGTAGTGGTGGGTACGCGAACGAATCGTGCCCAGCACCTTATTCGGCTCGGTCGTCGCGAAGATGAACTTCACGTGCTCCGGCGGCTCCTCCACAATCTTCAGCAGGGCGTTAAAACCCTCGCGGGTGACCATGTGGGCCTCGTCAATAATGAAAATCTTGTAGCGGTCACGCACCGGCGCCAGGGTCGCGCGCTCGCGCAGGTCACGGGCGTGGTCCACACCACCGTGGCTCGCCGCGTCCATCTCAATCACGTCGAGGGAACCGCCGCCGTCACGCGAAAGCTCACGGCACGAATCGCATACGCCGCACGGGGTGGGGGTCGGGCCCTGCGCGCAGTTCAGGCAGCGCGCCAGAATACGGGCCGAGGTGGTCTTACCGCAGCCGCGCGGTCCGGAGAAAAGGTAGGCGTGGTTGACGCGGTTTTTCTCCAGGGCCGTCATGAGGGGCACGGTAACCTGCTCCTGCCCGATGACCTCGGCGAAGGTCTCGGGGCGGTAACGACGATAAAGGGCAGTGCTCACGGCAACCTCTTAAGCTCGGGGATGCGGATAGGACAGTCCCTACCATTTTAGACGCTTTACCCCGCGCCCGAGCGGCCCGCCGTCACCGCCCGGCGAACCCCCGCCGGAGGTTCGGGTGCGGTGTTTGCACGGGCTCTGTTCAAGGGTGCGCGACGGGGTGCCGCGAGGATGCGCCGGCCCGCAACCACCGCGCGTTCGCCCCGAGTTCCCAACGCGCCAAAAATCCGGTACACTGGTTCTTGCCTCTTACGTGGCGTTATCTTGGAAAACTCCCCCAGGACCGGAAGGTAGCAAGGGTATTCGAGCTATGACGGGTGCGTAAGAGGTTTTTCTATGCCCGAAAACAAGCCTTTCTCCTGAGAATGTGCACCCGTCATATGCACTACGTGCCCGCTCCGCTGGCGCTTCGCGGCTTCGAATCCGGATTTGATTCTTCGCGCGCTCAGAATCCGGATTCTCAGCGGGTG
>NZ_KV797968.1:218533-237281 GCF_001809565.1 Rothia sp. HMSC072B03
ACAAGCCTTTCTCCTGAGAATGTGCACCCGTCATGTCCGTCTCACTGTCGTTCGACGGCTTCAACCCAGGATTCCGCCTCGTTAGGGCTCGGCGGCTTCGGCGCATGATTTATTGCCTCGCGCGCTCGGAATCCTGCGCCTCAGTTCGCGCGCTCAGAATCCGGATTCTCAGCGGGTGCGTAAGAGGTTTTTTCATGCCCAAAAACGGGTGCGTAGGCAGTCGGATACCCGCCATGCTCAGCAGTAATGTGCTTTCTATTACTTTTCCCTCATAAGGCTTGCGTGGCATCGCAAACCTGTAGTAAAGTCTTATTCGTTGCCTACGCAATGCGCAGGGAACGTAGCTGGAGGATTCGCCTAGCGGCCTATGGCGCACGCCTGGAACGCGTGTTGGGTTAACAGCCCTCGGGGGTTCAAATCCCCCATCCTCCGCCACCGATCCCCGGTCTTAGATTCTAAGGCCGGGGATTTTTTGCGCCCTTGCTACTATTTCCTCAGAGCCCCTCGGGGTCCGTGCCGCCGGGCGTCCGAAAAACCTGCAGAAAGCACCACCATGATTTTCAAAAAAGTAGGCGACAGCCGCCCCTACCCCCAGCACGGCATGACCCACGCCGACTGGGGCGGTATCGCGCCGCAGCAGGTGCGTCTCGACACCCTCATCACCACCCAGAAGACCCTCAACCTTGAAACGCTCCTGGCCGAGGACTCCACCTTTTACGGCGACCTCTTCCCGCACGTGGTCAAATGGGGCGGCGAACTCTACCTGGAGGACGGTGTGCACCGCGCGCTCCGCAACGCCCTGCACCGCCGCGCCGTCATGTACGCGCGGGTGCTCGACCTGGACTCCATCTCCCCGGCGCTGTTGCCCGGGGCCCGCAACTAGGCGACGCCGGGCGGCTTTCCGAGCCCGGACCGCGCGGTTGCCCGCAGAACCGTACAACGCAGGTGCCGAGCCATTCTATGAACGGCTCGGCACCTGCGTTTTAAAGTTTCAACGTATATCTGCGCGACGGAACTCCGTCGAACACGCCACCGCGGTAGAAAGGGGCCTACGCGGCATCCTTCTGGACGGAGTCGTCCTGCGCGAGGGCCAACTGGGGCGCGAGTTCCTCGGAATCCAGGCGTACCGGGTTGCCCTCGGTATCGAAGCGGGCGCCCAGACCCATCTGAATAAAGCGAATCGTGTTGAGAATCTGGTGCTCTCGGGTCTGCTCGTCCGGCGCGTCCTCGGTGCGTCCCGCGCTCGAAGAAAGCGAGCCGTGCACCAGCATCGCCAGCTCGCGGATATCGTTCTGCGGAATGTACTTCTCGGCGATGGCCGCCGAAAGGATGTTCGCCAGGACCATCTGCAACTCCTGCACGTGCTTGCCGAGCTTCGCGTAGGACTCGGGGGAGAGCATGGAGCGCATGGCCGGGCCCGGGGGCAGGTGGCGGCGCGCCAGGTCGTTGATCTGCAGGCGGATGTACACGGCCAGTTGGTCGATGGGGTTCTCGATGCCCTCCAGACCTTCGCGTAGCTCCTTGAGGAAGCGTCCGGTCTCGTCCAGGGCGTAGGCGACCAGCAGTTCACCCATGTCGGCGAAGTAGTTGTACACGGCGGTGCGGCCGATGCCCGCGTTCTTGGCGACGTCGGTCATGGTCAGGCCGGGCAGGCCTCGGGTGTAAAGAATCTCGCCAAAGGAGTTAAGGATGGCGCGCTTGGTGTTCTCGCGCTGGGCGGCGTTGGTGGCTGCAGAAATACGTGGCATAGTGACACCTTACCGCAGAATGTCAGCAAATGACGAATATATCGAATGTGTCACCAAGAAATTTGCATAATCCATGCGAATTTTCGCGTTTATGACAAAAACAAGCCCCTACAGGAACCCCAAACGCGTCGCCGTCGCCAAATCCGCACCCACCAACGACGCAATCGGATACCCCGTATGGCCACGCCCCGGAGTCACCTGCAGTAGCGTCCGCGCGCCCAGCCCCTCATAGAACGCGATGCCCTCCTGCGCCGCAATACGCGCCGACCAGCTACCCTCAGTGCTCGTCGCCATGCGCCGCCGAGCCGAAGGGGAACGCCCATCCAGCACACCCACGTGCCAGCTCATCAACAGATGCTCATGCGAGGAAGGACTCAGCGCAGCCCGCTCACGCACCCGCGCAGGTATGCCGTCAGCGCCGCCGCCACCGATGAAGGTGGCACCGCCACCGTGAAGCCAGTCAATATCGTGCGACAGCAGCTCATAGCTGAGGAACTCCGCACCACCCGAATAGCCCGCAAGCCAGACGCGGCTCATATCCACCCCGTACGCCAAGGAAATCTCCTCAATCAGGGCGCGAACCATCCTGCCGTTTGAGCGGGCACGAACCCACCAGTTATAGGTCAGCGGAGGCGCATAAGAATCGGTGTCGGTAAGGCGCGGCTCCCGCAGACTACCCGGCGACAGCACCGGCACCGACAGCATATTGAACTCAGCCGCCACCTGCGCCAGCTCGGCACGCAACGGGGAGGTGCGGCGCAGCAGGCGGCTTCCGGCGCGTGAGATATGGTCGCCGTCGAAGTAGAGGAGTAGCCCGGGCGCCCGGCCGGCGGCGGGATCGCTGAGCAGGTTGAGGTTATCCACGCGGTAGTAGATGGTGCGCCCGCGGTGCGAGAACGGGCGGTAACCCACAATCTCCGAGGAGGCGAGTACGAGCGGCTCAAATACCGTGGCGGCCGCCCGAATTAGGCGCGCCGCGCGGGGGAGGAGCGGATGCAACCGCGGAATGTGCGCGCTGAGCCGCCGCTGGTTGCGGTGGATCAGCGGACGACGCAGGCGGTGGCTCAACCTCTTCATGGCTCCATTGTAGGCAGAGCCTCGAAGCCGGACGGCCACCTCTCGCCGCGCGCCGAAACGCCGTGGAGGTGCATGGGGCGGCTGCGGCCGAGCGTCCGAACTTTAGCGTGGGCGGCCCCCAACCTGCCCGGCGTACGGTATATGGGTACTATTAGAGAGGCTCGGGTGGCAGACGAGCCCACCGAACGCGGTCTACGTGCCGCATTTGAAGTTTACGGTGGTCAGCCCACCACACAACCACCACTAGAAACACAACGCATGAGAAAGAACCTGGGGAGAGTTATGGCTAAACCCGTTAGCGAGTCGAAGGCTCAGACGAGCACCGTGAAGGTGCCGTGGGCCGGTCGTCGCGGCTACTTTGATCTGTTGCTGGCTGCATCCTGCGTCATCCTGATTATCTCGAATATTGGCGCAACCAAGGGCGTGGAGTTCGGCCCGTTGCCCTTCGATCTGCCCGTTATCGGTAACACCATCGTGACCGACGGCGGCTTCTTCCTCTTCCCCCTGGCCTATGTGATTGGTGACCTGCTCTCCGAGGTGTACGGCTTCAAGCGCGCTCGCCGCGCCATCGTTGCTTCCTTCGTGGCCGCCGCCTTTGCCGCCGTGTGCTTCCTGGTCATCATGTACCTACCGGCCGCGGGATTCTACGAGAACCAGAAGTCCTTTGAGGCGGTGTTGGGCCCCGTATGGCAGATTTACGCCGGCTCTCTGCTCGGTTACCTGTGCGGCCAGACCCTGAACGCCTGGATCATGGTGTCCATGAAGAAGGCTACCAAGGGTCGTTTCCTGTGGCTGCGCATGATTGTCTCCACCCTGGCCGGCGAGCTGGTTGACACCTTGATTTTCTGCTCGATTGCGGCTCCGGTGCTCGGCATCGAGACCATCGAGGCTTTCCTGAACTACGTGCTGGTCGGCTACGTCTACAAGTGCCTGGTTGAGGTTATCCTCATGCCCATTAGCTACCCGGTTATCGGCTGGTTTAAGCGTCACGAACTCGAGTACGTGGCCTAGCCCCGACACCGGACTGACGCACGAGGCCGCTCGATTGTTTTGCTCGGGCGGCCTTCCTCTATTCACACTTCATTTTCGATACACAGCATTCCTAACGAAAGCGACACGTTATGTCTACACTGCGGGAGAATACCTCTGAGCAGTCGAAGGGCGACTCCCTGAGTCGTTCCCTGTCCCACGGTCAGCTGACCATGATTGCGATGGGTCTGGCGCTGGGTACGGGTCTGTTCCTGGGCTCATCCTCCGCGATTAAGATTGCGGGCCCGGGCGCTATTGTCTCCTACGCGATTGGTTCGATGATTGCGGCGATTATTGCCGCCTGCGCGGGCGAGATGTCCGTGCGCCACCCGGTTCAGGGCGGCTTCGGAACGATTGCAAGCCGCTACCTGAACCCCTTTAGCGGCTACATCACCCGCTGGGCCTACTGGGCCTGCACCGTGCCGCTGGCCGGTGCCGAGCTGGTGGCCGTGGGCCATTACGTGGCGTTCTGGTTCCCGCAGATTCCCCTGTGGGCTTCGGTGACGTTCTTTGGCGTGCTGATCCTGGTACTGAACCTGGTGAGCGTGAAGTCCTTCGGCGCGTTGGAGTTCCTGCTCTCCTCGATTAAGGTGTCCGCGGTCATCGTGTTCATGGTGATTGGCCTGCTGCTGGTGTTCGTGGGCCTGCCGAACCACGGCGCCGCAGGCGTGCAGAACCTCGTCAACGACGGCGGTTTCCTGCCGAACGGCCCTATGTCGATTTGGATTTCGATGGCCGTGGTCATGTTCTCCTTCGGCGGTGTCGAGATGATTTCGCTCTCCGCCGCGGAGGCGAAGGACCCCGCCCGCTCGGTGGCCTCCAGCGTGAAGGCGATGATTTGGCGTCTGTCCACCTTCTACGTGGTGTCCATGGCGATTATTCTGTGCCTGGTGCCGTGGCAGACGGCGGCGCAGAACTCTGACCTGACCGAGTCCCCCTTCGTGATGGTCTTCTCAGAGATGGGTATTCCCTTCGCGGCCGACATCATGAACTTCGTGGTGCTGGTGGCAGCCCTGTCGGGCGCGAACGCCTCGCTGTACGCGGCAACCCGTCTGATGCACGCCCTGGGCGCCGACAAGATGGCCCCCGCGGTTGCGGCCCGCACGACCTCCCGCGGCGTGCCGATGGTGGCCCTGCTGATTTCCTTCACCGGCGTTGTCGTGGCGACCGTGATGGCCGTGGCCAAGATCGGTAACATCTTTGCCCTGCTGATGGCCCTGGTGACCCTGTGCATACTGATTGTGTGGATCATGATTCTGCTGACCTACCAGGCCTACAAGAAGGACCAGGGGGATGCCTCCTCCTTCACGGTGCTGGGCGGCCGCTTGACGGCGGGGCTGGCCCTGGTGGGCGTGCTGGGCACCCTGGTGGCCCTGTTCATGCTGGACGGCTCGGGCGTGCAGGAATCCATCATGGTGGGTGTGGTCTTCTTCGTGCTGATTTCTATCGGCTACGCGGTTGCCTCGCTCCGCCTGGGCGGGTTCAAGCGCCCCGACCTGGATGCAATGCACGAGGCCGAGGAGCCACAGACCCAAGCCACCGAGTCTTAGTCTCAAGTTGAGGTTATAGGATGGGGCGTCGCGGGCAAGAGCCGCGGCGCCCCGTCGCATCCGGTAGCTCCCGCCTCTGCCGCAGGACGTGCGAACCGGCACCCGTACAATGGAATTATTCGCGCCCGCGACCCAGCGGTTTTGACCCCTCGGTTTCTGCAGCGCGAGCACACAGCACACATCACGCCCTCGGGCGTACTAAAGGAAGGCACAGCCGTGTCCCACAATGACAGCACCCGCGGCCCCGTCGCCGCGGGAACCGCCGAGCCTCGAACCCTTAAGCGTTCCCTGTCCCACGGGCAGATGACCATGATCGTGATGGGTTCGGCTCTCGGCACCGGCCTTTTCCTGGGGTCGGGCACCGCGATTGCCATGGCCGGCCCCGCGGTTATTCTGACCTACGCCATCGGTTCGGCGCTCGCTTCGGTGATTGGCGCGGCGACCGGTGAAATGGCGATTCGCTACCCGGTGCGTGGCGGCTTCGGCACGATCGCGACCCGTTACCTGGGGCCCTTCGCGGGATTCCTGACGCGCATCGCCTACTGGACGGCGACGGTGCTGATTGCCGGCGTGGAGCTCGTGTCGGTGGCGACCTACCTGAATTATTGGTGGCCGCAGCTGCCGCTGTGGGTGGGCATCGCGGCATTCGGCGCGGCGCTGATTGTGCTGAACCTGACGAGCGTGAAGTCCTTCGGCATGCTGGAGTTCTTCCTCTCCTCGATCAAGGTCATTTCGATTGTGGCCTTCCTGCTGGTGGGCCTGTGCCTGATTTTCTTCGGCCTGCCCGGCCACGCCGCGGTGGGTACCGCAAACCTCTTCAATGACGGCGGTTTCATGCCTAACGGCCCGGAGTCGGTGTGGCTGTCGCTGGCCGTGGTGATGTTCTCCTTCGGCGGTATTGAGATGATCTCGATCTCTGCTGCGGAGGCGAAGGACCCCTCCCGTTCGGTGCGTTCCTCCGCGAAGGCGATGATGATTCGCCTGGCGACCTTCTACGTGCTGGCGGTGCTGATTGTGGTGGCCGTTATTCCATGGCGTTCGGCATCGGGTCTGGGCGACGCTGTGGATGCTTCCCCGTTCGTTCTGGTCTTTGAACAGCTGGGTGTGCACGGCGTGGCGCACTTCGTGAACTTTGTGGTTCTGATTGCGGCCCTGTCGAGCGCGAACGCGAACCTGTACGCCGGCGCGCGTCTGCTGCACTCCCTGGCGGTTGACGGTATGGCTCCTCGACCGCTGGCCGGGGTGAACCGCGCGGGTGTGCCTGCGCGTGCCGTGTGGCTGTCGACTAGCGGCATGGTGATTGCTATTCTGCTGGCGCTGTACAGCCCCAAGGAGGCGTTCCTCTCCATGATTTTCGTGATTATGGTGTGCGCGCTGACCGTGTGGGTTCTGATTCTTTTCGCCTACATCGTGTACAAGCGCGTTGAGCCCGCCGCGCACGGGTTCCGCCTGTGGGGTGGACGCTTCACCGCCGGCGTGGGCATTGTTCTGCTTTTCGCGGTGTGGGTGGCGCTCTTTAGGGTGCGCGGATCCGCGATTCCCTCCGTGGTGGGCGTGGGCTACTTCGTGGTGCTGAGCGTGCTGTACTTCGCTCGTATCCGTCACAGCCACACGATTGACGACCAGACGTTTGCGGAGGCGCAGCGGGCGACGGAGGGCTACGATGCGGCGCAGCACGACGCCGACCACGCCCTCGAGACCGCGGCAAAGCTGGGACGTTAACCCCCCTCGCGGTTCTCTCGCGGCGCGAACGTCAAGAAACGAAAAATACGGAAGATTAAGGCTTCTGCCGTAATATAACCGTAAAAATAACGCAGGCCCTCAAAAGAGGTCTATTATAAATAGTGAACCGTATGATCTTGTATGCGTTCAAATGTCTGTGTGTTGGATGAGGCCTGAAAGCATCGTAGCTTTCGGGCCTCATCGTTTTAATTCGAGCCAATATTTTTAGTAGTGAAATTTCCGAAGAACATAGATTTTAATGTAAATATGTGTTTATGTGTGAATTTTCCGGAGTATTTCCGAAAGGAGTAGAGTTTAAAGCCATGCAAAGCCACGAAAACCCTCAGAAAACCACTTCTGCGGCCGGCGCCTCCTCCGCCACGACCGCGGCCGATGAGCTGACCGTGTACGTCCCCGCCCGCTGGGGCGACATGGACGCCTACGGACACGTCAACAACGTTGCCATGCTCTCGATCATGGAGGAGGCCCGCGTGGCCCTCTTCGGCCCGCCGCCTTCCTCGGGACAGAAACCGACCGTGGCACCCAACCCGCCCATCCCGCTCTTCGACCTGGTGCCCGAGGGCGTTCAGGCCCTCATCGCCGAGCACGGCATCCGCTACCTCGCGCAGCTGCCCTACACCGGTGAGCCCGTGCCTGTACGTGCACGCGTGGAAAAGGTGAGCGCCGCATCCGTGCGTATCGGCTACTCGATTATCTCCCCGGTGGATCAGCGCGAGTGCGTGCGCGCCTTCACCGTGCTGGCCTTCTGGGACTCCGTGGCGGGGCGACTGACTCGACTCAGCCCCGAGCAGCGAGAGCTGCTCAAGTCCTTCCTGCCGAAGGAATAAACGCGGGAGGGTACGGGCCTGCGCAGCCCGGATGGCTTGCGCGCAGGCCCGTATTCAGGCGGTGTTCACGGGAAACGCGTATGCTTAAGGTACCTTCTGCAAAGGGTGCAAAAGGTACAGCCCAGGAGAGAACAATGTCGTTTCACCACACTCAGGTAGCCCCCGCAGGCTGGGGTCGCCGCACCGTGCGCGCCACCGGATGCGCCGCCGTCCTACTCCTCGCCCTGACCGGATGCTTCGGCGGCTCCCAGAGCACCGCCGAGTCCTCCCCGAACCCCACCGCCACGGCCTCACCCACCCGCCACCCGCTGCCTTCCTCCACGGCCACGCCGACTCCGAACACGCCGACGCCGCACGCAACGACCAGGCCGACCGTCACGGAAACTACGGCCCCCGCCTCAACCGCTGAGTCCGTCCCCTCCGCATCCTCGGCGGTTGCTGAGACAAAGGCAACCCCCGTCGCGGATGCCAGCCCCGCCGCCGCTGAGACGCCGCGCGCGCCCGAGAAGGTGGAGGCCGAACGCGCCTCCGCCGGTGAGCGCTGCGGGCACATTGGCCGCAAGGGCTACCTGAAGACCGGCGCGGAAATCATGGTGCTGCGCGGCACCGTGGACTGCGCCCACGCCCTGGACGTGCTGACCGAATACGTCACCACCCCGCGGGCTGACGACAACCTGACTCAGAACCAGATCGCGAAGGTCCAGGACGCCACCTGCTACTGGAACCCGCAGTACGAGATGGTCGAAAACCGCCGCGAGGATCGCGGCGCCCCCGAGTGCACCATCGGCGAGGACACCGCCTTCGTGGCTCGCCTGCAGAACCCGGATGCCCCCGAGATCCCGTTCCTCATGGAGCCTGCCCGCTACGATTCCGGTGCCGGCTACTACCGCTTCAAGAGCTACGACGAGCGCACCGTCTGCGAGCTGAACCCCGCCGAGTCCACCCTGGCCTGCGAGCGTCGTCTGGGCGGCCAGCTCACCGACGGTAACGGCGCGGTGGGCCGCACCTTCTCGGCACCGGTGCGCATCACCCGCATGAACTTTGCCACGGGAGCCTACGACGAGCGCGTGGAGGACGTCGCCCCCGCGACCCTGCACGCCGAGAGCACGACCGCGAACACGCTCATGCTGCGACCGAATAACGTGACGGTGTTCCCCACCGATTCCGGCAAGCAGATTACCTGCTACGGTGAGCCGGAGGAGGGCGTGATGACCTGCCACGACGGCGGAACCTACTCGGTGCCCATTGGCGGCGGCCAGTTCTAGGTCGGAGTGAGATCCCGGGCGTGACGAATCGCGGAGGGGGCTCCCCGCAATGACGGGGAGCCCCCTCCGCCCATACATAGCTTGTGGAAGTGCGGCATAGCCCCCGCATAGGCGGCGTTCTAGAATGGTTAAGGAACCCGGAACCAAAGACGCAGAAAGGTCACCATGCAACCGGCACAGACCCCTCACCCGCACCGCCGGACGAAACGCTACGCCCCCGCAGCCCTTGGCGCGACGCTCCTGCTCGCCCTCGCGGCCTGCTCCGGAGGCGGCGGAACCTCGGCCTCGCCGAGCACCACCGCGACCCCCAGCCCCAGCGCGACGAGCGCGAAGGCAACTCCCACCCCCAGCCCCACTCGCACCGTGACCGTCACAGAAACCACCCCGACCCCCGGAACGGTGCAGACCGCGACCGCGGAGGCGACCGTCACCCCGGGCACCATCACGACCGCAAGCGCTACGGCTACCGCGAGCGCGCAGACCGGCGGTCAGGCTCAGGCTTCTTCGACGGCCCGAGCTTCTTCGGCCCCCTCGAGCACCGCCTCGCTCTCCTCCTCCGAGGTGAAGTCCGCGGGAGGCACCTGTGGCACCCTGGAGGCCACCGGATACCTGAAGCACGACGCCACGGTTCAGGTGGCTTCCGGTGCGGTGGATTGCCTGTTTGCGCGTGAGTTGATTCGCCAGTTTGTGGTGCAGAACCCAGCCGAGGTGACCGATAAGGCGAATGGTGAGCGTACCGTCATGTCGGCACGCTGCTACTGGAAGCCGGGCGACGGCGTGGACCGCGCGACCCCCGAGTGCGTGTCCCTGGACGGCGGTAACACCGTCATCACCGCGAAGCTGACCAACTAGCCGGCATCTCAAAGCCCGCGCGATTCAAGAGACGGACCCTACAACACGAGCGCCGCGCTGACGATTCAATCGTCAGCGCGGCGCTCATGTTATTTCGAGAAGCCCGTGCGGTGGGGTCTACGCCTCGCCGCGGGTGGCGAGCACGTCGTCCAGGCGGGCGAAGGTCGAACGCCAGGTGGTGCGCACCTCCTCGTGAACCGAGGGAGGCATGGGGCCAATCTCCACGACGATACGGGTTCCGGACCCCACGCCGTCGGCGGTAATCACGGTCTCGGGGAAGAAACGGTGACGCTGGTAGACCAGCACGCTGCCGGGGTTGCCCAGGTGATCGGGCAGCTGCTCGGCGTACTCAATCTCCTTGAAGGGCTCGATGGCCAGAAAGCGGCTCTGCAGGATGCAAGACACCGAGGGGTCCACCTCGTTGATCATGGACAGGCGCTGCATGCCGCCCACCACGGGTTCAAGCACCACGTCGGTGGGGCGCACGTGCCAGCCGGCCGGGCCGTACCAACGGACCAGCAGCTCGGGGTCCATGTACGCGCCGAAGACGTCTTCGATGGGTGCGGCAATCTCGTGGTCGAAGACGAGGAGCTCCTCGTCGGGGACGCGGGTGATGCTCATGGTTTTCTCCTGATGAGGTCGTGGGCTGTGCGGTCGGCGGGCTTAGGGCTTCTTACCGGAGTAGTAGTTACCGAGGAACTCGTCGCGGTACTCGAAGTAGGTGCCGTCCTTGATGGCCTCGCGGGCGTCGTCCACCATGCGCACGATGAAACGCTCATTGTGGATGGAGGCGAGGGTCGCCGCCAGGCGCTCGTCGGCCTTGAAGAGGTGACGCAGGTAGGCGCGGGTGTAGTGGGTGCAGGTGTAGCAGTCGCAGCCCTCGTAGATGGGCGAGAAGTCCGCCTTGAAACGCGCGTTGGTGATGTTGTAGCGGCCGGTGGGGGAGTAGACGGCGGCGTTGCGTGCCACGCGGGTGGGGGAGACGCAGTCGAAGGTGTCTACACCGTTTTCGATGCCGACGAAGATGTCGTCGGGTTCGGAGATGCCGAGCAGGTGGCGGGGCTTGGATTCGGGCAGCTCTTCGGCGCACCAGCGCACGATGGTGCCGAGGTTTTCCTTCTCGAGCGCACCACCGATGCCGAAGCCGTCGAAGGGCATGGAACCGAGGTCCTGGCAGGCCTTGCGGCGCAGGTCTTCGTACTGGGCGCCCTGAATCACGCCGAACAGCGCCTGGTAGGGCTTACCCACGCGCTCTTTGGTGAGGCGCTGGTGCTCGGCGATGCAGCGCAGCGCCCACAGGCGGGTGCGTTCGAGCGCCTCCTCCTGGTAGCCGCGGGAGTTGTAGAGGGTGGTCAGCTCGTCGAAGGCGAACATGACGTCGGCACCGATCTGGTGCTGAACCTGCATGGACACCTCGGGGGTGAAGCGGTGAATCGAGCCGTCAATGTGCGACTTGAAGTTCACGCCGTCGTCGTCAATGTGGGCGAGGCGTTCCTTACCCTTTGCCACGTCATCGTCACCGAGGGGGCGACCGTCGGCGCCCTTAGCGTCCGCGACGGTACCCATGTCGATTACCTTCTTGAAGCCGGAGCCCAGGCTCATGACCTGGAAGCCGCCGGAGTCGGTGAAGGTGGGTCCGTCCCAGTTCATGAAGGCGCCCAGGCCGCCTGCCGCATCCAGGATTTCGGGGCCGGGCTGCAGGTACAGGTGGTAGGCGTTGGAGAGCAGAGCCTGAGCGCCGAGCTCCTTCATGGATTCGGGCAGGACCGCCTTGACGGTTGCCTTGGTGCCCACGGGGGTGAAGGCGGGGGTCTGGATCTGTCCGTGCGGGGTGGTGATGACACCGGTGCGTCCACGGAACTGTCCGCCGTTGGCTTCTACACGTTCAGCGCTGGGAGAGGCGGTGTCCGCCAGGCGGCTGGTGATGGTGAAGCCAAAGTCCTCGGTGGGGAAAGAGTTATCTAGAACGCTCATTCTTCTCTCGATTGTTTGCTTTCCGTCTGAATGTCTACACCCTAGCCTACCGGAAAACCCCGCCTCTCTTGCCGGAGGCGGGGTTCACGAGAATTTAGCTGAGGGTAGCTGATTTTAGCCGGCGAAGTCGCCGAGCATATCCACAGTCGGCACGAAGAAGAGGGTGCCGGTCACCGCGGTGCTGAAATCCAGCAGTCGGTCGTAGTTGGCGCCATCCACTCCCATGAACATGTTCTTCAGCATCTTCTGAACGGTCGAGAAGGTGCTGGCGTAGCAGATGAAGTAGGTGCCCAGCTCGTTGTTACCCACGGTGCCGAAGGGCATGTTGTCGCGAATAACCTTGAAGTCGTCACCGATATTGGCGATAGCGGAGTGCGAGTTGGCGGGCTTTTCGTCCTCGCTCATCTCGATGTCGTCGTGCTTGGAACGGCCGATGACCTTCTCCTGCTCCGAGACGGGCAGGGCGTTCCACGCGGTCATATCGTGGATGTACTTCTGCACGAACTGGTAGCTACCACCCCTGTACATGGGGTCGCTGTCACCGATGAGACCGAAGTATTCACGTGCCGCGGGGGTCTGCGGGTTCTCGGTGCCGTCCACAAAACCGATGATGGAGCGGCCGTCCCAGTAGCGGAAGCCGTGTACCTCATCCAGTACCTCAGCAATATCGCGCAGAGCCGCGGTAATAGCGGACGCCATATCGTAGGCGACGGACGGCTGAGTCGCGCGGATGTGGAAGTGCAAATCGCCGGGAGTGGACACCGCGGTGTGCTTGGGGCCCCTAATCTCCTCGAAGTCCACAAGCTCCTGCGGCAGCGGCTTGGGCAGATCCAGGGTCAGCCACGCGCTGTGGCTGATACCCAGCACAATGCTGGCGTTCTCGGACGAGTAGCGGTTCGTGGCGGTGTGGTTGAGGTTAATGACGAGCCCGCAGAGGTTCTGGAACCCCTCAATGAGCGCATCCTGGCTGATGCCTTCCTTGAACTTCCACACCATGAAAATGGTGTTAGCGTTCGGGCTGGCGGTTACCTGTTGTGATTCTGAAGCAAGCATAAAATTCACCGTACGCCCGCGTGCACGCACCCGCAATGAACCCAGCCCTAACATACCGCCCGGTCTCTAGTAGCCGCGGTGCGAAGCGATATCGCGAGCATGGGCCAGGCGCGCGGCGGTCTCGAGAATAATCCAGGCCTGCAGCTGCGTGGAGAACTCTACGGGCACGCCGGGCTTGAGCGCCTCGCTCGTGGCCTGCGTGAAGCGCGGGGAGAACTGCACGAGCGCCCGACCGCGAATCTCGTTGGGGTCGATGCCCAGCTCGTTCATCGGCAGGTTCGGGTCGAATTCGCGGCGGCCCTCCCACAGGGCGCGGGCGGTCGAGTAGATAAGGCTGGAGGCCAGGGCGCGGGCCTCGTCGCTCAGCAGGGGCGAGGATGCCGCCATGCCCAGGTAGCGCACCAGGATACCGGTGAAGAGGCCGCCATCGCCGTCGCCGTGCGAGATGAGGATGCGGCGGCGCGCTCCGGAGACAAATTCGACCTCCTCGGTCATGTGCTTCACGATGCCCACAATAAGGCGCTCCGCACGCTCGATAGGGTCCACCTCGCAGGGCACGCCGGAGGCGGCCAGGGTTAGCAGGGCACCCAGTGCGGTGCCCTGGTTGTAGGTGTACTCGCCGCGTTCGAGCTCGTACTCCTCGCCGCGAACGTTCACGCCGTCCATATAGAGCGAACGTTCTGCGTCCCAGAGGGTTGCGTTCATCCAGTCAATGAGGGCGGCGGCGGTGTGCGGATCACCCGCGCGAGCGTATGCGATAGCTGCCGGTGCGGTGGCCGCGGCGTTCACGAAGTCGCGCTTGGACTTGCGCCAGCTCATGCCTCCGCCGGGCGCGAAGCCCTTGGCGAGCTGCTCGAAGAGGGCGGCCCCGGCGTCCTGTGCGGCCACGTCGTTTGCGCCGGTCAGCTCAATCGAGAAGGAGTTCATGCGGCCCACCGCGAGGGTCAGCCAGGCCATGTCGTCAAAGTAGTCGTTGGCGTAGCGGCCAAGGTTGCGCACGTTGATGCCGCGCAGCAGCGAGCGGGCACGGTGCAGCTGCTCCTGAGCCTCAGTGATGCGACCCTCGCGCAGGTGGCGCTGGCCGGCGTCGATGATGCACTCGAGCAGGTGGGCCTGCCACCAGTAGTGCCACGTGTTCAGGCGCTGGCTCAGCGGGCGGGGGTCGGGTACCTGAATGGATCCGATGAGCGCTCCGGGCACGCCGAGGATGCGGTGCACGAAGGTGTCGGTGACGCTGACGGCTGCGGCCTCGGCGTGGGAGGAGGTGCGTTCCGCGTACTCGCTCATAGATGCCGGGGAGTGCGCGGTGTGGGAAGACGGCTGGGAATTCACGGTGCCCTCTATATGTGTACGGTGAAGTCTTACTTCTGCATTATCGCATTTTTTGGTGCCGGGTCATCACCGGTCCCTCCGGGGGTTCAGCTTGCCTCCCACACCGCACTGTTCTTGCTCTCCCATGCACTTAATGCGCGACCGCTACGCAGGCTGATGGGCTCGCCGGTGATGGGATGTTCGAAGCTCAAAGTGTAGGCCAGCAGTTGCAGCGGGCGCTCGGGGCGGTCGGGTCCGTCGGGGAGCACACGCGGGTAGAGTACGTCCCCAAGAATCGGGGCGCCCAGCAGGTTCAGGTGCGCTCGCAGCTGATGGGTCTTACCGGTGTGCGGGGCGAGGTCGTAGAGGCCCCACGGGCGACCGGATTCGACGCCCCAGGCCTCGGCCTCGGCCGGGTTGGGGGTGAAGGTTTCCAGGATGCGCGCGGTGGTGAGGGTGTTCGGCTCCACGCCCCGCGCCACGCACTCCGTCTCTGAGAGCTGCCGGACCTGCAACACGTCGCGCACCTTCTGAATGTGTGAACGCACCCGCAGCCCCTCCGTGCTCAGGGCTTGTTCGGCGGCGGTGGGGTCGGCGGGCACCGGGGCCACAGCGCGGTAGGTCTTCGATACCAGGCGGTGCTGGAACATCATCTGGAAGGGGCGGCGCGCCTGAACGGTTTTGGCGAAGAGTAACACCCCGGCGGTGGGGCGGTCGAGTCGGTGAATTGGGATGAGCAGCGGGTTGCCCTCGCGCACGCGTAGCTTGGTCAGCGCGGTCTGCGCGATATAGGAACCGCGCGGGGTGGTGGGCAGAAAGTGGGGTTTGTCGATGGCCAGCACGTGCTCGTCCTCGTAGAGTACCGGCATGTCGGAGGGGAGTTCGGGCTCATCGGCGAGCTCGCGGAAGTACCAGATGCGCTCGCCGGGCGCGTAGGGGCTGGAGGCGGTCAGCACCGTGCCGTCATCCAGGCGCACCTCGCCGGTTTCGAAGCGGGAGTGAATAATCTGCGGGTCGTTCGGGTAGAAGCGCGCGATGAGGTAGTCGGCAATCGTAGCGGGGACGCGTCCGCCGGGGGCGAGTGCCTCCGGGAGCTCCTCAGGGTGGGGGAGCACGAGCTGGATGGGGTCGATGCCGTTCTTCTGCGCCAGCGGAGGGGCCAGCAGGCGGCGATGCGTGCGGCGGGCGGGCTTGGCATGCTGCACGGAGGTTTTCTGCACGGAGGCGCTCCGAGCAGAGGTGCTCAGCTCCGGGATGTTACGGGCCCTCGGCGTGTCGCGGTGGGAATCGTGGGTGGGCATGGCTCTACTGTACCGGTTGGCGCGGTGGCCTAGAGGAATCGCAGATTTATCTGACACTCATCTGTTCTTGTGGGAATAGGTGGGGATAAAAACGAAATACTCACACATTTTTGAAAATATTCGGGATTTAATTTAAAAAAATAAAGCTAATTTTACAAAAACAAATGGATATATACGTTATTTTCGAAAACCCTGTCAAACCATCAGTAATAAATACTTCATTTAGAGTATATAGCCCATTGCAGATTAAAAGATGTGAAGCGTATAGAGACCTGGTAGGCTGAATAGCCTACGTCATAAATACTTTTAAAAAGGCTGAGAAGCGCATTAAAGCGTTACGATTAAGACACAGAAGTTCGAAAAATCGAACGAAGGGGTCGAAATGGGACAGAAACAGCGTAAGGAAGTAGAGATTAAAGGAACTCCCCCGGTTGCACCGGTGCAATCTGACACTTCACACGCACCTCAAGGCACAGTCGCCGAGGCTAAAGTTTCTGCGCCGTTCACCGAACAGGGCGCAGAACACCGCACCGCGGGTGCGTTGCGAATGGAACCGCACGAGCGTGAAGAGCAGATTCTTCAGGTGGCTTCGGAACACTTTGCGCGCAAGGGCGTGCTCGGCGCATCCATGAGCGCCATCGCTCGCGATGCGGGCATCACCCGCGCGTTGCTCTACCACTACTTCCCCGGCAAGGACTCGCTCGCCGCGGCGGTCACCCGCCGCGAAGCTAAGGCGGTCCTCGAGGCCCTGGGCGAGCATCACGAGAACCCCGAAGAGGCTCTGCGCAACGCACTGCGCACGTACTTCCTCGTGGTGGCGGGCGTCCCCACCCCCGGCGGTGAGGACTTCCCCAATAACCCCACGGACTACCTCGAATGGATGCTCAAGCGTACCGGCATGCCGATTAACGACCGCACCCGCGTCATTCTCGGCGGCTGGTTGCAGCTCGTGGATTACTTCGCCCTGCACGTGGTGCAGCTCAACCCCCGCGACCAGCGCACCGTGCGCACCCGCGGTCTGGGGCTGGAAGAAGCCATTGACCTGTGCCTGGGTGCCGTCGATACCCTCACCGGAGGCTACTAGCCTCACGGTCCGCAAACTTCCCTCTCCGATGTTTGGTTGCAGGATTCGACGACAATGGGGCCGCGGATCCCCGGACGGATATTCCTCCGCCGGGCCCCCGGGCTCGAGCCGGTGGGCCGAGGTATCGCGCCACGGCCCACCGTCTCGAGGACCCCGAGAGCGCGGCGGATTCCGGGAATACCATCCGGTTTGTGAGTAGGGAACGCAGAGCGCCCCGCACCTCCCTCATGGGGAGGCACGGGGCGCTTTGTCGTGCGCGGAAGGCCCTCTGCGGATGCCTCGCCGCGTCGGGGAGCTTAGGCGCCTAAACCGGTACGGGCGAGCCGGCGCTAGAGAGGCCGGCGCATGGAGAGCCCGCGCACCGTGGCGTAGAACCCCTGATGCTGCAGGGCGCGGCGCAGAATCTGTACCGGATCCTCACCCTGCCGGTTGAGGGTGGGGGAGTCGGTGAGAAGCTCCACGTCGTTGACCTTCTCAATCGAGATCTTATCCATGCCGCCCGAGTCCATCATGCGCGCGATGGCCGGGGCGGCCGCCTCGAGCAGAACCGGGTCGGTCGTAAAGATGAGCAGGGTCTTCGCGCCGCGCTCCAGGTAGAGCACAGGCGCACCATCCACGAGCACCACGCAGGCGCCGGCCTTGCGAGCCGGGCGGTGCCGCAGGGGTGCCGAGCCCTCCGAGAGCTTCGACAGCTCGGGCCAGGCGAGGGCGGCACCGTAGGGGTTGGCCGGGTCCGTGGCGGCCAGAAGCGTCACCGTGAACGTGCCGAACACCTCCTCGGTCGCGGTGCGGCGCGGTCGCTCATCGCGCGGGCCGAGGCGGTCGGCCGCCGAGCGTAGCGCATCCACCGTGGCGGGGGCCGCGAACTGTGCGGCGCCCAGGCCCTCGATAAAGTAGCCGCGGCGCACGAGCGCACGGTCCTCGGCCTCGGAGTAGATGCGGTAGAGCTGGCTGAAGCCGCCGGGGGAGTCCTCGCCCTGCAGGCAACCGCGCGTAAGCACGCCGTAGCGGTCCAAGAGCAGGTCGGCGCGCGCCAGGGCAGCCACCGTGGGGTCCAGAGGCTCGCCCAGTAGGGAGTCTACGCGAGAGAAGCGGCCGCTATCCTGCGGGGCCACCGGCGAGGGACCGCCCCCGGCGTACCCGCCGCGCAGGGAACGGCCCATCGAGGCTCGCGCCGCCGCGATGCGGCCGGCTCCGCGGCGACCCACCCGCGAGAGGCGAGGGGCGGCCGCCGGGGTCGGATGCGCGCTCCTGACCCCCGCAAGCGTCGCGCGAACCGGGCCGAAGGAATCGTTCGTCAGCACGCCGGCCCACACGAGGCGCCACAGGGTGCTCGAGAGCTCGGCGGTATCCGGGAATGAGACCGTCTGGCCGGGGGCCGCCGCCCCACTGAGAATCTGAACGACCCGCTCGCGCAGGGCCGGCACGAAGAGGCCGCCGTGGGCGAGCGCCTCGTGGATTGCGTGCTCGAGGGTGCCGGGGGTCTGCAGGCGCTCGAGGAGCTCGGGCTCCTCCTCCCGCAGAAAATCCGCGGGGTAGCCGGGGCCCAGGGTGAGCGGCGCGCTCTCGCTCAGGTGCAGGCGAATCCAGCCGTCGGAGCGCTGGGAGGCGCCGCCGAGCCGACCGGCCCCGGTGAAGAAGACGCAGCCGGTCATCATGAGCTCGTCGAGCAGGTGCGGGCGGTAGCCCTTCACACGGGCCGGCAGGATGAGCGTTTCCAGAGCGGAGGCGGGCATGCGCACGCCGGCCAGCTGGTCGATGGCGGTCAGCAGCTCCTCCTGCAGGGCGGGCTCGTCGAGGCCTTGAGCGCCGTTCGGCGCGCCGGTCTGTTCCTCCCGGGCGTTCTCGGGCGCGGCGGAGGTGAGGGGTGCGGGTGCCTCGTCGATAATTCGGGCCGTGCGTTGCGGCTCGAGGTACGCGCCGTAGGCGCTCGC
>NZ_KV797968.1:237381-267604 GCF_001809565.1 Rothia sp. HMSC072B03
GCTCGAGGTACGCGCCGTAGGCGCTCGCCTCGGCCAGGGGCCGGGCCACTCGTACCGATAAAGAACGAACGTTCTGCCATGCGGGCAGGAAGAATCCGTAGGCCCGCGCGGGGACCGGCTCAATCTCCTGCCGCAGTGCCGCAAGCGAGCGGGCGCGAATCGTGCGTAGAACCTGCACATCCACCCACTCGGGGGAGCCGCCCGGCCCCTCGGCCCACTCGGAGGCGCCCCGCATCACCTCGGGCAGGAACTCGCCGGAGGTCACGCGCCGCTGGCGCTGCAGGCGCAACAGCACGGGGAGAAGCACGCCGGTGCCCATCGGAGCCAGGCGCGAGAAGTGGGCCGCAGCCTCGTGCACTCCGAAGGGAATGTGGGTGCGGGCAAAACGGGAGACCAGGTCCTCGAGCGGTTCGGCCACCGGCTCCAGGAAGGCGAGCGGTAGCGCCGCGGCGGGCATAATGCCCAGGCCGTCGCGCAGGCGGGCCGCATCCTCAACCGCGGCGTAGTAGAGCTGCGGGCCGCTTTCCGGGGTCCCCGGCCCCTCGAAGGAATAGGCGCGCCGCGCGTGCACGAGTCGCTCGGCCAGCTCGCGGGCGTACTCCTCGCTCACCGGGGGTTCCGCGGGGCGGTGCTCGGCGGATCGATCCGAAGTTGCCGGCTCAGGCTCGACGGACTCCGGGTGGAGTCGCTCGGCCAGCTCGCGGGCGCTCAGCGGGCCCAGCTGTCGCAGCAGGTCCGCCGCGCCCTCCACTCCGGAGGCCCGGTAGCGTTCGCCCGTGCGCTGCAGGCGGGCCAGGGCCTGCGTCAGCACCGCAGGGTCCAGCAGCTCGCGCAGCCCGGTCGTGCCCAAAAGCTCCGCGAGCATGGCCGGGTCCAGGGCCAGGGCGGCGGCGCGGCGCTCGGCGGCGGGCGCATCCGCATCGTAGAGGTGCTCGGCCACGTACTCGAAGAGCAGGGTGCGGGCGAAGGGCGAAGGAGCCTCGGTCTCCACCTCCATCAGGGCAATACCGCGAGACTCCAGGGCGCGGTGCACCTGTAGTAGGGCCGGCAGATCGTACACGTCCTGCAGGCACTCGCGGGCGGTCTCCAGCAGGATGGGGAATTCGGGGTACTTGCGGGCCACGTCCAGAAGCTGCGCGGCGCGCTGACGCTGCTGCCAGAGCGGCGTGCGCTTGCCGGGATTACGCCGGGGCAGTAGCAGGGCGCGGGCCGCGTTCTCGCGGAAGCGCGAGCCGAAAAGAGCCGAATCGGCCACGCTATCGGTGACGATGCCCTCCAGCTCTTCGGGGTCGAAGAGGAAGAGGTCGGCCCCTGGCGGAACGTCCTCCAACGCGGGCAGACGCAGGATGATGCCGTCGTCGGCCGCCATGACCGAGGCGTCCACGCCGTAGCGTTCGATAATGCGGGCGCGCACCGCGAGGGCCCAGGGGGCGTGCACCGAGTAGCCCAGGGGCGAGTGGAGAATCAGCCGCCAATCGCCCAGCTCGTCGCGGTGACGTTCCACGATGAGGCGCCGGTCGGAGGGAACGGCACCCGTGGATTCGCGCTGCTCGCGTAGGTAGGCCAGCAGGTTGTCCACGGCCCAGCGGTCCAGGCCGAGCTGCTCGAGCTGCCGGCGGGCGGCGGGTGCATCCGCGGCCTCCAGAGAGGCGAGGGCTCGGGTGAAGGCACCCGTTTGCAGGCCCAGGGCGTAGGGGCGTCCTGCGCGGTCGCCGTGCCAGAAGGGCAGGCGCGCGGGCAGGCCGGGGGCGGGGGTGACACGCACCGCGTCGTGGGTGATTTCCTCGATGCGCCAGCTGCTGGCGCCGAGGGTGATGACCTCGCCGGCGCGGGATTCGTACACCATTTCCTCGTCGAGCTCGCCGACGCGCTTGGGGCCGCGTTCCTCGTCCCCGCCGACGAGGTAGACGGGAAAGAGACCGCGGTCGGGGATGGTTCCGCCGCTCGTGACGGCGAGGCGCTGAGCCCCGGGGCGGCCCTCGATACTGCCGGAGGGTGCCTGCTCGGTGGGGGTTCGATCCCAGAGGATGCGCGGGCGCAGCTCGGCGAACTCGTCGGAGGGGTAGCGGCCGGCGAGCATTTCGAGCGTGGCGTCGAAGAGGGCGCGGGGCAGCTCGGCGTAGGGGGCGCTGAGACGCAGGGCCTCGTACCAGGAGTCAACGCTGATGGGCCCAAGGGCGCAGGCGGCCACGGTCTGCTGGGCGAGCACATCCAGGGGGTTGGTGGGAATCGCGAGCGGCTCGAGGGTGCCGCTGCGCATACCCGCGAGGGTCACGGTCGCCCCGAGGAGGTCGCCGCGGTGCTTGGGGTAGAAGACGCCGCGGGAGATATCGCCCACGCGGTGGCCGGCGCGGCCCACGCGCTGCAGGGCGGAGGCGACGGAGGGAGGTGCGGCCACCTGAATGACGAGGTCCACGTGGCCCATATCGATACCCAGTTCGAGGGAGCTGGTGGCCACCACGCAGCGCAGGGTTCCGCCCTTGAGCGCCTCCTCGATGAGGGTGCGCTGTTCCTTGGAGACGGAGCCGTGGTGGGCGCGGGCCAGGGGAGGCACGGCCTCGGGGGAGTTCACATCAGTCTGTGCGGCGTACTCCTCGGGGTCGATGCCCCGCCGGGCGAGCTCGCGGCGCAGGTGAATGTCGTTGAGCGCCGCGGTGAGCTTTTCGGCAAGCCCGCGGGAGTTCACGAAAACGATCGTAGAACGGTTGTTCTCGATGTGGTCGACGATGCGTTCCTGCACTCGGGGCCAGATGGAGGTCTCGGCGCGCCCCTCCGTCCCGCCCGCGGCCTCCGCGTAGGCCTCTGCGGGGTCAAGAACGGCGTTGAGGCCGAAGGACGCGAGCTCCTCCGCGCCCGTTCCGCCCGTTCCGCCGGTTTCGTCCCCGGGCACTCCGGGAGCCTCGGAACCGGCCGAGGGCGCGGTGGGGAAAACCCCGATGGCATCCTCGAGGGTGTAGCCGGGGGTGGAGGGGCTTTCTGCGGAAGGGTCGGCGGAGGGATCGGCAACGGGCATGGCGGCGGGAAAGGCCGGTTTCGGTGCGCCTCCTGCCCCCTCGCCCGGCCCGTAGAGCCCCTGCCCGTAATCGTTTGCCCCGCCGAGGGCCGCCATATCGGGAACGGGAACGCTCAGACTCAGGTCCCAGCGCTTGGGTACCGGTTTGTTGACGATGTTCACGGGCTGCACGCCGCCCAGAAAACGGGCCACAGCGTCGGGGTTCTCGATGGTCGCGGAGAGCCCGATGCGCTGGGCGGGTTCGGGCAGGAGCGCGTCCAGGCGCTCGAGGGAAACGGCCAGGTGCGCCCCGCGCTTGGTGGCGGCCAGGTTGTGAATCTCATCCACGATGACCGTGGTGACGCCGGCGAGGGTGTCGCGGGCGGAGCTGGTGAGCATGAGGTAGAGAGACTCGGGGGTGGTGATGAGAATGTCCGGTGGGTTGCTGATGAGCTGGCGGCGCTCGCGGGCGGGGGTGTCGCCGCTACGCACACCCACGGTGATGAGGGGCTCCTCCGGTGCGCTTCCGGCGTCCGCGGCGCTCAGTCGCGTGATGCCGGCCAGCGGCGCGCGCAGGTTGCGTTCGACGTCAGCGCCGAGGGCTTTGAGGGGCGAAATGTAGAGGATCCGCGTACCGCGCGGAGGCTGCGCGGTGCCGGCGGCCCGCTCACGGTGTTCGCGGTAGAGGGCGTCGAGGGACCAGAGGAAGGCTGCGAGGGTCTTGCCCGAGCCGGTGGGTGCAATGATGAGGGTGTTGCGGCCCTCGCGGATGCTCTCCCATGCGCCTTCCTGCGCGGCGGTGGGCGTGCTGAAGGCGCGGCGGAACCACTCGCGTACGGGTGCGGAGAAGTGGGAGAGTGCATCGGTCACGCTTCAATTATGACGCGTGTTACGGGTCACTTGATTTACGGGTGGTGCGGGGTGATGATGACTTGACAGATAACGTGCGGACCCCGCAATATTTTACTTGTAAAATAATTTAAGAACTCAGCAAAGGAATCATCATGACCCGCCTGAACGAAGAACAGCTCGTCGCGCTCTTCCACGAGCCTCGCACCGCCTATTCCTTCACCGACGAGCCCGTCACCGACGAACAACTGCGCCGCATCCAGGAGCTCACCTTCTACGGCCCCAGCGCCTTCAACAGCCAGCCCCTGCGCATCACCTGGATCAAGAGCCCTGAGGCTCGCGAGCGCCTCATCTCCTACCTGGTGGACGGTAACAAGCCCAAGGCCGAATCCGCACCCATGATCGCGCTGCTCTCCGCAGACCACGGCTGGGTCGAGAAGGCCGACACCTTCAACCCCCGCTCCGCGGAGTTCATTAAGGGCTACTACGCTGACGAAAACCTGGCCAAGCCCACCGCCGACCTCAATGCACACGTCCAGGCAGGCTACTTCATCACCGCCATTCGCGCCCTCGGCCTAGACGCCGGCCCCATGACCGGTGCAGACTTCGAGGGTCTGAAGAAGGAATTCCTGGCTGGTACTAACGAGCAGCCCTTCCTGGTGGTCAACATTGGCCACGGCCTCCCCGCCGGCTACGATCGCCCCGTGCGCTTTGGTCACGAGGAAGCTACCCGCTCCGTCTAAAACGCGCGAAGCTGCCACATAACCTTGAGCCTAAGAATTAGGCTTAGAAATAGTTCAAGGGCGGTTCCCCGCGATGGGGAACCGCCCTTGAACTATATACGCGTTTAACGTCTTACTGCGCCGCCTGCTGGGTCGCGCTACCTAGCGTGCCCCAAACTGGCCCACGGACAGCTGCGGGACCGAAGAGGAACAAGCCGTCGTGTCGAAGGGTACGGTAACGCCGTCCCGATCGCCGGCAAGGCCCACCAGGAAGCCCTCCACCTGTCGCGCGCCGCAGCTATCGCCGAAGCGGCTCGTATTGATGGAGCGCATTACCACCGTGGTGCTATCACCCGGGGCGATGGTCACACCGGCGGGGTTCATGAACTCGGAGGAGTTAGAAGCCTCTCGCCCCACCCAATTACCCGAAGAGTCCGCGTAAATCACGCGCGGGTACCCGCGCAGGGAACAGGGTGAATCGCTGGAATTCTGGAAGTACAGCGTGAGGGTGCGTGCACCGGGGGAGTTGTCCGTCACGGAGACCGAAACGTTCAAATCATCCATGGAGCACTGCGAGGGTCCCTCGGCGTTCTTCTGGCCGGAATTATCGGATCGGCTCGAGCTACCGTTGTTATTACCGTTGCTGTTGCCGCCGGAGGAATTCGACGAACCCGAGTTCGAGGAAGAGGAACCGGAATCCGAGGAAGAACCCTGACGGTTCCCGGAATCGGAGTCATTGCGCTCTTCGCCGTTATTGCTCTCGCTATTCTCCGGGGGAAGACCCTCGTGCTTTGCCTCGCTCGAGGAAGAAGACGAATGATCGTGCTTCGACTCGTGATTCTCCGAGCTAGACTCCTCGGCGTGAGCGGAGGAAGAATCCCCGTGCTCCGGGGACGCGCTATTGACAACTGTGATGGAGCCCGGGGCCACCGAAGCGCTGGGGCTCTCGGAAGCCACACTAATCGTGCCGGGCTTCACCGATGCGGAGGCACTCGGGTGTGCCGAGGTGTCCTCTGCATCCTGACCGGCCTGGGACGCGCCGCATCCACTGAGCACGAGCACGCCGCAGAGGAGGGTGGTTGATGCGAGTACCTGAGCCGATTTAAACATTGTTACATCGCCGCCTGCATTTGGATTTCTGCTCCGTCCATACCGGGGGCGTACTCAACCTGGCAGCACAGGCGGGAATATTCGTTTGCGACATCATCAACCATGTCGAGCAGGTCCTGCTCGGCCTCGGTGCGCTCACCGGAAGCCGCGTAGTGCTCGGGGTCAATGAAGGCGTGGCAGGTTGCGCAGGATGCGTTACCGCCGCAGGTGGCGAGGACCGGCACGCCGTTGGCCTGGAGGGTCTCCAGGAGGGTGTGGTGGTCTTCCCACTGAATATCGTAGTGTTCGCCTGCTTCGTCAGTGACCTTAATCGTTACGCCCATGCGTTCTCCTTCTTCTGTAGTGATGCGTTTCTATTGTAGAGGCAGGGGCCGGTATTAACCCCACCGATGTGATACCCCGAACTCTAGCGTCACGCATCCTGCGGGAACGCATATTAATTTTTATGCTGAAGAGCACGTATAGCTCGCTTCTAGTCTACCCTTTGATCCCTTGACAAGCGGGGAAAGACCCGTCATTTACTCCTGCCCCGGGGTGCAAATAAATACCTTGGAAAGCATAAAGACGCAGGGGCGGGGCGCCGGGAGCACAGCCCCCGAGCCCCGCCCCTTCTGCGAGCGCACGGCCTAACGCGCACCGGGTCTGCCAACCCGGTCTATACGTACGGGCTATCCGGCCAGCTCACCCTCGGAACGCTGCCCTTCAGCTCACGCTATCCGCGGGATGCTTGCCGTCATCCGGCGCGGAGCCCTCCGCCGGGAGCGCATCCTTTGCGGGGCGGGTACCCCGCACGATGCCGCGCACGCTATCGCGCGGATCGGCGTAGCGCAGATCAACACCGAAGGTATTGCGGATCTGACGCGCAGAATTCAGGTGCCAACGCTGCGAGTCGGAGGGAGTCACCGACGTGACGGCCTTTTGCCCCGGAGCCAGCGCCTCGTGGCGGATATCGTAGTGCTTACCGCCCATCGTCACCGTGAATCCGTGCTCCTGCAGCAGCTGAACGAACTCATCCACGTCGTGCGGGATCTTGCGGCCGCGCTGGCGCTTTCGTCCGCTCATGCGCGGCTGAGACTCAAAGGGATTACGGTTCGCGGCGACACCGCGCGCAATGCGGATGACCTGCTGATCGGAGTGTGAGAACTCCACCTGGTAGCCGTTGAGGGAGTACACGGTGCGGCTCGTACCAGGAATGGGCTGGCGGTTATCGGCCTCATCCAGGATGCGCGTAATGTACTCGCTCGTCAGGCCCAGCGCCTTGAGCTGGCTCTGAGCCTCGAGGGAGAGCTGGTAGCCGCCGGCCGAGGCCTTGAGCGGGCGCAGGGCCAGAACCTCCACGGTGAGGGGGTTCAACACAACCTGGTAGCCCAGATCCTCGTGGGTGTAGAGGGTGACCTCGCGGCCGTAGCGGTTTTCCTCGGCGGTCTCCTCACGTACCACGCTCTCGGGGGATTCGATAATCTCGAGCAGCAGAGCGTAGCCAAGGTCGTGGCGCATCATGTAGTCCATGACGCCGGGCAGCACCCCGTAAATGCGGCGGCTCTCCGGCACCTCGCCGTAAAACTCCTGTTCGATGCGCGCGGCGATACGCTGATTCTCGAGCGGCACCTCGGTCAGCGGGATGAGCCGCTGGTTGGAGGGACGAATCTTCGCGCGCGCCGCGGCGGGCTTGGGGGTCTTGCGGTAGGCCTCCACGAGGGCCTGCTGCTGCTGCACGAATTCGTGGGCGATGAGCGGCATCAGGGTGAAGTAGAGCTCTGCGGCCTCGGGGCGAATCGCGCCGCGCTCATCGAGCAGGGAGGCGCCCTCATCGTTGGTGAGGTCCCAGGTACGCTCCGTCCCCTCCTCCGCCTCGCGGTAGCTGTAGCCGGCCAGGGAGGCCAGCTCCTGCAGGCGCACGTACACCTCGAGAGGAACGGTAATCTGCTTGGCCGACATTACTTCTCCTCCTCGGCGTTCTGAGCGTTCTGGGGCTTGGGCTGTTCGGATGTGGCGGCCTCGGCCTGCCGGTTAATGGCATCGCTGAGATCCTCAATCTGCGCGCGGCGCAGGCTCTCGCCGTGCAGGGCCTGGAAATCGGAGGTCTTGGTCAGGGAGAGCACGGTCCGCTGATCCGGGGAGATGGTCATCTCCAGCCCCTCCGCGGCGTAGATGCGGGTCCAGCCCTCACCCATGCGCACGCTTTCGGGGTTCTCGAGCGTGCGGACCATAAGGTCGAAGACGAACTCGGGGTTCTTGGAGAGGAAGACGCGGGCGCGCTCGCTGAAGGCCATTTTGAGAGCATTGAGCGGGGTGTACTCGCCGCGGGCCAGGGTGGTATTGGCCCCGTCGTTGCACTCGGCTTCGTACTCGTCGACGACGGTAATTAGCTCGGCGGAGGCGGTGTTGACGTCCACGCGGTAGTCGTCATGCCTGAAGCGAATCGTCCAGTCGTTGACTCGTTCCGCTGCGCCCTCGCGCAGGACGGTGCGCACGAGGTCCTCGGTGAGTCCCTCGCGCTCCATGCGCTGACGCAACCCGGGACGGATGCGGTAGGCGCGCTCACGATCTTCCGCGGTGACCCCTGCGGGGCGGGTGGGAGCCTCGGGCGCAACGTTCTTCGTCGCGGTCCGCGCGGCTCCGGCGGAGGGCACGGGCATCGGCGTCGGGGTGCTCGGGGTGTCCGAAGCGATGTTTTCGGGGGTGGCGTTCTGCTCAGTGGCCTGCTCTGCTGCCTGCTGTCGGGCACGCAGGCCCTGCAGGTACTCCTCGATCTGCGGCGGGCGGTAGGTGAGCGACGCCTTGCGGAACATGCTGGGTGAGGGGGCCGCGGAGGGCGCCGGCGGCTTCGGCGCGGCCGGGCGCGTCTCGGAGGAAACCTCGAGGGGTGCGGGGGCAACCGGTGCGCTGGGCTTCGGCGGGGCAGGTTTGGGGGCTGCAAATTGGGCGGCGGAGGGCTTCGGGACGCTGGGCTTCGGGACGCTGGGCTTGGGGGCCTCCGAGGGGGCGAGACCCTTCTCCTCGACCGTCTGCTCTCCGGGAGTCTCCTGCTCGGCTACCGGTCGGGCGCGGCGAGCCATCAGCGCGGGGGAGGGCTTGGGCTTCTCCGCAGCCGGTGCAACGGCCTCGGCCGATTCACTCGTTTCTTCGCCGCTCTGCACGACGATTCCCTCGGTAGCTTCCCCGGCCTCGGTAACGGTTTCTGCGTCGTTGCCCTCTGCGCCGGTGTCTTCAGGGCCTTCTGCGGTGTCCTCTCCTCGCAGGAGGGCGGCCATAAGCTCCTGACGCGAGGTGTACGGGATGATTTGGTCGGGCGTATCGATATAGCGCGGGAAGTTTTCGTAGAGAATTTTTGCGGCGCTCTCGAAGAGCTTCTCAATGCTCGGCACCTCGGCGGGGGCGCAGGGGCAGAGCAACTCGCGGCGTTGATTGTCGTAGAGGGCCCAGTGTGCGCATCGCTCGCTGGGGGCGAAGTAGTCGAGTGTTCCTAGATCTGCAATATCGATAAGCGCACCTATGAGGGATTGCGGGATGGATAACTGAGCCATGGTGCTCCTTCGCGTGATGTGTCCCTCCAACTTGGGCGTGGAAGGTCTTGTTTCCATCCTATGCGTTTTTTCACCGGTGTGCGCCGGCGCACGTCATATTGTGCGGGTGAAATGCGGATTTTTGGTGAGGATGCACCCGCCGCGCCCACAATAGGCGGGGGAAGGTGACCCCGTCCGGGCTCACATGTCCGGGGATACAAAAAATCCCCGGTTCCGAAGAACCGGGGATCGGTGGTGCGCCCGAAGGGATTCGAACCCCCAACCTTCTGATCCGTAGTCAGATGCTCTATCCGTTGAGCTACAGGCGCATGTTCCTCACTTCGGATTTCTTCAATCCGTCGCGGCAACAGGTAATACTATACGGAGGTTACGGAGAGCCTGCAAGTCGAAAAACTCAAAAGGGTCCCATTTTTGGGTCGCCGGAGTGTTGTAATGCCTCGTTTTACCGCGAAATTCCGGGGTTTTTGGTTCCCGGAAAATTTTTTAAAATATTTTTGTGCTGCTCCGAACGGGAGGTGGGGATCCCCTGCGAGAACCCTCCGCCCCGTACGATTCTTACCCTCCGGCCCTCGAATTTCTCATTGATTACCCTCGGTGTCTTCCTGCTGAAGGTGTGACGGGCGGAACGTAAGAAATAACGTCATAGAAGGATGTTCGGGTCGTTAATGCGTTATTCTGTAAGCATCACGAGGAAGTGGCTTCTGTCCAAGCGTGCATATTCACCGTTATTTGCACGCTTGTAGTTTTTAACTGCTTCTTCGCTACCGCAGACCTATCGCGGATCAACGTAGTATCCGCGGTATTTACCGATTGAAGGGGAAAACGTCAATGGCTGACACCTCAACTCGTACTCTCTCTGCCGAACTCGAAAAGGAGCTGCAGAGCGCACCCACCACCCACCAGGGTCTTCTGGAATGGGTTCGCGAGGTTGCCGCGCTGACGCAGCCCGACCACATCTACTGGGTGGACGGCTCCGAGGAAGAATATAACCGCCTTGCGCAGGAGCTGGTGGACGCCGGAACCTTTGTCCGCCTGAGCGATCACGAGTTCCCGAACTCCTACGCCGCTTTCTCCGATCCCGACGACGTGGCACGTGTCGAGGAGCGCACCTTCATCTGCTCCGAGACCGAAGAGGGCGCCGGCCCGACCAATAACTGGCGCGATCCCGTCGAAATGAAGCAGACCCTGACCGGTCTTTTCGAGGGCTCCATGCGCGGCCGCACCATGTACGTCATTCCCTTCGTCATGGGCTCCCTGAAGGCTAAGAACCCCAAGATTGCTGTTGAGCTCAGCGACTCCGCATACGTTGTCTGCTCCATGCGCATCATGGCAACCATCGGCAAGGACGTTCTGGCCAAGCTGAACGAGACCAATGGCTTCTTCGTCAAGGCCCTGCACTCCGTCGGTGCACCCCTGGAGCCCGGCCAGAAGGATGTTTCCTGGCCCTGCAACCCCGAGAAGTACATCGTCCAGTTCCCCGAGACCCGCGAAATCTGGTCCTTCGGTTCCGGCTACGGCGGCAACGCACTGCTGGGCAAGAAGTGCTACGCACTGCGCATCGCATCCGTCATCGGTCGCGACGAGGGCTGGATGGCAGAGCACATGCTCATCCTGAAGATGACCAACCCCGAGGGCAAGGTTCGCTACATCTCCGCAGCGTTCCCCTCGGCTTGCGGTAAGACCAACTTCGCAATGATGGAGCCCACCATTGACGGCTGGAAGGCTGAGATGGTCGGCGACGACATCGCTTGGATTGAGTTCGACGAGAACCACCAGGCACGCGTGGTCAACCCCGAGGCCGGCCTGTTCGGCGTGGCACCGGGTACCGGTTACTCCACCAACCCGAACGCTATGAAGGCTATTGCCAAGGGCAACACCATCTTCACCAACGTTGCACTGACCGACGACGGCTCCGTCTGGTGGGAGGGCAAGACCGACGAGGTTCCCGCACACCTGATTGACTGGACCGGCAAGGACTGGACCCCCGAGTCTGGCCGCCCGGCAGCTCACCCGAACTCCCGCTTCTGCACCCCCGCATCCCAGGTGGATATGCTCGCTCCCGAGTACTACGACCCCGAGGGTGTGCCGCTGAGCGCCATCGTTCTGGGTGGCCGTCGCAAGACCACCGTTCCGCTGGTGTCCGAGTCTGACAGCTGGGAGCAGGGTGTGTTCCGCGCCGTCACCCTGTCCTCGGAGACCACCGCGGCCGCTAAGGGTGCCGTCGGCGTGATTCGCCGCGACCCGATGGCCATGCTGCCCTTCATCGGTTATAACGCCGGTGACTACTTCCAGCACTGGATTGACCTGGGCAAGAAGCACGGTGCAGAGAACATGCCGAAGATTTACTACGTCAACTGGTTCCGCCGCACCCCCGACGGAGGCTTCGCATGGCCCGGCTTCGGTGAGAACTCTCGCGTGGTCAAGTGGATTTTCGACCGCCTGGATGGCAAGGTCGGCGGCGAGGAGACCTTCCTGGGCACCGTTCCCACCAAGGAAGACCTGGACCTGACCGGTCTGGAAATCTCCGAGGAAGAGCTGAAGGCTGCCCTGGCTGTCTCGAAGGACGAGTGGGCCGCTGAGCTTCCCGGCATCGACGAGTGGCTGGCTAAGTTCGGCGATAAGCTGCCCGCCGAGGTTCGCGAGCAGCGCGATGCCCTGGCCAAGTCCCTGGAGGACTAATTTGGTGAGGTTAAATCGCTAACTCTTTGAGTGGTTGAAGGGGCGGAATCTCGGTTGAGGTTCCGCCCCTTGCCTATCTGCCGGGCACCGAGCGCGCGAATTTGAAATGTAAAGCTATGCACCGTAAAAGATAATGCGAACGAGCCGAAGAAATATTTGGACACCTTCAATCGAGTGGGGAAGAGGCCTCTAACTTTCAGCACATGGAGCGCATCGATACAATGCCTGTGTATGTTTTTGACGCGCCCCGGTCTGTCGATGCGGTGCGCGTGCCACCGGATGCTCGGCGGGTTCCCCGCTGAAGGCGAAGTAGTAAAGGAGTATCCATGCGTTTGACAGCATTCTCGGATGTCTCGCTCCGTGTGCTGATGCTCCTGTCTGCCCTGGAGCCGGGGCAGAAGCTGTCGACCCAGAAGATCGCGGAGGGCGTGGATACTCCCTACAATCACGTGGCGAAGGCCGTGGCGTTCCTGGTGAACCAGGGGTATCTGGATTCGACGCGCGGTCGCTCCGGAGGTGTAATGCTCTCGGAATCCGGGCGTTCGGTGACGGTGGGCACCATTCTTCGTGCTACTGAGGGTGACATCCCCATGATTGAGTGTGAGGATGAGAACGGCCACTGCCCCCTGGATAAGTTCTGCCGCCTGCGCAACGTACTGGCGAGGGCTCGCGAGGCTTTCTATGCTGCCGTGGATTCAGTGACGATTACCGAATTGACCGCGGGTGCCAGCCCCGTGGGTCCGATCCTTCTGGAGCTCGGAATGGCTCCTCCGGAGAACGCGATTCCCGCTTTTTCGTAGGTCATCTGGAGGCTCGGTGGAGAGCCTTGCCGACTAGTTCCGGGACGACTACTTGGGGCTGTAAACGTGCACTATTTTCGAAAATATGCAGATTTGAGCTCACGGTATAAAAATGTGAGCAGAGTCATTATTTCGTGAGTGTGCAAACTTTCTCGTGAAAATATATATTCATTGCAGAATTTTTATGCATGCACCGTCGCTAGTCACTCGCGAAATCAGCTTTTCTAGCGCAAATATATTGTGTCTCACTTAGTTGACACTTCAGGTCTAAACAAACCTTAAGTACCCGTGAGTCGGGGTGCTCCCGGCACACAGTACGCCCTGAGAAAACGCAAACATAGGTCAAAGTGTTAGGGTAGGGGTGTTTTATAAACACTTTGTCACCAACGGGGTGACCTTCGGGGCACCTCGGGGTCGCCACCAACGTCGGCCCGCAACGCTTCCGGATCCCGTGGGTGACCGTTACAGGAAGAAGGCATACACCGATGCTCTCCGAAAAGTCCCGCCCGGTTATCGAGGCGACCCTGCCCATCATCGCCGAGCGCATTAACGACATCACTCCCGACTTCTACCGTCGAATGTTCGCCGCCCGCCCCGACCTGATGGACGGCATGTTCTCCCGCTCCTCCCAGCTCGAGGGCACCCAGCCCCGCGCACTGGCCGGCTCCATCGCCGTGTTTGCCTCCTACATTGTCGAGCACCCGAACTCCTACCCCGACGAGGTCCTCTCTCGCGTTGCACACAAGCACGCCTCCTTGGGCCTGAAGGAAGAAGAGTACCCCACCGTCTACAAGTACCTCTTCGAGGCTATCGCCGCTAACCTCGGCGACCTGGCCACCCCCGAAATCGTCGACGCCTGGACCGAGGTCTACTGGCTCATGGGCAACGCCCTCATCAAGCTGGAGAAGGGGCTGTACGCTTCTCAGGCCAACGATGTGACCCGCGCACCCTTCAAGGTTGTGGACCGCAAGGAGACCGGCGAGAACGTCGTCGTGCTGACCTTCGAGCCCGCCGATGACACCCCCATGACCGAGTCCAAGGGCGGCCAGTACGTCTCCGTCACCGTTCCCGCACGCGACGGTCTGCGCCAGGCACGCCAGTACACCCTGCTGCCCAGCGAGAAGAACCAGCGCCGCATCGGCGTGAAGCTCGACCCCAACGGCGAGATGACCTCCATCCTGCACGAGCTGAAGGTCGGCGACGTCGTTGAGCTCTCCAACCCCTACGGCGACCTGACCCTGGAGGGCTTCGGCGACCCCGAGGCACCCCTGTACCTCTTCTCCGCGGGTATCGGCACCACCCCCATGCTCAGCTTCCTCTCCGAGCTGGTTGAGAAGGGCTCGAACCGCCCCGTGACCGTGGTCCACGCAGACCGCCGCCTGGACACCTGGCCCCTGCGCGAAGAGCTCGTCGAGCTCGTCGGCAAGCTGCCCAACGGTCGCCTCGTCTCCTTTATCGAGGGCGAGGGCGGTGACTACACCGGCCGCGTGGACGTCTCCAAGCTGGACGTTCCCTCCAACGCCAACGTGTACCTCTGCGGCCCGCTACCCTTCATGCAGGGCGTGCGTTCCGCACTGGTGGATGCGGGTGTCCCCGGCAAGAACATCAACTACGAGATCTTCGGCCCGGACCAGTGGATGCTCCACGACCAGGCACGCGAAGCGTAAAAACCTCGCAAGCCGGTTCGTCGACTGGGTTCCCCTGTTTGACAGAAAAACTTAGTCGGAATCAGCAATCAAAATAAAAAATCCCGCCCCGCAGACATATTCTGCGGGGCGGGATTTTTTAGTAGCTAGCGAAGAGCTTAGCCCTGGCGAACCAGAGCCAGAACCTCGTCGCGGACGCGCTCCATAGTGGCGACATCCGGTGCCTCAAGGTTCAGGCGCAGGAACGGCTCGGTGTTCGACGGACGCAGGTTAACCCACCAGCCCTCTTCGGTGTTGGTGAAGGTGGTGCCGTCGGAATCCTCAACAACCACGGGAGCGTTAGCGTAGTGTGCACGCACACGGTCCACAGCGGCAGCCTTGTCTTCAATCTCGGAGTTAATCTCGCCGGAGGCAACGTACGGGGAGTACTTCGCGCTGATCTCGGAGAGGGGCTTGTCGTCGCCACCCAGAGCTGCCAGCACGTGCATAGCGGCCAGCATACCGGTGTCGGCGTTGAAGAAGTCCTTGAAGTAGTAGTGAGCGGAGTGCTCGCCACCGAACACACCGTTCTCCTTGGCCATGACGGCCTTGATGAAGGAGTGACCAACGCGGGTCTTCACGGCGCGGCCGCCCAGCTTCTCAACGAGCTCGGGCACAGCCTTCGAGGTGATCAGGTTGTAGATGATGACGGGCTCTTCGTTGCCCTCAGCCTTGGCACGGGCAATCTCGCGCTCGGCCACCAGAGCGGTCACGGCCGAGGGGGTCACTGCGTTACCCTTCTCGTCAATCACGAAGCAGCGGTCGGCGTCGCCGTCGAAGGCGAGACCGATGTCTGCGCCGTGCTCCACGACAGCCTTCTGCAGGTCGACCAGGTTGGCCGGCTCCAGCGGGTTGGCCGGGTGGTTCGGGAAGGTGCCGTCCAGCTCGAAGTACAGGGGAACGATTTCCAGGGGCAGGCCCGGCAGGATGGTGTCGCCCAGAACGGCGGGGGTGGTCATACCGCCCATGCCGTTACCGGCGTCCACCACGACCTTCAGCGGGCGGATGGAGGAGAGGTCCACGAGCTTGCGCAGGTACTCTGCGTAGGGCTTGAGGATGTCCTTCTCGGTCACGGTGCCGACCTTCTCAACCGAGGGAATCTCGCCGGCGTCCAGGTACTTCTGTGCCTGGTCGCGGATGTCAAACAGACCGGTTTCGGAGGACACCGGAACGGCGCCGGCCTTAGCCATCTTCATACCGTTGTATTCGGCAGGGTTGTGGCTAGCGGTAAAGGTAACACCGGCGGCGTTTTCAACGCCACATGCAAAGTAAAGAACGTCGGTAGAAATCAGACCGATCTTTTCAACGTTTGCGCCGCGAGCGGTTGCACCCTGGGCAAATGCATCCATGAATTCGGGAGAGGAGGGACGCATATCGCCACCGACCAGGACGGTCTGGCCCTGCAGTCCCAGAACATCGACAAATGCCGCACCGGTAGCGCGAACAGTCTCTGCAGTAATGGTCTCGCCGACGATGCCACGCACGTCGTACGCCTTGAATGAGTCATGTAGATTAATAGTAGTCACGCCTTTTATTTTAGCGGTAAAGAAGTCTACTAAGCCCCTATAATGGGCAGGTAAAACCTTATAAATTCCGCTGAATATATGGGTTTTTTATCACGTCACTTACATCAGACAGCCCCCGGCGAGAGGTATTTTTCCCCATGGGTGAGATTTTTTCCCTTAAAAACCAGATTCAGAATTATGCGTGGGGTTCACGCGAAATTCTAGGACGTATGCGTGGCGTGCCCGTACCCACCGAACAGCCCGAAGCTGAGGTGTGGGTGGGTGCGCATCCGGCTGCGCCCTCGCGCGCTACCGTGGACGGCGCCGAATCCCCGCTGAACGAGCTGATCGTGGAGAATCCCTCCCGCTTCCTGCGCCCGGACCGAACCTCCGACTGGTTCCCCTTCCTCTTTAAAATCCTTGCGATTGACGCCCCCCTGTCCATTCAGGTGCACCCTACCCCCGAACAGGCCATCGCCGGCTTCGAGGACGAGCAGGCCCGCGGTATCGCGATTGATGCGCCCTACCGCAACTACAAGGACCGCTACTCCAAGCCCGAGACCGTCATCGCGCTGAGCCCGATGCGCGTGCTCACCGGCGTGCGCCCCGTCGAGCAGCTCAAGACCCTGGCCGCCGCATTCGGTGCCGCCTGGCTGGCCGAGCGTGCCGAGCTCAGCCCCAAGCAGCTTCTGACCGAGATTATCCGCCTGCCCGAGGAGACCGCCTCCGCCGCAGTGCAGCACCTGGTAGACACCGCCCCCGGGCTGCTGGGCGCCTCGAACGATGTGGTAGCCGACGCCGCCGAGCTCGTGCGCATCGTGGACGGCAAGTACCCCGGTGACCGCGGTCTGCTCGTGGCCTTCGTGATGAACCTGGTGCACCTTGCTCCCGGCGAGTCCGCCTTTACCCCCGACGGCCAGGTGCACGCCTACGTTTCGGGTACCGCCATTGAGCTGATGAACCCCTCCGATAACGTGATGCGTGCCGGCCTGACCGCCAAGCATATCGACACCGAGGAACTCATTAAGGTGCTCGGCGAGAAGCAGGACGCCCCCGTCATCCAGCGCCCCAACCCCGAGGACGGACCCCTGGGCACCTACGCCATGTGGGATGAGCGCATGAGCGTGACCCGTGTTCGCGTTGAAGAGGGCAAGCCGCTAAGCTACACCTTCAAGGGCATTAGCGCGGCCCTGAGTGTCGCGGGTAAGGTGACGATTCAGGCCAAGGACGGCAACGGCACCGAAGAGTTCGTTCTGGGCGCCACCGAGTCGGTACTGCACGTGGGTGAGCCCTCCGAGGCCGTGCTGAGCGGTAGCGGCGAGCTGTATATCGCATCCTACGTTTAATATCTAAGTTCCGTTAGGGGTTTTAGATACACAGACTTATAAGAATCCGCGGTTTTTTCGATATCTATATCGGTGAAGCCGCGGATTTTTTATTCTCGGGTTTTGAAGGTTTGGGGTGCGGCTTTGCAAAATAGTGCCCGTTCCCCTGTTATCTGTGGCCTGGGTAACCTATAATTGTTGGTATAAGTATGCATAGGTTCGTTCTTCTATGCATAAAACCCGGGTGATTCCGCCCGCCGCGGCAGCTGGACGCATCCACCGTCAGTATTCGCACCATCCCCAAGGAGAACACCGTGAAGATCATCATCACTGTTACAGGCATCGACCACGAGGGCATCATCGCCGCGGTCACCACCGCCCTGGCTGAGCGCAAGGTCAACGTCCTGGACGTCTCCCAGACCATCATGGGCGAATACTTCACCATGATTATGCACTGCTCCTTCAACAAGGACGAACAGAACCTCATCGACCTGCAGGAAGCCATGGTCGGCGTCGAGCGCGAGCAGAGGGTGCAGATCCGTATTCAGGCCGAGTCCATCTTCAAGGCAATGCACACCCTCTAGGCGGCCACCATGATGAACAGCAATATTCTCGAAACCATCCGCATGATCGAGGAAGAAAAACTCGATATCCGCACCGTCACCATGGGCATCTCCCTGCTCGACTGTGCCGACTCCGACGGCGAAGTAGCCCGCCGCAAGATTTACGAGAAGATCACCACCCGCGCGGCAAACCTCGTGAGCGTCTGTGAAGGCATCGAGGCCGAGCTTGGCATCCCGATTGTCAACAAGCGCATCGCCGTCACCCCCATCGCGCTGGTGGCCGGTGCATCCGATGACGAGGACTACGTGGAGTTCGCCCGCACCCTCGACGCGGCGGCCAAAGCCGTGGGCGTGAACTTCGTGGGCGGCTTCAGCGCCCTCGTCGATAAGGGCATGACCCCCGCCGACGAAAAGCTGATTCGCTCCATTCCCCGCGCCCTCGCCGAGACCGACGTGGTCTGCTCCTCCGTGGATATCGGCTCCTCCCGTGCCGGCATCAACATGAGCGCCGTCAAGCTCATGGGCGAAACCATCCGCGCCACCGCCGACCTGACCGCCGATACGCACGGCTTCGGCTGCGCCAAGCTCGTGGTCTTCGCCAACGCCGTCAGCGACAACCCCTTCATGGCCGGCGCCTTCCACGGCGTGCAGGAGGCAGACACCACCATCTCCGTGGGCGTCTCCGGCCCCGGCGTGGTGCACCGCGCCCTGCAGAAGGTGCGCGGCGAATCCTTTGACACCTGCGCCGAAGAAATCAAGAAGGCGGCCTTCAAGATTACCCGCGTCGGTCAGCTGGTCGGTACCCTCGCCGCTGAACGCCTTGGCGTGCAGTTCAACATTATCGACCTCTCTCTGGCACCCACCGCAGAGATTGGTGACTCCGTGGCTCACATCCTCGAGGAGATGGGTCTGGAAACCGTCGGCACCCACGGCACCGTCGCGGCCCTCGCGCTGCTCAACGACGCGGTTAAGAAGGGAGGTCTCATGGCCTGCTCGAACGTCGGCGGTCTTTCCGGCTCCTTCATTCCGATCTCTGAGGACATCGGCATGATTGAATCCGCCGCCGCCGGCCAGATTACCCTGGATAAGCTCGAGGCTATGACCGCCATCTGCTCCGTCGGCCTGGACATGGTAGCCGTTCCCGGCGACACCTCCGCCGCGACCCTCTCGGCCATGATTGCAGACGAGGCTGCCATCGGCGTGATGAACCACAAGACCACCGCCGTGCGCGTTATCCCGGCCGTGGGTCTGGGCGTGGGCGATATGGTCGAGTTCGGCGGCCTGCTGGGCCGCGCGCCGGTCATGCCCACGCACACCCCGAGTGCAGAGGCGTTTATCGCCCGTTGCGGCCGTATTCCCTCGCCGGTGCACGGTTTCCGTAACTAGGCGGGTGCCGGTTCGCCCGGGCCAACGCAAGCCCGCGGTACCGGGCGAAGAAATCGCTGTAATAAAATGCGGGGGCCTGCTTAACCTCGGGCGCGAGCCTACGCGACGAAGCGGCTCATGAGCGCCTCAAGCGCCAGGCGTGCGTTCGCGTTCGTGCGCAGACGGCGCAGGGTAATCTCTACCGCTTGCACGTCCTGCAGGAGCTGCTCGGGGGAGCGACGCTCGCACCACGCTGTCAGCGGCTCGCGCAGGTGCTCGTTAATGAGCGGTAGCTGCGCCGAAAGGGAGAGCGTCAGTGCATCGCGAAGTACGGTCTGCACCTGGGCCACCGAATGCAGCAGCGTATCGGAAGCCACGCGCTTGGCCCGGCGCTTCTGCTGGTCTTCAAGCCTGCGCACCTGGGCGCGCAGGGTCGGAGCCACTCGCTCGCCCTCGCGGATGCCCAACAGGGCCATCAGCTCGGCGCGCTCCCGCTCATCCTTTGCAGCGGAGACCGCCTGGGCATCCTGTTCTGCCAGGTCGGTGAGTTTTTCCGCCGCGCTAAACGCCGAAGAAATGGAACGGACGTTCAGAATGAGGGAGGTGGTCATCTCCCGGCGGGCCATGGCCTGCTCATCGGTGGCCAGGCGGTACCCCTCCTCGGCGTCGCCCATGGCCAGGCGTGCCGCGCGGCGCGCCAGCGGGTCGGCCACACCGCGCGAGAGAAGATACCCGTGCACCTGCTCCTCCGAGGGCACCGGCAACTGCACCGGACGGCAACGCGAACGAATCGTGACCAGCACATCCGTGGGAGAAGGAGCCGTCAACAGCCAGATGGTGTGCGGGGGCGGCTCCTCGATGGCCTTGAGTAGCACGTTCGAGGTGCGCTCGGGCATGCGCTCGGTATCCTCGAGCAGAATCACTCGCCAGCGGCCCACCGTCGGGCGGTCCTGGGCCTTCATGACCAGCTCGCGTGCCTCCTCGATGCTGATGTTCGTGGCCTCGGTCCTAAAGTGCGTGAAGTCCGCATGCGAACCGTTCATCACGGTCACGCAGCCCTTGCACTCACCGCATCCGCGGTTCTGCGGATCGGGCTGTTCGCAGAGCAGGGCCGCGGCAAATACCTTGGCCGCCTCGCGATGGGGCGCGCCGGCCGCGCCCGTAAACAGCCAGGCGTGGGTCGGGCGTGAGGAGGCGACATCGCGACGCAACTGGTCGCGCTCACGCTCAGGGATCAGAAGCGAATCCCACAGACTCATGCATCCCCCTCGGCCTTCGGCTCGGTCACTCGCGGCGCGGCGGAGCGGTCAAGAATACGTTGGCTCAGCAACGGCTTCACTACCTCAAGGACGCGAGCGTGCACCTCTTCAATTGTGCCTACACCGTCGACGATGCAGTGCGAACCGTTGGAATCCTCGCGGGCAATCCGCTCGAAGGCGGAGTGGATGCGCGCCTTAAAATCGGCGCCCTCGGCCTCGATGCGGTCCACAGTGCCGCGCTCGGTCATGCGCTCCTGCTCGGCGCGCAGGGGCACGCTCAGGAGCAGGGTTGCGTCCGGCACCAGGTCTGCGGTGGCCCAGCGGCTCAGGTCAACAATAGTGTTCACCCCGAGATCGCGGCCCACGCCCTGGTAGGCGGCGGAAGAATCGATGTAGCGGTCGCAGAGCACGATCGCTCCCTCGGCGAGTGCGGGGCGAATCAGCTGAGCCGCGTGCGCGGCGCGGGAGGCCGCGAAGATGAGCGCCTCGGTGCGGTCGTCAATAGCACCCTGGCCCGCCTCGAGCACGAGGGCGCGTAGCTTCTCGCCGATTTCGGTGCCACCCGGCTCTCGGGTGGTGACGACCCGGTAGCCTCGGGCGCGGAGCGCCTCATTCAATAGGGTGAGCTGGGTGGTTTTGCCGGCGCCGTCGCCTCCTTCGACCACGATGAAGAGCCCGCGGCGGTTGGCGGGGTCCGCGGAATCGGGGAGGGGGGTGTAGCTGAGAGTATCCATCACCCCTTAAGGGTACCGGGTTCACCGTGGGCCTGCGGTGCGCGTCGGCAGCCTGCCGGTGGGAGCCGCAACGGCCTTCGCACGGGACTTGGCAGCGCCCTCGCGTAAAAAGCGTGTTAATCCTGAGCGGAAAGTGCCGGGTGAGGTATGCGTTCGAGGCCTCGGTGTGCCAGGCTTAAAGGCATGAGTGCAGATAACCATGACATGAACTATTCCGCTGAAACCTATGTAGTCGCCGGTGGCCGCCCCGCCCACGAGCATGATGCGCCGGTGAACCCTCCGATTGTTCTGACTTCCACCTACCGCGGCGTGGACGCCGTCAACATTGAGCACGACCGCGTGTACGCCCGTTTCTCGAACCCGACTTGGGAGGGCATGGAAGAGGTTGTCGCTAAGCTGGAGAACGCTTCCCAGCCCGGCTTGCTGTTCCCCTCCGGCATGGCCGCCGTTTCCTCCGTGATTGACCTGGTGCCGGTGGGCGCTATCGTCCTGATTCCTAAGCACGCCTACATGGCGTCCGTGACCCTGTGCAAGGATCTGGAGCGCCGCGGCATCATCGAGCTGGTGCGCGTGGACATTGAGGACACCGCCAGCGTTATCGCAGCCCTGGAGGACGCCGCAGCCCGCGCCGGCGTGACCCCGGAAAACGTGAACTACTCCTCCCCGAAGGTCCTGGCCTGGCTTGAGAGCCCCACCAACCCCATGCTTGAGGTGGGGGATCTGCCCGAGATTCTTGCCGCAGCTCGCCGCCTGGGCGTCGTGACCGCCGTGGACAACACCTTTGCCACCCCGATTCTGCAGCGTCCGCTCGACCTGGGCGCCGACGTTGTGGTGCACTCGGCCACGAAGTTCCTGGCCGGCCACTCGGACGTGCTGCTGGGCATGACCCTCACCTCGAACGAGGAGCTGTACAAGGCGATGCTGCACTACCGCATCACCAACGGCGCGATCCCCGGGCCCATGGAGGCGTGGCTGGGCCTGCGCGGCCTGCGTACCCTGGCGCTGCGCGTGGAACGTGCGGTGCAGAACGCGCAGGTGCTGGCCGAGCGTCTGAGCGAACACCCCTTTGTCTCGGAGGTGCGCTACCCGGGTCTTGAGAGCCACCGTGGCCACGAGGTCGCGAAGAAGCAGATGTCCGGCTTCGGCGCGATTCTGTGCATCACGCTGGATACCGACGCGCAGGGAGCCCGCAACGTGGTTGAGGCGCTGAAGGTGTGGACCCCCGCCACCTCCCTCGGCGGTGTGGAATCCCTCGTGGAGCGCCGCCGCCGCCATGGCAGCGAGCCGGAGTCGATTCCCGAGTCGATGCTGCGCCTGTCCGTGGGTATCGAGAACGTCGATGACCTCTACAATGATCTGGTCGAGGCCTTCAAGGCCGTTCGATAAGGCACCGTTAGCTACGGTAGTGTGCTAGGGTACTGGGTACCCGGCTATACGGCCGCTCGAGTGAAGGAATACAATGTCTCCTATTGTCCTGGTCCTCTACGCGACCTTTCTGATTAACCTGCTGCTGTCGGCCGCCGGTGCCGTGATCGGCGTTCTGGCGCTGTACCGTGCATGGACCGCGCCGGCCAACGCCTACGAGTTCGCGGGCAAGCGTCCTAAGAACACCTGGCTTGCCCTGACCGGCGTCTCCGCCGTGGTGCAGGTGCTGGGCGTCTTCTCGGCCTTCACCGGCGCGGGTAACACGATGCTGATGCTGCAGCTGATGGCTGCCGTGGTGAGCGGCGTGTTCCTGGCCGGTGTGTGGCCCGTAGTGGGTGGCCGCCGCTTCTAGGAGGTTTTCAGCGAAGCATCCGCGCCCACCTTGTGGCCGTCGCAAGCGCATACGGTGAGCCCCGCATACCGCGTTCCGGAACGATTTCCGGGCGCGGGGTGCGGGGCTTTCTGCCAGCTAAGCGGTGCATCCGGCAAGTTTTTGGGAGAACCCGGATTTTCTGCCCTCGAAGGCATGACAAACCGGCGGGTAAATGAAAAAATAGAAGCATGACTTACAAACTAGTACTCCTGCGCCACGGCCAGTCCGAGTGGAACGAGAAGAACCTGTTCACCGGCTGGGTGGATGTCAACCTGACCGACAAGGGCCGCGCCGAGGCTAAGCGCGGCGGCGAGCTGCTGGCAGAGCGCAACATCCTCCCCGATGTTGTGCACACCTCCCTGCAGCGTCGCGCTATCAACACCGCAAACATCGCCCTGGATGCAGCGGACCGCCTGTGGATTCCCGTCAAGCGCACCTGGCGCCTGAACGAGCGTCACTACGGCGCCCTGCAGGGTAAGAACAAGTCCGAGATTCGTGAGGAATACGGCGACGAGAAGTTCATGACCTGGCGTCGTTCCTACGACGTTCCGCCGCCCCCGCTGGACGACAACGATCCCTACTCGCAGGCACACGACCCTCGTTACGCCAACGTTGAGAACGCTCCCCGCACCGAGTGCCTCAAGGACGTTCTGGGCCGTATGCTCCCCTACTGGGAGTCGGACATCAAGCCCGACCTGGCAGCAGGCAAGACCGTTCTGGTGGCAGCGCACGGTAACTCCCTGCGTTCGCTGGTCAAGCACCTCGAGGGCATTTCCGACGAGGACATCGCCGGCCTGAACATCCCGACCGGTATCCCGCTGTACTACGAGCTGGATGAGAACTTTAAGCCCATTAAGGCTGGCGAGTACCTCGATCCCGAGGCTGCTAAGGACGCCATCGCAGCCGTGGCAAACCAGGGTAAGTAATTACCTCTCGCGAGGTTCGCTCTGCAGAGCGCCCGCGTGATTATGAGCCGCTCACCGTTTCGGTGGGCGGCTCATTGCGTGGGCCGACCTCTTGGGTGGGCGGCTGTTCAATATACTTGTGGAAGATACCCACGCAGGAGGAGAACGTATGGATGCCGGTCTGATCGCCTTCATCGCGGGCATGATAGGTCTGCTGGTCGGCGTCCTGAGCATGAACGCGGTGGCCCGTAGTGAGCGTGAGCGTGAGCGTAGCCTCGTATCCGCACCGACGCTGCGTGACGGTGCGGCTCAGGTGCTGGCGGTGATTGGCCGCGCCTACCTGGTCATCGACGAGGTGGGGGGAGTGGTCCAGGCCTCGCCGGGCGCCTACGCGATGGGCCTGGTGCGCGGGCATACGGTCACCTCGCCCGAGCTGGCTAGCATGATTCGCACGGTGCGCCACCGCGGTATTTTTGCCGAGCAAAGCTTTGAGATTGACCGCGGCGAGAGCGAGGCACTGGTCCTGGATGTTCGCGTGGCCTCCCTGGGCGACGAATACATCCTGGTGCTTGCCGACGACCGCACCGAAATTTCTCGCGTGCAACGCATGCGTAACGACTTCGTAGCGAACGTGTCGCACGAGCTGAAGACACCCGTGGGCGCGGTGAGCCTACTCGCGGAGGCGATTGAGCAGGCTAGCGATGACCCGGAGGCGATTGAGTACTTCGTGGGCCGCCTGCACAAGGAGACGCGCCGCCTCTCCGCGCTGGTGCGCGACATTATCGAGCTCTCACGATTGCAGTCGACCGACGTGATTGCCCGTGGCGGCCCGGTGTCCGTGCCCACCCTGGTGGCGGACGCGATGGACCGCTCCCACCTGGCTGCCGAGGAGAAGGACATTCAGGTTTCCAGCCGCATTGAGGACGCCCCCGAGGTGTACGGCGACGCCGAGCTTCTGGGTATGGCCGTGCAGAACCTGGTGGAGAACGCGATTCGCTACTCGCCCGAACATACGAAGGTGGACATTCTGGTGCACCGCGTGGCCGATCAGCTGCTCATTGAGGTGTCGGATCAGGGCGTGGGTATTCCCGAGGATGAGCAGAAGCGCATCTTCGAGCGTTTTTACCGGGTGGACCCGGCTCGCTCTCGTCAGACCGGCGGCACGGGCCTGGGCCTGAGCATCGTGAAGCATGTGATGACTCAGCACGGCGGCAGTGTGACGGTGCGTTCGATGCCGCAGGAGGGCTCGACGTTCACGTTGGCCCTGCCGCTGACCGAGGCGCCGGAGGCACCGCTCACAGTGTAGTGTTAGCGGTATAGGTTTTATGGGAATCAAGGATAAAGTATGACGAAAATTCTGATTGTTGAGGACGAAGAGGCCCTGTCGGATCCCCTGGCCTTCCTGCTGGGGCGTGAGGGTTTTCAGACGGTCGTGGTGGACAATGGCCTGGACGCGCTGCCCACCTTCGAGCGCGAGGGCGCCGACCTGGTGCTGCTGGACGTGATGCTTCCCGGTATGCCCGGCACGGAGGTGTGCCGTAAGCTCCGCGAGGTGTCCTCGGTACCGATTATCATGCTGACCGCCAAGGACTCCGAGCTGGATAAGGTGTTTGGCCTGGAGCTGGGCGCCGACGACTACGTGACGAAGCCGTACTCGGCGCGCGAGCTGATTGCACGCATCCGCGCGGTGCTGCGCCGCCGTTCCGCCGAGCCCGACATGCCGATGGACGCGGTTCTTACGGGCGGCCCCGTGCGCATGGACATCGATCGCCACGTGGTGACGGTCAACGGCGAGGAAGTACCCATGCCGCTGAAGGAATTCGAGCTGCTGGAGATTCTGCTGCGCAACGTTGGTCGCGTGATGACGCGCGGACAGCTGATTGAGCGTGTGTGGGGCGCGGACTACGTGGGCGACACGAAGACCCTGGACGTGCACATTAAGCGCCTGCGTTCCAAGATTGAGCCGGATTCTTCGGCACCGCGCTACGTGGTGACGGTTCGCGGCCTGGGCTATAAGTTCGAGAATTAGCGTCGAGCCGAGGAGAGTACGTATGAGCTTTACCGCTGATTCCGTGACCGCCGAGGCCAACGCGCAGAACCGCTTCGTGCAGAACCAGCCCGCGCAGAACCGGCAGAGCAAAGACCCCTCGCGCGTGGCCATTATCGTGCTGGGTGCAGGTTCGGGAACGCGCCTGGGCGAGCCGATTCCGAAGGCCGCGGTCCGCGTGCAGGGGCGTACGCTACTCGACCATGCCCTGCAGGGCGCCCGCGAGTCGCGGATTGCCGAGCACGTGGTGGTGACGGTGCCCGCCGGGTGCGAGAGCCTCTGCCCGGAGCTCCTTGAGGACGCGCACCGCGCCGAGGCGCTGGTGACGGTCGGCGGTGACACCCGCACCGCATCGGTGGTGGCGGCTCTTGACGCGCTTCGCGAGGCCGAGATCGCGGTGGATTACGTGCTGATTCACGATTGTGCCCGCTCTTTCACCCCGCCGGAGGTGTACCACCGCGTGCTGGAGGGCCTGGGCACCCGCGTTGCCGCGGGGACGGTGCGCGCGGTTATTCCGGTGTTGCCGGTGGTCGATACCATCAAGACGGTGGATGCCTCCGCGGTGGTTACTGGAACCCCGGCTCGCTCGAGCATGCGCGCCGTACAAACCCCGCAGGGATTCGAGGTGGCGGCGCTACTGGCGGCTCATGAGCGTAGCCGAGCCCTGCCTCCCGAGGAAGCCGAGCTGCTGACCGATGACGCGATGGCGATGGAGGCGGCCGGCGAACCGGTGCTGACGGTGGCCGGGCACGAGGACGCCTTTAAAGTGACCACCCCCATGGATCTGAAGGTGGCGCGGGCGCTCTTTGGCGGAACGCGCCCCTGAGTATCCCCTCTTCTTCTGTCTAATATCTATTGAGCGAAGGACCCATCATGACTGTTATTCCGCGCGTCGGCACCGGCGTTGACGTTCACGCTTTTGGCCCGGAGGGCACGCCCCTGCACATCGCCGGCCTGCACTGGCCGGGGGAGCGGGGCCTGAGCGGCCACTCCGATGGCGACGTGGTGGCCCATGCTGCCGCGGATGCGCTCTTCGCCGCCTCTGGCACGGGGGACTTGGGTTCGAACTTTGGTGTGGACCGCCCGGATATGAAGGGCGCCTCGGGTGTTCGTATTCTTTCGGAGGCCGTGGCGATTGTGCGTGCGGCCGGTTTCGAGATCGGCAATGTGAGCGTTCAGCTGATTGGTAACCGCCCGAAGTTCTCGCCGCGCCGTGAGGATGCGAACCGCGTGCTCAGTGAGGCGGTGGGTGCCCCGGTGACGGTGATTGCGACGACTACCGACGGTTTGGGTTTGACCGGTCGCGGGGAGGGCGTGGCGGCGATTGCGACGGCTCTGGTGTATGAGCGCCACTAGGCCTCTGCCCGGCTTGCCCCATTCCGTAACCTATCGCCCCGGTGCCTGGACCGACCCCGTAAAATGAGAGTGTGACTATGCGTTTTTATGATTCAGCTTCCGCGACTATCCGCGAGTTTGAGCCCGTCGTGCCCGGTGAGGCGCGTATCTACTATTGCGGTGCCACGGTGCAGGGTGAACCGCACCTGGGCCATATCCGTTCTGCGCTGGTGTTCGACCAGCTGAGCCGCTGGATGCGCTACCGCGGCCTGAAGGTGACGACGGTCCGCAACGTCACCGATATTGACGATAAGATTTTGGCGAAGTCCGCTGATTCCATGCAGCCCGGTTTTGAGGGCGAGTTCCCGAATGAGCAGTGGTGGGCGCTCGCGTATCGTTTTGAGAAGGTGTTTGCTCGGGCCTACGCGGCGCTGGGTATTGACCCGCCGACCTATGAGCCGCGCGCGACCGGCCATATTCCCGAGATGTTTGCTCTGATTCAGCGCCTGATTGACCGCGGCCACGCCTACCCGGCGCTGGATGACTCGGGTGACGTGTACTTTGATGTGCGTTCCTGGGAGAAATACGGCTCGCTGACCAACCAGAGCATTGACGATATGCAGGATTCGGCGGATGCCGATCCGCGCGGTAAGCGCGACCCTCGTGATTTTGCGCTGTGGAAGGGTTACAAGGAGGGCGAGCCGCTGACCGCTTCGTGGGAGTCTCCGTGGGGTCGTGGCCGCCCGGGTTGGCACCTGGAGTGCTCGGCGATGGCCGGTAAGTACCTGGGTTCGCGCTTCGACATTCACGGCGGCGGTCTGGATCTGCGCTTCCCGCATCACGAGAACGAGCTGGCCCAGTCGACCGCGGCCGGCGATGATTTCGCGAACTTCTGGATGCACAACGGCATGGTCACCTACGAGGGTGAGAAGATGTCGAAGTCTATCGGTAATACGATTTCGCCGGCGCAGATGCTGGAAATGGCTCGTCCGCTGGTGGTTCGCTACTACCTGGGTAGCGCGCATTACCGTTCGGTGCTGGACTATCGCCCGTCTTCTCTGCAGGAGGCGGCAACGGCTATTGAGCGTGTTGAGTCGTTCCTGGCCGCAACTCAGGATTTGCTGAAGCCCGACCGCGAGGTGCCCGAGGCTTTCGCCGAGGCGATGGATGACGATATGAACATTCCTCGTGCCCTGGCGGTTCTGCATGAGCAGACTCGCGCGGGTAATGCAGCGCTCGCTGCCGGTGAGGACGCTTCGGAGGCCGCTAATGCCGTGATGGCTATGGCTGAGGTGCTGGGCCTGGCGCAGCTGATGAGCTTTAACGCTGAGGGCGCCTCGGATGCCGAGCATGAGGCTCTGGACTCCCTGATTCAGGCGGTTCTGGCGGAGCGTGCGGATGCGCGTGCCCAGAAGGATTGGGCTAAGGCCGATGCGATGCGCGACCTGCTGTTCTCCGCGGGTGTGAAGGTGCGTGACGGCGCTGAGGGTTCGAGCTGGAGCATTGCGTAGGTTGGTGGCGTGCCCCGCGTTCTGCGTTGGGGGCTTAGGCGTTGCGGGTCTTTTCGCGTAGACTCGTATTCATTATTTTGACGAAGGAAGAGAAGAATGGCTAAGGCAGGTTCGCGCCCGGGCGCTACCAGCAAGAAGAAGGGTGCTACTAAGGGCACCGGCGGTCACGGCCGTAAGGCCCTTGAGGGCAGGGGCCCGACTCCGAAGGCTGAGGATCGCGTTTACCACAAGGCGTACAAGATGAAGCGTGCGGCTGAGCGTCGTGCGGCGACCGGTACGAACCGTAAGTTCCAGACTCGTTTGGGCGGTAAGCGCGCCAGCGATGAGCTGGTGACGGGTCGTAACGCGGTGCTGGAGGCGCTACGTACCGAGATTCCCTCGAAGCACCTGTATATTATGAGCCGCATTGAGGTGGATGACCGCGTTCGCGAGATCATGACGATTGCGAATAAGCGCAACATCCCGATGCTGGAGATTCCGCGTAGCGAGCTGGATCGTCTGACCGATGGTGCGGTGCACCAGGGCGTGGCAATGCAGATTCCGCCGTACAAGTACCCGGATGCTACCGATCTGGTGCTGGATACGATGGAGCGCTGGCACTCGGGTAAGCTGTCGACTCCGCCGCTGTTTGTGGCGTTGGATGGCATTACCGATCCCCGTAACCTGGGGGCGATTATTCGTAGCGTGTCGGCGTTTAGCGGTGACGGCGTGATTATTCCCGAGCGTCGTTCGGCTGCGGTGACCGCGGGTGCGTGGAAGACCAGTGCCGGTGCGGCTGCTCGTATTCCCGTTGCAATGGCGACTAACCTGACTCGTGTGATTCAGCAGGCTAAGGAGCAGGGCATCTTTGTGATTGGTCTGGATGGCGGTGGCGATATTGAGTTGCCGGCTCTGGAGCTTGCGAACGAGCCGCTGTGCGTGGTGGTTGGTTCGGAGGGCAAGGGCCTGTCCCGCCTGGTGACTGAGAACTGCGATCAGATTGTGTCGATTCCGATTGATTCGGCGATGGAGTCGCTGAACGCGGCGATGGCTGTGGGCATCACTCTGTACGATGTGTCCCGTCGTCGTGCGGTGGCTGCCGAGTAGGTTGTCGCGATAACCGTTCTGTAGGTTTATGAACGTAAGGGGGAAGGCGTCCCGTGAGAGGCGCCCTCCCCCTTTGCTCTTGATGGCGGGTACGCCAGGGAACCGGGTCAGGGAACTGGTCGAGGATCGGAAACGTAAGGATGCAGGGGAGGGGCGGTAGCCCCTTCCCCCATCTTTTCTTCGTTTCGGGGCCTTTTGCGTTTCCGTAGGGGGTTTCCGGAGTGATTTTTGGGGGATTTTCGGGCTTTCGTGGGGATTTTTAAGATTTTTTCGAAGATTTTTTGAGGCCTTTACCCCGCATTGACTAGGGGTTTTGTCCCACTGTTCAGGTCAGAATGAACCTAAACCCCCTTATTTGTGTTCTACTTCACCCGTATTCGGGTTGCGGGCCCGTACTCGGGTCTGTATAGTTGTATGAGTCGCCGC
>NZ_KV797969.1:0-18208 GCF_001809565.1 Rothia sp. HMSC072B03
TAAACCCGGCTGAGCCCTGACTAAACCCGGCTGAACCCGAATCAGGGCACGCCAAAGACACCCGCAACGCAGCGGGCGGGGGAGTGTAGAAGAGCGCAGAATAAGGGCCGCACTAGGCGCTACTCCACCAGGCCCGCGAAGCCCGACAGAGCCAGCACCTCCTCAACATCCTGCGGCACCGAGCGCGCCACCCACGGCGAATGTACCAGCACCGCCCGCCACTGACCGCGCGACACCGCCACATTCAGACGATTCGGCGACAGCACAAACCCGGCACCGCGCCCAGAATCAACCCGCGACGACGCCAACGACACCAACACCACCGCAGCCTCCTGACCCTGGAACTTATCCACTGTGCCCACACGCACGCCAGCACCCGAAGAATCCGCCAGGCCAGCCGCAATCAGCGCCTCACGCACACAATCAACCTGCGCGTTATACGCCGCCACCACAATGCAATCCTCAGCCGCCAACGGGCGCGGCTCAGCGCCAGCCGCCGGAACCCACTCACGGCCCAACAGCTCGCGCACGCACTCCACCACCGCCTGCGCCTCCTGCACGGAACGCACCGAACAACCCGCATGCTCCACCGGATACGACACCACACCAGGCGCAACACCCTGCAGAGTGCGACCAGCCGTCGCCGCCGCGCTCGCCAATGCGCCATCATACGACAGCCACGAAACCCGCTCACACAACGCCGAATCCATACGCCACGACTCACCCAAGAAATAGCCAAAACGAGGATCCAGTGCCGCCGCCCCGTCAGACAACCAGCCCAGCGCCGAAACATCCACCGGGTACGGATGCACACCCGTCGACACCTGCGGCAACTGCTGCGGATCGCCCAGCAGCAGCACCGAACGCGCCGCACGAGCCGCCGCCACCGTATTCGTCAGAGAGAACTGGCCCGCCTCATCGACCACCAGCACGTCCAGCGACCCGGCGGGCACGCGACGCTCACTCACGTAATCCCACACCGTACCGCCAAACAGCAGGCCGCCCTCACCGGAAATCAGCTCCGTCAGCTCGGAATCAGACACCTCAGACCACGGGGCATCCGGAGTCACCGACTTGCCGCGCAGACGCACCGCACGGGAGGCATCAAAACCCTCGCGGGCGCAGCACGCCGACATGAGATTCTCAATCACCGCGTGCGACTGAGCCACCACGCCCACCTTCGCGCCCTCCGCCACCAGACGCGCAATCACGTGCGAGGCGAGGAAGGTCTTACCCGCACCCGGAGGGCCATGAACCGCCACATAGGAGCGGTCGAGAGCGCGAACCGCGGCGTGCACGGCATCCACCGCGGGCAGGTCAGAGGCGGAAAAATCAACCTCACGGGGTAGATTTTCTGCATTTTTGGCGTTTGAGGCGCCCTTCTTGGGCCGCGGCGCGCGACGGAACAGTAGGTCCGTGGAGGCGCTCTTCACCCCCGTCAGCGAAGCCGCCGCATCGAGCACGCTCGGTAGGGCACGGGACGAGGAGGGAGCATCGGAGGGCTCGGAATCTTCATCGGATACGGGGTCATTAAGCACGGGGTCGTTAGGCATGAGGGCACCGTCGAAGAGTAGCCCGTGCACATCGGCCTGCAGGGCCGCCTCAATCGTCGCCGTAGACACCGGATAGCTCGGACCAAGGCCCGAGGGCATGGCACGGTGCGGCTCATCCTTCACGCGGATGCGCTCCTGCAGAAGCACCTCCAAGAACTCGCCGGTCGACTCTGCGCCAGCCGACTCAGCCGCAGCCTCTTCGAGGTTCGCAGAACCCTCGGAACCGGCACCGAAACCGCCATGCGCCACCGCCAGCACACGCATGCCAAAGAAGCCCGTCGCCGCCAACTCGGCGGGCACACGCTCACCCGGATTCGACGCACGGAAATAATTCAGCTGCGACTCCATACGGTCCAGCGCAATCTGCGGGCTCAACCCCGCCTCATACGCACAAAACACCGCGTGATTCGACGGCGCAATCACCAGACTCGGGTCGGCCTCAATTCGCGCACGCAACAGGCGCACCTGCGCGCCGCGCACACGATACCAGCCGGGGGCGTCTTCAACCTCGGTGGGCTCCTTCATGGCGGCGGCAAGCGCCTCCAGGTCTGCGGGGATGTTCAGAAGAGCATGCGCATGCTCCACCGAAAGCACCTGCACCCGATCAAGGTACGCATAATCGCGGCTCGCCACCCACGCCGTTGGGCCGTCCTCCAGGCGGCGAATGTGCTCACGCCAGAATGGGGCACGCTCGCGGCGGTGATAATTCGTCATGGACAGCAGCATCGCCGCCTCAAGCTCGCCGGCACCCCAGCCGTGCTCCGCCGCGTGCTCCTCGAGGGATGCAAGCTGGGCATCCAGCAGGCACTGCAGACGGTACTGTTCGCTGTCGTTCTCCACCGCGGCGGGCACGCGGTACATGACCGGAGGCTCCTCAGTCTCAGGGTCTTCGGCGGTATCTTCGGCAGTGTCTTCGGTGACGAGCTCCGGGGCCTCGGTCGCAAGAGCCAGGGAAGCCGCCGCGTTCAGGCACGCCGGGCACTCGTCGCAGGTCAGAAAATGCGGGATGCGCTCGGCAAGTTCCGCCGGTTCTACACCCTCGTTCAGCGCCTCGGTGAGCAGTAGGAGGCGCTGCTCCTGCAGGCGAATCAGCGGCAGAATACGCGCCGAATCAACCCGGTGAGGTTGAGGAACAGGGGAGTGGTGCTCCGGGGTCGCCGATCCGGACTCTGCACCGTACTCCTCAGTGCCGTATCCCTCAGTGCCGTGCTCCAGATGGAGGTCGAGGCGCACCGCGTTCTCGGCGCTCTTGGCGACCCCGGCGGTCAGCAGGTGCGCCGCCAGGGCACCGCGTAGCAGCGCCCGATGCGCCGCCTCACCCAGGCGCGGGGTGCAGACAATCTGGGCGGTATTGCCCTCGGCGGTGCTGTCCGCGGGTGCACCGTTCGTGACTGCGTACTCCAGGCGGTCGAGCTCCACCGTGTAGGTCAGCCCCGCCGCGGAGGTCGCTACCAGGGGCACCGGGCGCGGCTTACCGCCCGCATGCTCACCGGTGACCACCCCACCCTCGGTCAGTACTCGCAGGCACTCGCGGTATGCCTCACGGGCGCGCTCAAGCTCCGACTCAGCCGGGCGCGCAGTCTGCTTCTGTGCACGTTCCTGAAGTTTGGTGTAGAGCCCCAGCTCGCAGGCTGAGGTTGCGGTCAGATCGGCGAGGGTGAAGGTAAGGTCCATGGTGGCTTTTCTGCTGGAGAAGAGGGAAATAGGACGGGCGTGAAACCCGCCGGGGGAGTGGGTGCGAACCCCTGTTGGAGGGTTATGAGCATCCCGAGTCGGCCCCCGCCCCGAGAGGTTGATTTTCAGGTTTCACGTGAAACACTACAGAAAATCAACCTATACAGGATGATTTAGGGGGCTTTCGGGGCTATCCGGGCACACCCGCTAGGAGGCAGCACCCGTCGCGGGCGCCTCAGAAACCGGGGCACTCGCCCCTTCAGAGGTGGGTGCCGAAGCTGCCGCAGGCGCGGGGGTTGAAGCCGCCGCAGAGGCACCCGCAGAAGCATCGGCAGACGCACTCGGCGCGCTCGAACGGTCCGCAATCGCGGCCGCGGCAGCGTCCACGCGCTCCTTTGCCGCGGGCAGGGCCTCCGCCCCGCCCAGGTCGTTCAGAATAATCGCAAAGATCAGGCGCGTGCCGTCCGGGCGGGTCGCCACACCGCACAGCGAGGACACCGTATAGAGGGTGCCCGTCTTGGCGCGCACAAAGCCGCGCGCGTGCACCGAATTCGCCGCCGCAAAACGATCGGCCAGGGTTCCGCTGTCACCCGCGAGTGGGAAGGCCTGCATGAGCTGCTCGGCGCGCTCATCGGCGTTGAGCAGGGCCACGGTCTGCACCAGGATTCGGGCGGTCACGCGGTCCGTCAGGGACATGCCGCACACGTCGGCCTGCACCAGGTTTTCCACGGTCACGCCGGCATCCGTGAGCGTCTGGCGCACCGTCTGCTGGGCGGCTTCGGCGCTACCCTCCCTGCCCGCGGCGATGGCGGCGTAGCGTCCCAGAACCTCGGCCAGGGCGTTATCGGATTCGAGCATCATGTGCTGCGCCTGCTCGAACAGGGTGGCCGACTCCACCGACCCCACCTCGGTCGCCCCGGTGGGCGCGGTCGCGCGCTCGGCCAGGGTGAAGCTCAGGCCCGACTCCTTGCCGGCGGTGTTGAGCGCATCCACGAACGCCTGCTGGGCGGCCACGGCAGCGTCCTCCGGACGCACCGGGTTACTTGCGGTCGACTTGCCCGGCACCGTGTGCGATTCGAGCGCAATCGGGTGGATGGGGGTAATCTGCCCGCTGGACACGTCGCCCTCCTCCCAGCCGGGGTTGACGCTCGGGCCGGTGAAGAGCGCGGTGTCCAGGTAGACGGGCATGGCGCCGGTCGGCTTATCGCCCGCGGCAACGGCCTTGACCGTCTGCTCGGCAAGGGTGGCCAGGCCGGCCCGCCCCACGACCTGCTTCGGGTCGGAGGCCCCCGCACCCAGCAGGGAGTCGCCTCCGGCCACGAGGTACAGCGCATCGCCCTGGCGCACCGCGCGGGTGGTCAGGTGGCCCTGCAGGTTGGCGTGACGGCTCAGGGTGAAGAAGGTCAGAATCTTGAAGGTGGAGGCGGGCACGCGCGCGGCATCGGCGTTGGCGGCGTAGAGGTCGCCCGGCGCGGTGGTCGCGCCCGTACCGGTGAGGCCGCCGTCCAGGCCGGTCACGAGGATGCTGTACTGCGGGTAGGTGCCGTCGGCAAATAGCTTGTCGAGGCTGGAACGCAGGCGCTCGGCATCCTCTGCGTTCAGCGCGGGTGCGAGGCTCGGGGTGGCGCTTGCGGAGGCGGTAGCCGGCTCGCTGGCGGTGCCGGATGCGCTTCCCGAGGGGCTTGCGGATTCTTCGGGGCGCTTCTGGTCCACGGCCGCCGATCCGCAGGCGGTCAGCAGGAACATGCCGCCGAGAGTGAGGGCGGCTCGGCGGGTGAGGGTTCGGCCGGCGTGAGGGCGGCCGGGGGTCTGTGCGTGAGGATTGAAGGAGGGCATCCTTCGAGCATAGCGGCAGGGCACGCCGGGTATCGAATTGGGGCGTTACCTACGCCGCCCCGTTTTGCCCCCGTAATACGCGGTTTCGGCACGTGCGAACGGGTTACAATGGGTGAGTTCAACACCTAGCTTTCGCACCCGTGCGCCGATGTCGCCGCGAAAGTGACCTTAACTCACGAGAAAGAAGGTTCCGATGGAACTCGACGTCACTATTGAAATCCCCCGCGGCTCCCGCGTGAAGTACGAAGTGGACCACGAGACCGGCCGCCTGCGCCTGGACCGCGTGCTGTTCACCTCCATGCAGTACCCCACCGCTTACGGTTACTTCGAGAACACCCTGGGTGAGGACGGCGACCCGCTGGACGCCATGCTGATTCTGGATGTTGACGTTGTTCCCGGCGTGCTGGTTGAGGCTCGCCCCGTTGCAGTGTTCAACATGACCGACGAGGCCGGCGGCGACGCTAAGGTTCTGTGCGTTCCCACCGACAAGCGCTACGACCACATCAAGTCCCTGGCTGATGTTCCCGAGCAGCTGAAGGCTGAGATTCAGCACTTCTTCGAGCGTTATAAGGACCTGGAGCCCGGCAAGTGGGTTAAGGGCGAGGGCTGGGAAGACCTGGCTGCTGCCGAGAAGATGGTCCAGGAGGCTATCGACCGTTTCGCAGCTGAGGGTCACTAAGCTGCCGCGTCGTTAGGCGCATTAGGTTTTTGGAAGGGGCGTGTTTCCCGTATCTGGTTCGTGCGAGTTTTCGTACGTGCTGGAGACGGTGGGCACGCCCCCTTTTACTGTGTTCCTTGGCTGTGTTCGGAGGTTCCGTGGAAGGGTATGTAACCGAACTATTCTTCGGAAAACAGCCTCAGAGTACCTCTGGGAGTGCTAATATGGGCATATTACGAAGAATACTTCGTATAACCTGAGGTTCTGCAGCGGTGAGGAGGAAACCCCCATGGCATTCGACGCAACGGGGTTCGCACAAGAATTTGGTGCGCAGGTTCGCGCCGTCCGCAAGTACGAAAAAATCACCCAAATGGAGTTGGCGTGGATGGTCGGGCTCAGCGATAAAACAATCCGCGATATTGAGCGTGGGCTACCCGGCCCGTCAATTGGTGCGGTCCTCAAAGTCGCCCAAGAGCTCGGCATTGAGCTAACTATTGCCAACCCCCTCACCTAACCCCTCCCGCACACTGCGATAGAAAACAGAACCTGGAGAAAAGCCATGACAGATGAACTTATGGCAGATGTCTATAAAGATGGTGTTCTCGCCGCATACTTGAGGCGAGACGCCAACGGGCTGATTCATTTCACCTACCGGGCAGATTATAAAGGGCCAGCAATTGCCACGAGCCTGCCTTTAAACGCGGAATATACCGCAGAATCAATTCCGCCTTTCTTTCAGAATCTTTTGCCTGAAGGCTATAGGCTCGACGTCGTTAGTTCCGAGAAAAAAATCAGCAAAAATAACACTCTGGGCTTGTTGCTGGTGATTGGTTCTGACGTTCCAGGAGATGTGCAAATTATTGAGCACGGGCGGGAACTGTACACCGCTCCTGCCGCATTGGTGAACAACCCTGAGGTCGTTTCCTTTGCGGAACTTATGGGCACGGTTGACCGCCGAGGACTGCCTGGCGTTCAAGAAAAGCTGAGCGCCGTCATGAAAACCCTGCCCGTGCATTGGACGGGCGCTGGCTACGATGCGCTTCTGAAAATTAGCCCGCAACGCATGCCTGGGCTTGTGGAAAACGAAGCTGCCCACCTCACCGCAGCCGCACTCATGGGGATTCCTGTAGCTCAGCATGAGCTTGTCTATGATCGAGACGGCGTATCAGGTTTGATGGTCTCCCGTTTCGACCGAACACCCTCTGGGGGACGCATCGCTATGGAGGATGGCGCACAGATTTTGGGTGTTCCTTCGGGTGAGAAATACACGGAAGATAATCCTGCTGTGACAACAGAAAGTGTCATTCAAGCAATGGTGAAGCTTGCTGCTTCCCCTGCTATTGCCCGCAGGAATCTTTACATGCATTTTCTCTACGCTTGGCTGACCGGCAATGGGGACCTGCACGCAAAAAATATCTCGCTCCTCAAGGGACGCCGTGGATGGGAAGTAGCTCCTATCTACGACATCCCCTGTTCGCTCGTGCACATTAAATCTCTATCCATGGCGCTTAGCGTTAACGGAAAAGATAATTCGAATCCCGGTGACGGTTCGCCGCCCGAAGATTGGAAGATTACTGTTGACGATTGGCTTGCTCTCGCAGAGACTATCGGTCTTCCGCCTAAGGTGCAGAAAGACGCTCTAACTCGTGCTCTCAAAGCGGCTCGAGCAGTTCGCTGGCCCACAGACCGAGCCGCCCCGGGATATGTTTTCAACTCGAATGCCTCACCGTTTAAGGCCATGCAGAAAGAGTTGGAACGCCGCCAGGACGAGTTAGAAGAGTACCTTCATACGCGCTCCTAAGGCTTCTGACTTCTTGAGCCTTCGTTATTTCTAAATTCTCTTCGTGAAGTATCTATGTACATAGATACTTCGCAATTTCTATAAAGGAACCACCATGCAGAATGGACGCGCAGGACGCCTGCATCCGGCCGTCGGCACCGCCCGCCGACACCTCGCCGCCGCCCTCGAAAAGCTCCTCGGCGCCGGAAGCATCAAAGCCACCGGACGCTCCCGCACCAGCCGCACCGCACCCGAGCCGGACGCCGCCGACCTGCCCCTGCTCCTGGTCGCCTGCAGCGGCGGCCCTGATTCCCTCGCGCTGGCCGCCATCGCCGCGCACTTCGCCCGCCGCGGCGACGTGCGCGTGGGCGCCGTCATCGTCGATCACGGCCTGCAGGAAGACTCCGCCGAGGTCGCAGCGCAGACCGCGCAGACCCTCGCCGACCTGGGGCTTTACCCCGTCATCACCGAGAAGGTGCAGGTTCCCGCCGGCAACATGGGCCCCGAAATGGCGGCACGCACCGCCCGCTACACCGCCTTCGAGAAGGTAGTTAAAGCCACCGGCGCCCGCGCCGTACTACTCGGCCACACCCTCGACGACCAGGCGGAAACCGTGCTGCTCGGCCTGAGTCGCGGCTCCGGAACCCGCTCCCTGGCGGGCATGCCGCCCGTGCGCGTCGAAGGGGGCGTCACCTACCTGCGCCCCTTCCTCGGCCTGCGCCGCACCGACATGCTCGACATCTGCGAGGCCGAAACCCTCACCCCCTGGATTGACCCGACCAACGCCGACCAGTCCCTCATGCGCGCCCGCATCCGCCACAGCGTGCTGCCCTACCTGGAGGAGCACCTCGGCGGGGACGTGGCCCGCTCCCTGGCCCGTACCGCCGCGGTGGCCGGCCCGGATGCAGACTACCTCGACGAGCAGGCTCGCGAAGCCTTCGAACGGGTGCTACTACCCGCCGGAACCGCCGTGCGCGGCATCGAGCGCGAGGATGCCGTGCTGCTTGACCGCGTGCGCACCGCCGAGCTACACCCGGCGCTGCGCCTGCGCGTGCTTGCCACCGCCTGCAAGGCCGCCGGGGGAGAGAACCCGGGCTTCGAGCGACTGCAGGCGCTGGACGCCTTCACCGCCGAATACGCGATAGCTGGGCCCGTTCAGATGCCCGGCCACGTGAGCGCGTACCGCCGCCGCAAAATTGTGCATCCGGCAACCGGTGAACGCGTGGATGCGCTGGTCCTCGTACCCACCCGCGGGTAGCCATCGCTCCGCTGCCGGGGGGGGCTTCGGGGCCGGTCGCCGCAAACCTGCCGCCCGGCCCGCATATAGTGCCCCACGTGCGGATTCGGATATTGCGCATGACTCGAATCGGGCTCCCTGCGGGTGCGCGAGGGGCTGGTGAGGTGCGCCGAAGCACGTTTTTAAGTCATACTTAAAGCGAACACCATCCACATTGTCCGGTGCGGGGTGCCCGCCAGCGAGCGGTCTGTGCCCTCCCGGAGGCGCAGTAGCGTCCAAATATACGAAGGAATTATCGTGCAGGCTATCGACGTGAAGGACGATATCAAGAACGTACTCTTCACCAAGGAAGAGATCAATGCGAAGGTCGCCGAGCTGGCGGCTCGCATCGACGAAGACTACGCCGGCAAGGACGTGCTGCTCGTGGGCGTGCTGAAGGGCGCCATCATGGTGATGGCTGACCTCTCCCGCGCGCTGAAGGGCCACTACACCATGGACTGGATGGCTGTCTCCTCCTACGGTTCCGGCACCAAGTCCTCCGGCGTGGTTCGCATCCTGAAGGACCTGGACACCGACCTGGTCGGCCGCGACGTGCTGATCGTTGAGGACATCATCGACTCCGGCCTGACCCTGGCCTGGCTGCAGCAGAACCTGATTTCTCGCGGCGCCGCAACCGTTGAGATTTGCGCCCTGCTGCGCAAGCCCAAGGTCGTCAAGGCCGACGTCAACGTCAAGTACGTTGGCTGGGACATCGAGCCCGAGTTCGTGGTCGGTTACGGTCTGGACTTCGCTGAGAAGTACCGCAACCTGGACTGCATCGCAACCCTGCACCCGCACGTGTACTCCTAAACTTCATCGTCGGCACCCGAAACGCCGATACACGCCCCGCCTCCCGCCGTTTGTGCGGGGGCGGGGCGTTCCCGTACCCGCACGCGGGATGGCTGAGGGAGGGTTCCATCCTTTAGCCCGCAGGTGAAATAGAGAAGAAGGGTGCCTGGCCCCCGGCCGCGGTAGGGTACATTTAAGGTTGCATCGTTGGGTGTTCCGGCACGAAAATGCCGCAGCCCCAACGGGTTACAGCCGCAACGTAAGGACAAAGCATTGGCGCAAACCCCCAATACTCCGCAGAAGGGCACGGATAGCTTTCTGAAGAAGCTCATCAACGGCCCCTGGTTCTGGCCGGGCGCAATCGCCGTGGTCATGCTGGCGTTCTTCATGAGCTCCCTCTTCACCCAGACCTCGCGTCAGGTGGACACGAACGTGGGTATTCAGCTGCTCAACGACCACCAGGTTAAGAGCGCGAAGATTTACGACGGTGATCAGCGCGTGGAGCTGCAGCTCAAGGAGGACTACAAGAAGGGCAACGACAACTACGGTAAGTCGGTGAACTTCTACTACGTGCAGCCCCGCTCCGAGGACGTGGTCAAGGCCATGAACTCCGCCGAGCTGGAAAGCTACACGGACCAGCCGGTTGAGCATAGCTTCCTGAGCTCCCTGATTTCGCTCCTGCTGCCGATTCTGCTCTTTGGTGTGCTGTTCTGGTTCCTGATGGGACGCGTCGGAGGCGGCTCCTCCGTGATGAGCTTCTCCAAGTCCCGCGCGAAGAAGTTCACCAAGGACAAGCCGGATGTGCGCTTCAGCGACGTTGCCGGCGTGGACGAGGCGCTCGCCGAACTGGAAGAGGTTCGCGAGTTCCTGGCTGAACCCGAGAAGTTCACCCGCCTGGGTGCAAAGATTCCCAAGGGCGTGCTGCTGTACGGCCCTCCCGGCACCGGTAAGACCCTGCTCGCCAAGGCTGTGGCGGGCGAGGCCGGCGTGCCCTTCTACTCGATTTCCGGCTCCGACTTCGTTGAAATGTTCGTGGGCGTGGGTGCCTCCCGCGTGCGCGACCTGTTCAAGGAAGCGAAGAGCGACCCCGCCGCCATCGTCTTCGTCGACGAGATTGACGCCGTTGGCCGCCGCCGCGGCGTCGGCATGGGTGGCGGTAACGACGAGCGCGAGCAGACCCTGAACCAGCTGTTGGTTGAGATGGACGGCTTCGACGGCAACTCGAACGTCATCGTCATTGCGGCAACGAACCGCCCCGACGTTCTGGACCCGGCGCTGCTGCGTCCCGGTCGTTTCGACCGCCAGATTGGTGTGGACGCCCCCGACATGAAGGGCCGCGAGCAGATTCTGCGCGTGCACGCCGCGGGCAAGCCCATTGCCAACACCGTGGACCTGGCGCAGGTTGCGAAGCGCACCCCCGGCTTCACCGGTGCCGACCTGGCGAACGTCATGAACGAGGCGGCTCTGCTGACCGCCCGCGATAACGGCAACGTGATTGACGACCGCGCTATCGACGAGGCAATCGACCGCGTCATGGCTGGTCCGCAGCGTTCCTCGCGCATCATGAACGAGCACGAGCGTAAGGTCACCGCATACCACGAGGGCGGTCACGCCCTGGTTGCTGCGGCACTGCGTAACTCCGCGCCGGTCACCAAGATTACTATTCTTCCGCGCGGCCGCGCCCTGGGTTACACCATGGTCATGCCGCAGGACGACAAGTACTCCACGACCCGCCACGAACTGCTCGACCAGATGGCGTACGCGATGGGTGGCCGTGCGGCTGAGGAAATCGTCTTCCACGACCCGTCCACCGGTGCGTCTAACGATATTCAGAAGGCAACCGACACCGCCCGCAAGATGGTCACCGACTACGGCATGAGCGCCGTGATTGGTTCCGTGAAGCTCGGCGGCGAAGACACCGAACCGTTCCTCGGTGGCGGCGGCGCCTCGGCACGCAACTACTCCGACGCGACCGCGGCAAAGGTCGACGCTGAGATTCGCGCCCTGCTGGAGCAGGCACACGACGAGGCATTCCAGATTCTGCTGGAAAACCGCGATATTCTCGACCGCCTGGCGTTCGCCCTGCTCGAGAAGGAAACCCTGCTCGAGAACGAGATTGCCGAAATCTTCAAGGACGTGCGTAAGCGCCCCGAGCGTGAGTACTGGTACTCCAAGCCGACCCGCGAGCGTACCGACATCCCGCCGGTGAAGGCACCGAGCGAGCTGGCGAAGGAAGCCGAAAAGTCTGAGGAAGCACCTGCCGCTACTGCTACGGCACCTACTGTTCCGGTAGCACCTACGCAGCCGTTGCCGCCTCAGGCGCCCCTCACCGACCCGGACGCTGACCCGACCGTCGCAATGCCCACCCAGCAGTACCCGAACTACCCCGCCCCTCCGGCGCAGCGCCCGGAGAACGGCACCCCGAACCAGAATGGAGCAGAGAATGAGCGAGGTTAAGAACGCCGTCGACCAGCCGCGTATTGAGGCTGCCGTCCGTGAGATTCTGCTCGCGATTGGTGAGGATCCGGACCGTGACGGTCTGCAGCAGACCCCGGCTCGTGTGGCGCGTGCCTACGCGGAGTTCTTCTCGGGCCTGCACCAGGACGCCGGCGAGATTCTGGGTACGACCTTCGACATCGCCCACTCTGAGATGGTGTTGGTGAAGGACATCCCGTTCTACTCGACCTGTGAGCACCACCTGGTGCCGTTCCACGGCGTGGCGCATGTGGGTTACATCCCGGGCCCGGACGGCAAGGTGACCGGTCTGAGCAAGCTCGCCCGCGTGGTGGATATGTACGCTCGCCGCCCGCAGGTGCAGGAGCGTCTGACTACGCAGGTGGTGGAGGCTCTGGAGGAGCACCTGAACCCGCGCGGCGCGATTGTGGTGATTGAGGCTGAGCACATGTGCATGTCGATGCGCGGCGTGCGTAAGCCGGGCGCGAAGACCGTGACCAGCGCGGTGCGCGGTGCGCTGATGAACACCGCAACCCGTGCGGAGGCGATGAGCCTGATCTTCTCGCAGCGCTAAGCGCGCTCGCAGACACACTAAAAGGGGCGGAGGTTTTCACCTCCGCCCCTTTTGTCGTGCGGTTGTGGCCCTCGGGGCCGCCGATGCTTAGCGCCGTTCCGGGCCTTTAGAAGGCTCGAAGAGCCTTAGCCCTCGTTCTTGTTGTCCCAGCCCAGTGCGAGGGTCACGATCAGGCCCAGGGCGATGAAGCCGCAGCCGGTTGCAGAACCGAAAGCAATCCAGCGGACCGCGGGAGCGTTCTCGGCCAGAACAATAACGAACAGCGAAGCAATCGCGATCAGGGACAAAATCCACGCGCCGGTCTTCAAATTCACGATGAGTCACTTCCTAGAGTATGTATGTGTATGAGGTGCCCAACCCACACCGCTGTGACGCGGGCAGAGCATACCCTCCCAGGATACCCCCAAATCGGTATGCCATATGCAAATATGGCGCGCTGTGTCATTCGGCAGATTCGGTAGGATTAAAACCATGACCGAAGACACCGCCCCCCACCCCGCTGCCGCACCCCTGCCCTGCGATGCGCTCGCCGCCGAACGCACCCTCATCATGGGCATTCTCAACGTCACCCCCGACTCCTTCAGCGACGGCGGCCAGCACTACGCCGCCACCGACGCCATCGCCCACGCCGCCCGCATGATTGCCGAGGGCGCCTCCATTATCGACATTGGCGGCGAGTCCACCGGCCCCGGTGCGGTGCGCATCAGCGTGGAGGAAGAGCAGCGCCGCATCCTGCCCGTCATCGAGGCCGTCGCGCAGATGGGCACCACCATCAGCGTGGACACCATGAACCCGCAGACCGCCCGCGCCGCCATCGCCGCCGGTGCGCACATCATTAATGACGTGTCCGGCCTGAACGTCAGCGATGAAATGATTGAGACCGCCGCCGAGCTGCAGGTGCCGTACATCCTCATGCACGCCCGCGGCACCTCCCAGACTATGGACAGCCTGGCGGAGTACCCGCGCGGCGTCGTCACCGAGGTTGTGGAGGAGCTGACCGACCTGCGTGAGCGTTTCCTCGCCGCCGGCGTGTTGCCGCAGAATCTGATCCTTGACCCGGGCCTGGGCTTCGCCAAGGGCGGCGTGCAGGACTGGGAGCTATTGGCCGCTATCGATGAGTTGCAGTCCCTGGGGCACCGCCTGCTCATTGCCGGTTCTCGAAAGCGTTTTATCGCCAACGCCCTGACCGCGGCGGATATAGCGCTGGCCGAGCGCCTGAACGCGACCGGCTTCACCGCGACCAAAGCGGGCCAGGCGGAACGCGAACTGTGGCACTCGCTGACGGAGCCACGCCCGGCCCAGCATCGCGCGGCCGCTTCTGCGGCGGTGACCGCCCTGGTGGCCGCCCGCGGCGTGTGGGCGGTGCGCGTGCACGACGTGCCCGCTAGCGTGGACGCGGTGACTATTGCCTCCGCGCTGCGCGCCGTCATGTAGGTACCGCCCCTTATGCGCCCCACGGGGCTCGGCTCACGCGCCGGGTACCCGCTACAACCAACCACTGAGGAGACTCCATGCCGAATTCGGCCTACGCCCACCACGACCGCATCACGCTTAGTGGCATCACCGCCGTGGGTTTCCACGGCGTTCTCGACTTTGAGAAGCGTGACGGTCAGCCCTTCACCGTCGACGCGACGCTCTACACCGACTTCGCGGACGCCGCCGCGGGGGATGACCTGGAAAAGACCACGAACTACGCGCAGGTGGCCGAGCTGATTCACCAAAAAATCGTCTTCGGCTCGCTTGACCTGATCGAGACGCTCGCCGTGCGGATTGCCGAGGGGATTCTCTCCGAGTTCGCGCGCATCGACGCGGTGGAGGTGAAGGTCTCCAAGCCGCAGGCCCCCATCACCGTTCCCTTCGAGAACGTGGCGGTGAGCGTGTTCCGCGAGCGTATTCCCGAGTCCCTGCAGGCCGCCATGCCCGGTACCGAAGGGAGGTGCTAACGATGCCGCTCAGGCCGCTTTCCGCCCATCGCGCCGTGCTGGCGCTGGGCTCAAATTTGGGCGAGAGCGAGAGCACCATTGAGCGTGCCGTCGTCGACCTTCGGGAGGCGGGCGTGCGCATCCTGCGGGTCTCGCCGCTGTACCGTACCGCTCCGGTGGGTGGGCCGGAGGGTCAGCCGGACTACGTGAACGCCGTGATTGAGGTGTCGACCGAGCTGAGCCCCTACGAGCTGCTGAAGCTGTGCAACGCGGTGGAGGCGGCGCATCACCGCGAGCGTCTGGTGCGCTGGGGCCCGCGCACCCTCGATATTGACGTGATTGACTACGAGGGTACCGTCTCTGATGACCCGGTGCTGACTCTGCCGCACCCGCGCGCGCACGAGCGGGCTTTTGTGCTGACGCCGTGGGCGCGTATGGATCCGGAGGCGCGCCTGCTGGTGGCGCGCAGCGATGGGGGCGCCGTAACCTACGTGCCGGTGAGCGTTGCGGAGCTTTCCCGCGACCTCAACCTGACCCACGAGGACGCCGGCGAGGACGCAATTCGTTATATGCGTGAAATGAACCTGTCCGTTGGCCCCTAAATGTGGCACTCTGGAAGGCAGAGGAACCGACCGAAAGGAAACACCATGAAACCCCTCCGGTATTCGGCGGTGCTCTGGACGGCGATAGGCGCCGCGGCGCTGACCGTGCTGGTGCACGCGGTGCTGGTGAACGCCGGTCATAGCGAGCTGCATTTCTCGTGGATGCTCGGGCTGGTGTGCCTGCTCGTGGCCGCCGGCGCGGTGTGGCTGGGGGTGCAGGTGGCGCGGTATCGCCGTATTCGGACGCGCGAGAAGGCACCGCACATGGGTCCGATTCTGGCTGCGCGTGCCCTGGCCTATGCGCAGGGTTCGATTCTGACGGGTTCCCTGCTGACGGGTGTGTGTGCCGCAATCTTTGGTTTTCACCTGACGGTGGCGCCTGCCCGCGGTCTGTCTGCGCTTTTCTGGCAGGTCGTGGTGAACCTGGTCTGTAGCGTTGCGCTGCTGGCGGCCGGCCTGTGGGCGCAGCATTGTTGTCGTATTCCGCCGGGGGAGGACGAGGACGATTCTCCCTCCGGTTCCGTGAAGTCGCGAGAGGGAGGAACCTATGCCGGCTCCTAAATCGAACAATTATTCTCAGAATCCCATGCCGCAGGGCGGCGGCCCGGGACAGACCCCCGCGCCGAGCGTACCGACCGCACGACCCGCCGGGGTCCCCCTGGGCCTGCCCGGAGTGGGCGGGCCTGCACCCCGGCAGGCCGCACCCGACCCGCAGTGGCAGCCCGCGGCCCCCGGCTACCTGAAGGTTCGCTTCATCCACACCGTGGCCGCGTTCGTGCCGGTGCTGCTGGTGGGGCTGGGCCTGGATGCACTCGCGGTTCTGACCGACGGACCCCTGTGGATGCGCATCCTGGGTGTGCTGGTGGCTCTCGTTGCGGTGTTCTGGGGCGGCTGGTGGCTGCTCACCACCCCGCGCCGCACCCGCGCCCTGGCCTACGCGCTGGAGAGCAACCACCTCATGACCCGCCGCGGCCTGGTTTTCCGCAGCATCACTTCGATTCCGTACGGGCGCATCCAGTACGTTGACGTCGATTCGGGACCGCTCGAGCGTCTCAGCGGGGTGTCGCGTCTGACGGTGCGCACCGCCGGTGAGGCCGCCGGCACGGTTGTGGTGTACGGCGTCCCGAACGACATCGTGGATGCGGTCCGTGCCGAGCTGGTGCGCCGCGCCGATGAGCGAATGGCGGCCCTGTAATGAGCGCGCCCGTTCCGAACAATAACGTCCCGAGCGGTGGCGCGCCGGGCGGCCAGGGTGTGGGCGGCCCCGGCGGTCCGCAGGAACAGACGTGGTGGCGCGCCGATATCCGCACGTTCATCATGAACCTGTGGTTCATTATTCTGCTGGCCTTCGGCTTCTTTCAGAGCATCATTCTGAATATTCTGACCACCCCGCCGAACGAGTGGGGCACGCGCCTGACGCAGGTGTTCAACGAGGACGACAGCTATTTCAGCGCGACGTATTCGCAGCTGATTGGCTTCGTCGTTCTGGTGCTGGTTCTGTTTGCTGGCTCGCTTCAATGGTGGTTCACCCGCTATCACCTGGATGAGCTGGCGATTCACCGCCGCAGCGGTATCTTCTTCAAGAAGGAGCGCACGATCCGCCTGGAGAGCGTGCAGAGCGTGGATATTTCCCGTCCGCTGGTGGCGCGCCTGCTGGGCCTGTCGGAGCTGCGTTTTGAGGTTGCGGACGGCTCCGGCGAGGCGCTGCACATCAAGTACCTGTCGCGGGCGAAGGCCACCCGGTTGCGTCATGCGGCTCTGCAGAGCATCTCGATTCTGCGGGCTCAGGGCAGGGGAGCCCGGGCCGGCTACCGGTCGGATGCGCCGCTCCCCTCGGGCGCGGCTTCCTCTGCCCCCTCGGCTCAGCCTGCATCCCCGGCTCAGCCTGCTCCCTCGATTCAGTCCGGTGCGCCCCGGCCCGGCGTATCCCAGTCCAGCGTGCCCCAGCCCGGCGTCTCGCAGCCTCATCCTGCGCAGTCCGACTCGGCTTCCTCGGCCTACCCCGCCGCTTCGCCCGCTCCGGCCGGAAACTTCCCCGAACCCGGTAACCCCGAGGGTGCGGTGGCCTTCCGCATCTCGACCGGCACCCTCATCATGTCGATTCTGCTGGAGAACCTCGTGTGGGTTATCCCGCTGGTCATCGTCATGGGCGTGAGCGCAATTATCACGGCAATTTTCAGTGGAATCAGCCCGCTGTACATCCCGATGTTTGCCCTCCCGAGCCTGGGCGCGCCGCTCATCGGTTACGCGGGTGCGCTGTGGGCCCGCTTCGATAACTCCGCGCGGTTCAGGATTTATTGCGGTGACCGCGGGGCCCTTACCCTGCGCTACGGTTTCACCGGAACCCACACGCAGAACGTGCTGCCGGAGCGCGTGCAGGCGGTTCAGGTTGAGCAGTCGATTCTCTGGAAGATGTTCGGTTGGTACCGCATCAAGATGACCATCGCCGGCGTGGGTATCGACAGGCCCGATCAGGGCGGGCTGACCCGCAACGTGGCCCTGCCGGTGGGCAATGCACGCGAGACCGCCGCGGTGCTGCGTCTGCTCCTGCCGGGGCTGGACGAGCAGCAGGCGCAGGTGCTCATGGCCGCGGCGCGCAGCTCCCAGAAGCGACAGGTGCCCGGTGCCCCGCAGATGCTGCAGGTGCCGTCCACGGCCCGCTGGCTTGACCCGCTCACCCTGCACGTTAAGGGCCTGACCAGCATTAACGTCTCTGCGCAGGGGGCTCAGAGCCCCGCCTCCTCGCGCCCTGACGCGAACATCGAGGAGCACGCCCGCGGCGATCTGCTGCTGATCCGTAACGGCTTCTTGGTGCGCAGGCTGTCGGTGCTGCCGGTGCGGCGCGTGCTGGGCGTGCGCTGGACCCAGGGCCCGCTCGAGCGTGCGTGCGGATGCGCCACCCTGCGCTTCGACGTTGCGAAGGGCCCGGTGAGCACCACCATGAAGCACCTGCCGCCGCGCACGAGCCTGATTATCGCTTCGACCCTCACGGAGCGCCTGGAGGGTACCCGCGCCTACTACCGCGTGCCCGAGGCGCGTTAGCGCCGGAACCTCAACCGGCAAGGCCCGCCCGCACCACTCGGTGCGGGC
>NZ_KV797969.1:18308-59535 GCF_001809565.1 Rothia sp. HMSC072B03
CCGCCCGCACCACTCGGTGCGGGCGGGCCTCGCGCCGTCTGCGCCGCCTCAGCGGCTCTCCACCCGACGCGCGGCCGGGTTATCCACAGGCGTAAACCAGCCGGAGGCGCCGCCCGGTGCGGGCGAATATACTTAAGAACCGTGGTACACCATTCAAAACCCGCCCGTTTGGGCATCGGAATCATTTCAGCCGGGAAGGTTGGCGCCGTCCTCGGCGCGGCCCTGCGCGCCTGCGAGCACACGATTGTGGGCGTTCACGCGGTGTCCGAGGCCTCCCGGGAGCGCGCCGCGATGCTGCTCCCCGATGTGCCGCTGCTTCCGGTGGAACAGATTGCCGAACGGAGCGAACTGCTGATTCTGGCCGTCCCCGACGACGAGCTGCCGGGCCTCATCACCTACCTGGCCTCCTCCGGGAGCATCACCGCCGGTCAGCTTTTGGTGCACACCTCCGGCCGTCACGGCACGGAGGTTTTCGCCCCCGCAACGGCCCTGGGCGCCATTGGCCTGGCCATTCACCCGGCCATGACCTTCACGGGCCTGTCCATGGACCTGCAGCGGTTGAACGGCACGAGCTTCGCGGTGACCGGCCCCGCCCCCTTCCTGCCCATCGCGCAGGCCCTGGTGGTTGAGATGGGTGGCGAGCCCGTCCACGTGGCCGAAGCCGACCGAGCCCTGTACCACGCAGCCCTGGCCCACGCCTCGAACCACCTCGTGACGATTCTGGGCCAGGCTCAGCAGATGCTCGCATCCATCGGCATTGAGGACCCGGCCCACTACATGGGTCCGCTGGTCCGCGCGGCCGTGGATAACGCGCTCGCAAGCGGCGAAGGGGCCCTAACCGGTCCCGTTGCGCGCGGCGATGCGGGTACCGTGGCCGCCCACATGAGGGCGCTCGGCGAGTATGCACAGGGAGAAAAAACAGGTGATATTACAGACTCTTACGCCGCTCTGGCGCATGCGACCGCAAAAAGGGCGCATAATAGAGGTTTGTTAAACGATGAACAACTGGAACGGATCGAAAGCCTGGTGGAACCTTCCGCGAACGTGGAGTACACCGGCGACACCGACGATTCTGCCCCCGAAAACAAGGAGTTCTCGTCATGACTGAGACTTCGATGCCCCGCGTCGTGACCACTATTGCGGAGTTCCGCACCGCTATCGCGCAGGCTTTGGCCACCGCGCAGGACGCCCTGGACCGTGCTGCCCGCCTCGAGGCGGAGCAGAACGGCACTGACGTTCAGTACCGTACCGCCACCCTGGGTTACGTGCCCACTATGGGTGCCCTCCACGATGGCCACGCCACCCTGTTGCGCCGCGCTTCCGAGCAGAACGATGTTGTTGTCGCCTCTGTGTTTGTGAACCCGCTGCAGTTCGGCCCCGGCGAGGACTACGAGGCGTACCCGCGTACCCTCGAGGCCGACGCTGAGCTGGCTGGTGCCGCCGGCGTGAGCATCATCTTCGCCCCCTCGGTGGAGGAGATGTACCCCGACGGCGACCCGCTGATCCGCATCTCGAGCGGCGAGCTGGGCACCAGGTTCGAGGGCGCAACTCGCCCCGGACACTTCGACGGCGTGCTGACCGTGGTGAATAAGTTCTTCAACATCATTCGCCCCGCCGCCGGCTCACACCCGGTGAACGCGTACTTCGGCCAGAAGGACGCCCAGCAGTACATCCTGATTCAGCGCATGGTTCACGACTTCAACCACGACGTGACCCTGCGCCCCGTGGCCATTGTGCGCGACGATAACGGCCTGGCCCTCTCCTCGCGCAACGGCTACCTGTCGGATGAGGAGCGCGAATCGGCTCTGGTGCTCTCCCGCACCCTGGCCATGCTGCGCGAGAACTCGCTGAACCGCGGCTTCCACGAGATTGACCTGGAGGGCGCGCGCGAGCGCATCAACTCCACCCCGGGCGTGCGCCTCGATTACCTGGAACTGGTCGACCCGATGACTTTCGGCGAGCCGACCGAGGATTCGGAGCGCGTGCTGGCCCTGGTCGCCGCGTATGTGGGCCCGACCCGCCTGATTGACAACATGGACCTGCGCTAAGCGTTCGCTGAATTTCGTTTAGAGACTTCCCAACACACTACACAGATAGGTATCACCGTGAGCACTGAGCACCACGCCGCACCGGCGATTGCTGATATGTCCGAGCAGATGCAGATTCGCCTGGAGAAGCGCGCGAAGCTGATTGAGTCGGGTCGTGAGGCATACCCGGTGGGCTTGCTGGATTCCGAGGGTAACCGTGTGGAGCCCAACCACATCGAGGATCTGCGCGCCGAGTACGACCCGAAGCTGGAGTCCGGCGAGCTGAAGGCTGGCGACGAGACCGACCGCGTGGTGCACGTGGGCGGCCGCGTGGTGTTCGTTCGTAACACCGGTAAGCTGTGCTTCGCGACCCTGCAGGGCGGTACCGAGGGCAAGCGCATCCAGGCGATGCTGTCGCTGGCTGAGGTGGGCGAGGAGTCCCTGGCCGAGTGGAAGTCCCTGGTTGACCTGGGTGACCACGTGTTCGTGACCGGCCGCGTGATTGTGTCTCGCCGCGGTGAGCTGTCGATCATGGTGACCGACTGGAAGATGGCCTCGAAGGCTATCCGCCCCATGCCGGTTCTGCACAAGGACCTGAACGAGGAAACCCGCGTGCGCCAGCGCTACCTGGACCTGATGGTGCGCGAGGAGGCCCGCGAGCTGGTGAAGAAGCGTGCCCTGATTACCCGCACCGTGCGCCGCGTACTGGACGAGCACGGCTACGTCGAGGTTGAGACCCCGGTCCTGCAGTTGATTCACGGTGGCGCGACGGCTCGTCCGTTCCGCACCCACCTGAACGCTTTCGACCAGCCGATGACCATGCGCATCGCGACCGAGCTGCCGCTCAAGCGCGCCGTGGTGGGCGGTATTGAGCGCGTGTACGAGATTGGTCGCGTGTTCCGCAACGAGGGCGTCGACTCGACTCACAGCCCCGAGTTCACCACCCTGGAGTGCTACGAGGCGTACGCCGACCAGTTCGTAATGGCCGAGCGCATGAAGGAGATTATCCAGAGCTGCGCCAAGGCCGTCGGTACCGAGCGCATCGAGACCGAGCGCGGCACCATTGACCTGTTTGGCGAGTGGAAGTGGGTTGGCGTGTACCCGGGCCTGTCCGAGGCCGTGGGCGTCGAGATTACCCCGGAGACCGACGCATCCGTTCTGCGCGAGATTGCCGAGAAGCACGAGGTTGACATCGACCCGAAGTGGGACGCAGAGAAGCTCGTCATCGAGCTCTTCGGCGAGATTGTCGAGCCGACCCTGGTGAACCCGACCTTCGTGTACGATTACCCGCCGAGCGCCCAGCCGCTGGCCCGCCCGCACCGTTCCGGTGCGCCGCTGATTGAGGCCTGGGACCTGATTATCGGCGGCATGGAGCGCGGTACCGCGTTCTCCGAGCTGATTGACCCGGTGATTCAGCGTGAGCGTCTGACCGCCCAGTCGCTGCTGGCTGCCGCCGGTGACGATGAGGCGATGGAGCTGGATGAGGACTTCCTGCGCGCCCTGGAGCACGGTGCACCCCCGATGGGTGGCATTGGTCTGGGCATCGATCGTCTGATTATGCTGCTGGCCGGCGATCAGGACCCGGAGCGTCCGGGTACCGTGGTGCGTCAGCCCGGTATTCGCGAGACGATTCTGTTCCCGCTCATGAAGCCGGAAGCTTAATTTCTTATCTTGAGGGCCCGGACTCGTTCCGCGCGTGTTTGCGCGGGGCGTTCCGGGTTTGAACGCGGCGGGGGCCGCGGGCGCGTGTGCGCTCGCGGCCCCCGCTCTCGTATACCCTGCCCAAGTGAATCCGGTACTCAGCCCTATATGGGCTCGGGCGGGCTCGGCTCCGTGTTTCTCGTAGTCGTGTTTTCATCTCGGTGTTTTTGCTTCGGCGCTTTCGGATGTGGTGTTTTCGGGCGGCTTTTATCGGTTTGAAATTCTCCGGCTGTAGCTTAGTTTTGGCTAGTCAGCCGTATATGGGGACGGCGAGCGAAAAGTATTCTCGGTGAAGACTTACGGATTCGCAATGAATAGGGGCGTGCGGGTGTGGAATATACCGTTGAGATCGTTTTGCCGTTCCGCGCGGGATGAAGGATTATCCGCGAGATTATTCCTGCTGATTTCCTGACGCGCACCATTCAAATGCACGCGGCGCGTCTCTAGCGTTCGACCGGTGGGCTATTTAATGAGCCGACCCGCACAGCGGAGGCGATAATATGCGTACAGAGAACAGCCTCCGTATTGCCGATAATTTGGGGACGATATTCCCGAAAATATTCCTCATATTATTCTCGGGTGTTATTTACCCGTCTATTTTGCCGGTTTGCGCAATGAACGCCTCCGGTATTTCTGTTACGATATATAGGAAATTAGTACATATGTATATCCGGCACACTTTTTCTCTATCAATTTTCGATAGGGGCTTCAGGGTTTTGCGCCCATAGGATATATGCAACAGATGAGGGAGGTGCCATTTATGGCACAGAAGGTTCGCATCATCCTTGAAGACGATTTGGACGGCGGCCCCGCCGACGAGACCATCCGCTTCGGCCTGGATGGCGCTCACTACGAGATTGATTTGTCCTCCGCAAACGCCGCACGTCTGCGCGACGCTATCCGTCCCTTCGTAGCTAAGTCCCGCCGCGTGCAGGGCTCCGCTCAGCGCACCCGCGCACCCCGCGGTACCGCCGCTCCGGTCAAGCGTAACCCCGAGACCGCAGCGATTCGCGAGTGGGCTAAGGCTAACGGCCACAAGGTTTCCGACCGTGGCCGCATCCACCAGGACATTCAGGATGCATACTACGCAGCAATGAAGGAACAGGCTTAATTTCTAGCCCCTTCGGGTTTTGCTCCGCGCGGAGCAAATGCATTGTGTACGCTCACGGCGGATAGCGATTATCGCTATCCGCCGTGAGCGTTTTTATGCGGCGGTAAATATCGGGGCCGCGGCGCGAGGATTTGAATTATCAATCCTGGAGGGTGGGGGAAAGCGTGCGGTGTCCTACCGAGGCACCAGCATGTTTAATTTACTTGTAAAACATATTGTTGGCAGCAGAGAGTGCAATTTCCTGCACTCGCCAGAATGTACAGACGGAATGTCGATATCATTGCGTCCGTATTTATAAGGGCATAGCCCCAGATTGATTCTCTCCGCGCGAATAACTCGTGAGCGATGAGTGCGCGTGTTATTATTTCCGGGATTATTCACCCGTTCGTGGCATCTATATCTTTATGTATTTTTACGCGCTTTAGGGAATGATGGGGAAGTCGTGAATCATGTAGTGAGATTCTCGCGCGAGCCCAGGAATTATTGTCGTCCCGTCGAGTGATTGGCGTGCATATACTTTGAAAGACAGTGCATATTCTGCAATATCCGGGATTCTCTGCAGATAATCTGGGCCTATCGTATTCCTATACGTGGATTTTTCTGTGTTTGTGTTCGGTAATATGTGCATTCGAGTGTCGCGAGGCGACCCTCAAAAAGGTGCCGGGCGCTTCGAAAGATGAGCGGACGCGCTGCCGAGCCCCGGCAAAGGAATCTGTCCGCCCCGATTGCCTTCCGCCCGCGCCCTTTCCGTTCTCTTGATGGCGAACAGATGCCCGAGCGCAGGGCAGAAACCCGGCACTCAACGTACTCTTGTATCAATAGGAAAATGCAAGGAGTGCGTAAATGTTTGAACGCTTTACCGACCGAGCTCGGCGCGTTGTGGTGCTTGCCCAGGAAGAGGCACGCATGCTCAACCACAACTACATCGGTACCGAACACCTGCTGCTCGGTCTGATTCACGAGGGCGAAGGCATCGGTGCACGCGCCCTGGAATCATTGGGCGTTACCCTGAACGCAGTACGTGAACAGGTTCAGGACATCGTCGGCCCCGGCCCCCAGGCCCCCAACGGACACATCCCCTTCACCCCCCGCGCGAAGAAGGTTCTCGAACTGTCCATGCGCGAGGCTATTCAGCTAAACCACGGCTACATCGGCACCGAACACATCCTGCTGGGCATGGTTCGTGCGAACGAGGGCGTGGCAAACCAGGTGCTCGTTAAGCTGGGCGCTGAGCCCGCCGCCGTGCGCCAGGCTGTCATGGACCTGATTTCCGGCTACCCCGGCAACAACTCCGGCGAGAAGGAAACTGCCGGCGTGGGTGCAGGTAACTCTCGCGAAGGCACTCCCGCGGGTTCCACGATTCTGGATCAGTTCGGCCGCAACCTCACCGCCGCAGCGCGTGAGGGCGAGCTGGACCCGGTGATTGGCCGTCACCACGAGATGGAACGCGTCATGCAGGTTCTCTCTCGCCGCACCAAGAACAACCCCGTGCTGATCGGTGAGCCCGGTGTGGGTAAGACCGCCGTGGTTGAGGGCCTGGCCCAGGCCATCGTGCACGGTGACGTCCCCGAGACCCTCAAGGATAAGCACCTGTACACCCTGGATCTCGGCTCCCTCGTGGCCGGTTCCCGCTACCGCGGTGACTTCGAGGAACGCCTGAAGAAGGTCCTGAAGGAGATTCGCTCCCGCGGCGACATCATCCTGTTCATCGACGAGATCCACACCCTGGTGGGTGCCGGTGCCGCCGAAGGCGCGATTGACGCCGCCTCCATCCTCAAGCCCATGCTGGCTCGAGGCGAGCTGCAGACCATCGGTGCAACCACCCTGGACGAGTACCGCAAGCACATCGAGAAGGACGCCGCCCTGGAGCGCCGCTTCCAGCCGATTCTGGTGGACGAGCCCTCCCAGGAGCTCGCCGTGCAGATTCTGAAGGGTGTGCGCGATAAGTACGAGGCTCACCACCGTGTCACCATCACCGACGAGGCGATTGAGACCGCCGTGAACCTCGCGGCACGCTACATCTCCGACCGCTTCCTGCCGGATAAGGCCGTCGACCTGATTGACGAGGCCGGTGCTCGCCTGCGCATCAAGCGCATGACCGCTCCGCCGGAAATTAAGATTCTGGACGAGAAGGCCGCCAAGCTGCGCCAGCAGAAGGAAGAGGCCATCAACTCGCAGGATTACGAGAAGGCAGCCGGCCTGCGCGACCAGGAGCAGAAGGTCCTGGCCGAGAAGGAAGCCGCAGAGAAGGAATGGCGTGAGGGCGGCGGAGACGCCTACGGCGTCGTGACCCCCGAGGTGATTTCCGAGGTTCTGGCCGCCTCCACCGGCGTGCCCGTCTACAAGATCACCGAGGAAGAGTCCAGCCGCCTGCTGACCATGGAGCAGGAGCTCCACAAGCGCGTCATCGGCCAGGAGCACGCCATTGCGGCCCTGTCCCGTGCGATTCGTCGTACCCGTGCGGGTCTGAAGGATCCGCACCGTCCCGGTGGCTCGTTCATCTTCGCAGGTCCGACCGGTGTGGGTAAGACCGAGCTTGCTAAGGCCCTGGCCGAGTTCCTCTTCGGTGACGAGGACGCCCTCATCACCCTGGATATGTCCGAGTACCAGGAGAAGCACACCGTCTCCCGTCTGTTCGGTGCCCCTCCCGGATACGTTGGCTACGAAGAGGGCGGTCAGCTGACCGAGAAGGTGCGCCGCAAGCCCTTCTCCGTGGTCCTGTTCGACGAGGTGGAGAAGGCTCACTCCGACCTGTTCAACTCGCTGCTGCAGATTCTTGAGGACGGCCGCCTGACCGACTCGCAGGGTCGCGTGGTGGACTTCAAGAACACCGTGATCATCATGACCACCAACCTGGGTTCCCGCGATGTGAACCGCCGCATCCCGGTTGGTTTCCAGGCCATGGACGATTCCGCCGCCGATTACGAGCGCATGCAGGCTCGCGTGATGGAAAGCCTCAAGGAGCACTTCCGTCCCGAGTTCCTGAACCGTGTGGATGACATTATCGTCTTCCCGCAGCTCTCGGAATCCGAGATTCTGCAGATTGTGGACCTGTTCGTGGGTCGCCTGGCCAAGCGCCTGGCGGAGCAGGATATGTCCATCGAGCTGACCAACGCGGCGAAGGCCCTCATGGCAGCCAAGGGTTACGACCCGGCTATGGGTGCCCGCCCGCTGCGCCGCGAGATGCAGCGCAACATCGAGGACGCCCTGTCCGAGAAGATTCTCTTCGGCGACATCAAGCCCGGAGAGAAGATTACCGTGGACGTTGAGGGCGAGGGCGACTCCGCGAAGTTCGTCTTCTCGTCTCAGCCAATGAAGGAGCTCTCCCTGGAGTCCGTGAAGGAGCCCGCGAAGGAGGGCGAGTCTTCCGAGGCTCCCGCTTCCGAGGTCCGCGAGGGCCAGGGTAACGACTAGGCTCTAGGCTCTAGCGCACAAAACGCCCGAGGGGTGGTACCGGTTATTCGGTGCCGCCCCTCGGGCGTTTTGCGCATTCTAAGGCCCTCTGGGGCCTTTCTAAAGCGAGACGAGTACCCGCCCGCCCTCCGGTACCTCACGGGCCAGAGAATCAGCCAGAAGGCCCGCGTAGCAGCGCTGCAGCTGTTCGGAGGCGGGGGAGAGCGCGTACAACGCCTTGAGCGGGCGGTACACCTCGGCCGGAACATTCGCGGGGAACACCAGGTCGGGCGAGGCGGCAGCGCCGGTGGCCGAGGCTGCGCCCAGGATGAGGCTCCGCTCCACGGGCTCGTGGGCGGCGCGGAGAACCGCCATGACGGCGCCGCGCACCTGGCGGTCCGTGCCGTGCCAGGCCTGGCCCTTTGGCGTGTACTCAGCCTCGGGTCGGCCGGCCGCAATCCAGGCGCACACATCCTGCACGGGGCACTGCTCGCAGGTCGGGGACTTCGCGGTGCAGACCAGCGCACCGAGCTCCATGGTCGCCGCGTTCCACACGCAGGAGGTGGGGGTATCGGCGGGCATGAGTGCCTCGGCCAGGCGGGTTTCGGCGGCCGTCAGCGAGCGGGAGGGGAGAGCCTTGCCGCTGACGGCGCGGGCGTGCACGCGGCGAATATTCGTGTCGATGACTGTCTCTCGCAGGCCGAACGCGAAAACGCTGATGGCGGCGGCCGTGTAGGAGCCCACGCCCGGCAGGTCGAGGAGCGCATCGTGGTCGGCGGGAACCTTACCATCATGCCGCTCTACAATCGCCACGGCAGCCCCGTGCAGGCGCTGAGCGCGGCGCGGGTAACCCAGGCGACCCCAGGCGCGCACCGCCTCCGAGACGGGCTCGGCGGCCAGGTCTGCGGGGGTGGGCCAGCGGCGCATCCACTCCTCCCAGGCGGGCAGGACGCGCTTGACGGGGGTCTGCTGCAGCATGAATTCGCTGACCATCACGCCCCAGGGCGAGCAGTCGTCGCGGCGCCAGGGCAGGTCGCGTGCGTTCTGCAGGAACCAGCCATTAATGCGTTCGTGCAGAAGGTGCGGCTTGATGCCTTGTGGGAGGTGATTTGCGGGGTCTGCTGCTTCTAGAATCATCAGAAAAGCCTACGTCACGGGCTATATATTCCCAAAACGGCATGGAATGGGTTCATGGTGAATCTAAGGTTGAAACCCGGTATCCTTAGAGTATGTCTGAAAACGGTCCCGTTCTGCCTCCCGAAGTTTACCGCCGCCGTCGCATCGTGGCGGTTGTTGCCCTGCTCGCCGTCATTCTCCTGCTGGTTGCGGGCGTGACGAGCATCGTCGGCATGATTAATAACAAGAAGGACGCCACCGTCGCTTCCACCGCGACGGCTTCCGGTGCGCCCTTCCAGAGCTTCAGCGCGCGCCCCTCCGAAACGGCCTCGGCTAGCGCTTCCGCCTCGGCAAGTCCTTCTGCCTCCCCGAGCGAGACGGCGACCAAGAGTGCCTCCCCTAATGCCACCGAGACCAAGGCTGCTGAAACCAAGAGCCCCGAGGCAAAGCCGAGCGAGGCCAAGACCGCGCAGGCCACCCCCTCCGCCACCCCGAGCGCAAGTGCGGCGGGTGTGGTGGCAGCCTGCACCGCGAACGACCTGAAAGTGACCGTTACCCCCGCGAAGCGCACGTTCGCCGCGGGCGAGCAGGTCTCGTTCCACGTGACCTACACGAACTCCTCGAAGACCCCCTGCGCCGTGGGTGGCGAGGGTGCAAATACCGGCGTGGACCTGAACATCACCTCGGGATCGGCGCAGGTGTACACCCGTAGCCTGTGCACCGCGACCACCCTGCCGAAGGCTGAGGTTGCCGCGGGCGCCGAGGGCGCAACCGACCTGGCCTGGGATCGCAAGATCAACGTTCTGGGCTGCTCCGCCGCTTCGAACGCCCAGAAGGGTTCCTACTGGGCAACCGCAACGGTGAACGGCGTAACCTCGACCAAGGTGAACTTCGTGATTCAGTAGTCGCTTCGCCGAGCCCTCCCATAGTTTTCGCCCGTGAGCGGGCGTAAGAAGCCCCCGCGCCGGATACTCTCCGGCGCGGGGGCTTTTCGTATAAGGCTGTTGCGTGGCGCTACCTGGAGGTGTGCTACTTGGAGGTGCGCGGCTTGGAGAAGCGGCGCTCACCCAGGTAGCCGAGCAAGCCACCAAAGACGGTCCACTGCAGGGCAGCTAGAAGCAGGGTGGGCGGGTCGGTCACCTCAAAGGAGTTGGGGATGACTCGGAACCACAGCAGTGGCAGGTAAATCAGAAAAAGAATGGGGGAAGCCCACACAAAGAACGGGACGGAGCGCTTGGCCATAGTGACCTCCTCGTGACGTGTTATGGCCTGGACGAGGGGAAACCTCTGTCGACACATCATAACCCGGAACCGGTCTCAATTGCTAGGGGTGTACCCGGGTGATTAGAGATAGCGCTCCAGGCTGCTTTCCGCCATGCGGGTCAGCTGCTCGCGCACCGTGCGGGCGCGCGCCTCGCCCACGCCATCCACGGCTCGCAAATCCTCAAGGGAAGCCGCCATGAGGGCCTGAAGGCTCCCAAAGCGCTCCACGAGGCGTTCGGCAATCGCGTTCGGAATGCTCGGAATACCGGCGAGCAGACGGAAGCCGCGCGGCTGCAGGGGAGTCTCCAAATCGGGGTTCTCGCCAAAGCCGACGGTGCGGGCAATCGCGCGCAAATCGACGATGCCCATACCGTCTAGGTTCTGGAGCGCCTGCACGCCGGCGGCGATCAGCTCGTCATTCGCCTCGGGCAGGTAGTCGCGCAGAATCAGGTCGCTGGCGGTCATCTCGGGGGCGCGCAGCTCCTCCAGCTGCAGGGCAATCAGGCGGCCGTGCACGCCGAGCTCCAGCACGTAGTGGCTGACCTCGCGGATAATGCGGTTCACCATCTCCATGCGCTGAAGGGTCATCGCCACATCCGCCAGGGACACGTTGGACTCAATCTCCAGGGCCGAGAGTGAGGAAAGCACAGAGCGCAGGCGCTTCTTATAGCTTTCAAGGGTCTGAATCGCCTGGTTCGCGCGGGCCATGAGGTACTGGCTGTCCTCGACCGTGTAGCGGGTGCCGTCAACGTACACCGAAATGACGGACATTGAGGCGCTCACCGAAATCACCGGGAAACCGGTCTGAATCGCGGTGCGCTCGGCGGTGCGGTGGCGGGTGCCGGACTCGTTCGTGTCGATGGAGGCGTCCGGCATGAGTTGCACTGCGGCGTGCAGCAGGCGGGTGGCGTCGCGGTCGCAGATGATGGCGCCATCCATCTTCGCCAGCTCGCGCAGGCGGGTTGCCGAAAACTCAGTGTCGATGTTGAAACCGCCCGAAGACATGGAGGAAACGGTGCGGTCGGAGCCGAGTACGATGAGCGCGCCCGTACGGCCACGCATAATGCGTTCCAGGCCCTCGCGAAGCTCGGTGCCGGGGGCGATTCGGGCGATAGTTTTCAGCAAAAGGTCACTATAATTCATCTGCACGAAGACCATTGTACCCATAATCGCACCTAAAGGGCGATGTCAGGGGCGAAACGGCGGGCTAAAGTGCCTTAAAAACGAATAGATATTCTTGATTTTAAACGATGTTGAAATGTTGTTCCCCGGGAGGCACTTGCGGCGGCCCCGGATGGTTTTACGGGTGCGGGCCGCCCCGCTGTACGCCCGTCGCGAGAGATGACCTTCGCCCCGGTAAGAAAGCGGGCCCGCCCCTACAATAGAGCCATGAGCGCCCGCACCAAGACCACCAAAACCGCCCCCGCCTACCGCTGCACCGAATGTGGCTGGACCACCGCCAAGTGGGTGGGCCGCTGCGGCGAGTGTCAGACCTGGGGCACCGTCGAAGAAGCCGCCGGGGGAACCCGCGCGCGCACCCGTGCCGCATCCAGCGTGCAGAAGCCCGCCCAGCCCATCGCCGAGGTCGACTCGCGTGTGGCCGCCTACATGAGCACCGGAAACCCCGAATTTGACCGCGTACTCGGCGGCGGACTCGTACCCGGCGCGGTCATCCTCATGGCGGGCGAACCCGGCGTGGGCAAGTCCACCCTACTGCTGGACGTTGCCGCCACCTTCGCGCGCGGCACCGCCGGGATTGCGGGGCAGAAGGGCGCGCAGAACCGTACGAACACCCCAGCGCAAAACACCCCAGTGCAAAACACCTCTGCGCAGAACACCCAGCCGCCGCGCCCGGTCCTGTACATTACCGGCGAGGAATCCGCCGCGCAGGTCAAGCTTCGCGCCGACCGCATCGGTGCCATTGCGGACACCCTCTACCTGACCAGCGAAACCGACCTCGGCACCGCCCTGGCGCATATTGAGCAGGTCAACCCCTCCCTGCTGGTCATTGACTCCGTGCAGACCCTCGCCTCCGCGGAAGTTGAGGGTAGCGCCGGTGGTGTCACCCAGGTGCGCGAGGTCGCCGCCTCCGTGATTGCAGCCGCGAAGGAACGCAATATGTGCACCCTGCTCGTGGGGCACGTGACCAAGGAGGGCACCATCGCGGGCCCGCGCCTGCTCGAGCACCTGGTGGACGTGGTCTGCCAGTTCGAGGGCGACAAGCACTCGAATATCCGCATGCTGCGCGCGATTAAGAACCGCTTCGGCCCCACCGACGAGGTGGGCTGCTTTGACATGCACGAGGATGGCATCGCGCCCGTGCTGGACCCCTCCGGCATGTTCGTCTCCAGCACCCCGCACCCGGTGGCGGGCACCTGCGTGACCGTTACGATGGAGGGCCGCCGCCCCCTGCTCGCGGAGGTTCAGGCGCTACTGGATCAGGCGGTAGCACCGGCACCTCGACGCACCGTTTCGGGCCTGGACTCGGCGCGCATCCAGATGCTCCTGGCGGTACTGCAGCGCCGCGCCGGGCTGAACGTGGGCAAGCTTGACTGCTACGTATCCACGGTGGGCGGTGCAAAAATTGCCGAGCCCGCCGCCGATCTGGCCTGCGTCATGGCGTTGGCATCGGCGGCGCAGAATAAGCCGCTTCCGCGCAAGCTCGCGGTCTTTGGCGAGGTGGGCCTGGCGGGTGAGGTGCGCGCCGTGCCGGGTATCCGCCAGCGCATCGCGGAGGTAGGCCGCCTGGGCTTCACACACGTGCTGGTGCCCGCCTCCCCGACCGGCGTGGGGGACGTGCCCGAGGGGGTCACCGTGCGCGAGGTGACCACCCTGGGCGAGGCGCTGGCACTACTCTTCCCGCAGAAGTAAAACAGCAAAAGCAAGGAGGGGGCTCCCGGCTGACGTGAATGCCGGCCGGGAGCCCCCTCCTCTATGCTTTGCGGCTGGTCGCCGACCCCGTTAGTCCCGGCGAACCTGCGAGGGACGGTCGGTGCGCGGCTGGGAGGTATTCTCCTCCTCGTTCTCGAACAGCATGATGTTGATCGAACGGGTGTGTAGCTGATCGGGCTGTCGCTGGATATTCTCCGAAGCGTTCTCCGGAACGGAACCCGTCACGGTGGCGGCGCCCATTTCGGCGGCGCGCGCCTCCATCTCTTCGGGGCTCACGTGCAGGTCAACCACCGGCAGGGAGGAGGTGCTCGGGGCGTGCTCCGTCATGGCCTCGCCCAGGGGCATCAGCTTGTCCAGAGCCTCCTTGTGGCTCATGCCGGTGGCCTCCATGAAGTCCACCACGATGAGGCGCAGCATCAGCACCAGCGACTCACCCTCGAAGGAAGCCACACCCATGTAGTGCGGGTCGAGGGTTCCGGCCAGGCGCACCATGCGGTCCTGCGCCTTCTTCATGTAGTGCTCGCGCTCCTCCTTCTTCGGCGCAGACATGCCCAGGCCGATGCTCTGGGAAGCCAGCGACAGCTCGTCCAGAGCCTTGCTCAGCGATACCTGAGCGGCCGAACGCAACTGCACGTGGTGAATCGTGGACGCCATACGGCGGTTGAGCACGCGGTCGTTACGAATCGCCAAATCTACCGCGGCGAGGGTCTTCGCCAGGCGTTCCAGCTCTTCGCGGTTCTTACGGCTCTTCCACGACAGATCGTTCATGCCCTGCGCGGTAATCAGGTCGCCGCGGCACGCATCGTATAGAGGCTGCAGGGCGCGCGCATCGAGCAGGCTCTGGTACGCCTTGTTGTAGTCGTAGTAGCGGATTGCTTCAGAGGAGAGCGTGAAAACCTTCGCGAAGGCATCCATGAGGGCTGTTGCGCGTTCACGCGGGTTCTTGCGCGGGTCGCGCGGCATCAGGTACATGGCGAGGAACGCGAAAGCGCCGCCAACTAGACCGTCAAAACTGCGGGTGAACGCATCGTCAGGTACGGGCAGCAGCAACGTGAAACAGGCCTGGAAGCTGAGCTGAATCGTAAAAATAATGCCCTTATCGATAAATCGGGCAATAATCACGGTCAAGAAAAGCACCACTGCCGCCTGCCAGGTGCCGTGACCGAGCAGGATCAGCAGAAGGTCGCCAATGAGAATACCGAGGGTCACGCCGAAGGAGACCTCAAGAATTCGGCGGGAGTGCTTAGCACCGCTTACATAGCCGAGGGATACGAGGGCAGCGACCGGCGCGAAAATGGGCTCCTTGTGGCCCAGGATGTGTTCAGCGAAAAGCCAAGCGCCCATAGACGCCGCAACAATCTGCACAGACTGAAAGAAATCGACGCGCACGCGGTGCATGCCCTCGTGGATGAACTGTCGAGTACTGCGTCCTGCGTTGCGAAGAATGTCTGCGAATTGTGCCATGGGAACCATCATACCGTCGAGCCGAGCGGGGTGAGGGGAGGCCGGGGTATGCGGTTCTGTGACGTGCGACCTGCACCCCCGGCCAGGTCGGTGCTCTCTACGGCTTTGGGGTGCTGGAGGTACTGCGGGGCGCCGGAGAGGCGCCCAGAGGGGCAGCCGACCTAGCCGCGGATGCGGCGGGCCACCCGGCGCAGAAAGCCGGTGCGGTTCTCGGGCTCCGGCGGCTCGGGGTTACGCTCGTCCCGGGCTTCCCCTCGAGGTTCGTTGTCGCCGGGGCCGGCCGCCTCGCGGGGCTCTTCCCGCTCGGCCAGCAGGCGCTCGAGCTCGGCGCGGTGCACGGCATCCCAGGAGTGCGCCCGGTCGGACATGGCCCACTCGAACCCGGCCGTCAGGCTCGTGGCCGTAAAGAGGTCGCGGGATGCGCGGATGGTCGCACCCAGCGGCTCGGGCAGCGCCGGGACTTGTGTCGCGGTGGGGAAGGGTGCGGGGGCTTCTGTTTTTCCGGGCTTCTCTTCACCGTGCGCAAGAATCTGCGTCAGCAGGTAGGCACGCTCGGCTCGCAGGGCCTCCAGCAGTTCGGTGCGGCGCGCATCCGATGCCACCGCCGCATGTCGTAGAGCTGCGGCAACCATCAGCTCGGGAACAGCACCTGCGAGCATGCCCAACGGAAGGGTGAACTCGCCCAGCCCGTACTGGCTCAGCGCGCCGCCCACCCGCATCTGCGTGAACGCATCGGGAATCAGCGCGAGCACCGGAATACCGGCCGCGGCGGAGAATACCGCCGGGTGGTAGCGGCTGGTCAGGGTGAACGCCGCCGCCCGGTGCACGGTGATGCTCTGGTCGGCGTGCAGAATCGGTAGCAGGGTCGCCGGGGTGGAGGGACTGAGCTGCTCGGCGATGCGCTGGTGCGCCTGAATATCGCCGCTTGCCGAGTCCTGCGGGTCACCGTAGTGGCTCAGAAATACGGGCGCGTAGCCGTGCTCGCGCCACATGCCGTCGAGTAGGCGCGCAATCTGCTGAGCCTGCTGGTCGGTACATTCGTTGACGGTCACGCAGACGTAGTGCTCCGGCAGCTCGTTAAGTGCCTGACTTGCTGAAATACCCTCCGCATAGTGCAGGGTGCGTGCCGGGTAAACCGTCGGGTAGTCGGTAGCGTCATCCACGCTCAGGCGCGCGTCAATATCCCGTTCGCGGCACCAGGCGAGCGAGGAGCTTTCGCGTACCGTCACCGAACGGGCGGTGCGGAGCATACGCTCCAGAACCTGCGCATCCTCGGGGTTGAGGACCGGGCCCAAGGACTGGCCGGTCACGAATAGGGGAACACCGGCGTACTCGGTGGCGAGAGCCACCGAGGCACGCTCGTAGAGGAGCCAGCCGAAGCGGGAGTTGAGGTTGCCGCCGCCCGAGATGACGACCGCGTCCATGGCGGCGATGGAGTCCGCGAAGCCCACCATGCGTTCGACGGTCTGTTCCAGCGGGTGCAACACCTCGGGCAGCGCCTGCACCTGCGGTAGTGCCACCAATTCGGCGATGGAGGGCCGCTCCCGGTCGGCGTGCAGCTCAGTCAGGACGCACTCGAGCGCCGCGAGGGTCAGCTCACGCTCGGCCGGCGCCCAGGGGAAGAGGAAAAACGGCAGGTAGGAGTAGCCATCGCCCTCTGCGCCGCGGGTCGCGTTGAGGTACCGCGCCGAGTGTCGCTCGTCGCGGGTCATGAGGGTGACCTCCGCGCCGCCTTCGGCAAGTGCCTGAGCGCTCGCAATGGTCATCGCCTCGTCGCCCACGTGGTAGGTGTGCTGGCCGATATCGCCGACCACGATCACGCGCGGCGCGCGGGAATGAGTAGAATGAGCGTTCTCCGTCATGGGTTAGCGGCCCTCCCCGTGAGGCGTTGCGGAACGCATGCGCCGCGCGAGGGAGCGGGCCGCGGAACTCAGAGTGCGCAGGGCGCCGCATCCCCGCGACCGGTCGGCAGCGAATCGGGCCTCCAGCTCGCGCTGACGCGCATCCATAGCGGCCTGACGAGCCTCAATGCGCTCTAGCTGCTCCCCGAGGGAACGCAGAAGATCCAGGGATTCGCGGGTCAGGTCGTGCCCGTCAATCACGCGACGTTCCAGATCGGCCATCAGGTGCGCCTGATAGAGGTACGGGCCCGGGCGCCCGCCGGACTGCAGGTCGTCGCGAATCGCGCGGGCGCGCACGCTTGCATCAAAACGGGCGTGCTCGGCCTGGCGCTGCACGCTATTGGCCTCCGCGCCGTCGGCCTCCGGGCGCAGCGACCAGTAGGCGAGGGGTTCGTCCACGAGTAGCACCTCGGTCACGGCGGCGGCACGCAGGTTGAACTCCCAATCGCCGACCACGGGCAGGGACTCGTCGTAGAAACCGACCAGCTCGTGCAGGCGGCGACGGTAGAGGATGCCAATGGGTACCGTGCGGTTGGTGCGGTAGAGGAACTGCAGTCCGAACCCGGGCAGGCCGTCGTGGAAGATGCGCTCCTCGTACACCTCGAACTCGCCCTCGGGGGTTTCGCGTTCATAGCGTTCCACCACGCGGGTCGAGCAGATGAGTGCTTCGCTTGCGCGCAGGGCCCCGACGGTGCGCTCCAGGAACTCGGGGGCCCACAGGTCGTCATCGTCGTGGATGGCCACAAATTTGCTGTCGGTGGCCGCCAATCCGGCGTTCGAGGCCGCCTCCATGTTCCCGCCGCTGGTGGTGATCAGCATGAGTCGCGGCGCATCGCCCTCCAGCAGGTGCGCGAGGGGCGAGGCCTGCAGAATGGCGCGGGTGGCAGACTCGTCCCCGCCGTCGTTGATGACGCAGACCGTGTAGTCGGTGAAGGTCTGCTCGGCGATATTGGCCAGGGCGCGGCGCAGGAAACGGGGGCGGTCCTTCGTGCGGACCAGAACAGCTACGGTGGGGGAGGGCATAGTCACTTATCGATTGGGGGAGGCCGTGTGAAGGCTCGTGAACTCACACCATTATGAAGGGCGTTAGCTCCCGCGCTCAACCCGCGCCGATCATAGATGAGAAAGGGAATCAGGTGGGGTCTGCGGCGGCCCCGCGAAGCCTCAGAGAAGCGCCTGAACCGCCATCATGACCGCCACACCGACAATAAAACACGCCGGAATGGTCACAATCCACACCAGCAGAATCTGAAGCACAATGCGGGGCTTCAACGCGTTGAAACGCTGGTTAACACCCGCACCCAGGGTCGATGCGGTCGCCAGGTGCGACGAAGAGAAGGGAACCTGCAGCAAAAAGTACCCAAGAATCTGCACGGCGGCGGTGGTTCCCTGCGCGACGGCGCCGCGGAGGGGATCGATGCGCACCATCTTGTACGCGAAGGTGTAGCCGATGCGCCGCCCGCCGCTGAGCGTTCCCAGGCCCAGGGTCAGGGCGATGAAGAGCGTGCCGAGGAGCATCCCTGCGGTGTCCAGACGGTACGTTCCGCCGGAGCCCGAATGGTCGCCGAGCAGGGGAACCATGAGCGACCACAGGAGCAGGTACAGATAGCCTGTCTGCACCCCGTGCAATAGCGAAATCGCGGAGGAGGACACCGCGAGCACCTCGCGGGAGTGCTGGTTGACCATGCGCGGGTTGTGCCCCACCACGAGCCGGTAGAAGGGAATCACCATGACCCAGGAGAGAACAAAAATCAGCGGAGGCAGGTAGAGCAGGGGCCAGAGGGTCGCCTCGAAGATGTGCGGCAGAAACGAGCTGAGGTGCAGTTCCTGGCTGCCCTGCGTGCTGAATCGGGCCCACCAGCTGACCCCGGCCAGCGCGCCGATGAGCGCGTGGGTCGAGGAAGAGGGCAGGCGGAGCGCCCAGGTCAGCATGCCCCAGATGGAGCAGACGAGCAACGCGGCGAGGATGCCGCTCAGGCCGGTCTCGCCCTCGGGGGCGCTCACCCAGGTGGCCGAGTATTCGCCCAACAGTAGGAAGGCGCTCACGACGCCGAGGACGTTGAAGAGCGCCGCCAGGTAGAGGGCCGAGCGCTCGCCGAGGGCGCGAGTGCGCACGGGCACGGCGACCGTGTTGGAGGCGTCGTGCATGCCGGTCACGTAGACGGCCGCGCCGAACGCGCAGAGGGCGAAGGGAATCAGGAGCATTAGGACTCCTGCACGATGATGCGGCCAATCTCGGTGGAGACATCGCGCATCGCGTTGGAGGCGGCGGTCAGCTGCGCCAGGAAGGTCACGTAGCGGCGGTAGCGTTCGTGGGTGTAGCGGGTGGAGATGTGGGCTTCGTACTCTTCGGCGGTGCGCAGGGCCTGCCGCGAGATGCGGAGCATGTCCATCCAGTAGTTGTCGAGGCCGCGGATATCGGCGAGCTTGGGGATGACGGCCGCGGTGAGTACGGCCTGCCGCTGGATGATATCCAGGATTGAGGTGATGTGCGTGGCAAAGCCGTCAATGCTGTGCAGGGACAGCACGTGCGCGGCGCTCGTGAGCTTTTCAACAGCGGTGGTGAGCTTACGGGCCAGGGTGTAGATGTCCTCGCGCGGAATCGGCGGGGAGAAGGAGCTACGCACCTCGGTGAGGGTGCGGTAGAGCAGGTCGGTGGAGTCGGCCTCGTGCGCGAGCATGCGCTCGAAGAGGGCGGGGTATTCGGCGACGGGGGAACCCACCATTTCGGAGAGGAGCGCCGCGGCCTCGCCGACCTGGGCCGAGATTTCGGCGAGGGAGGCGAGGGATTCGTTCGCGTGGGGGAAGAGGCGGTGCAGCATAGTTCCCAGTCTAGCGAGTGGTCGGGGCTGAGGAGTATTTTGGACGCGGCCCGTGCCCGGAACCTATACCCGGAATCCGTGCCCAGAACCTGTACCCGGGGCCCATCCGCAATAATATATTCTCAATTTCGCATATACGGGGTTTGTGGCACGGCGTGAAGAGATGCGCCAGAACCGGGCGCCAGAACCGGGTGCTGGAACTGGGGCCGAGATACGGACCAGCCCAGACTGAACCGGGCTATCTCGGGCTATCTCGGGCTGATTCGGGCCGAGATACGGACCGGCCCAAACCAAGATGCAGACCATAAGGTACAGGCCGACAACATAAAACGGTGGGGGTCGATTTCTCGACCCCCACCGGAACGTTTAGGGATGTCGGGTTGGGAGCGCCTCTCGGCGGAAGGCCGCTCGAAGCGGCTAAAGATTTGGAGCCCGGGGCTACCTATTAGCAACCCGACATCTTGTAATTATTATCCACCCGCACCCGGCGCAGAGTCAATCGGAAACAGGCTTTTCAGGCCTTTGCGGCCCAATGTGGAACCTGTGCCAACTCATGAAACCAGCCCGGATATTGAAGCACCGGCCCTTCCCTAAACCATAGAATCTGACGAGGGTGTTGCGCGTTTCAATAAAGCGCCTTATCGGGCCCCTATCGGCAGGGATTGAGCGCGGCGCGAACAGCGGCAGCCGGCAAATCGAGGAACCCAGCAGAGTGGGGCACCCGGCCTCTACGCGATTTCCTCCGGGTCTCGTCGAGAAGCCTCCGCGGCGCGCCACTGGGCGGCCACCGCCTCCAAGTCCTGCGCGTCCTGCTCGAGCTGCGCCGCCTGCCGCGGCATGCGCAGGTGACGCTCGACCGCCTCACGCTTAATCTCGTGGCTTGTCGCCACCGGAGTCACCGGCGCCGGATTACGCGAGTACCGCGCGAAATCCACGCGAATCCCCAGAGCCACAACGCGAGCGAAGGCCGCGCACCGCTCCATCGCCATATCCAGGTCCCCCGTGTACAGGCCGGCCAGGATCTCGTCAATCGTACGCACAACCTCCTCTGCGCCCGGCGGATCCGGCACCCCCGCCACCACGTGCGAGCGGTAGTCCTCCGCCATGCCCAGCTCAAAGGCGCGGCTCACCCCGCGCGGGGAGCGGTGCACCGTGTCTCGCAGCCGATACATGCGCCAGAGCGCGCCCGGCAGGGAGTGCGCACTCGCGTGCGACCATAGTTCGGCAAGCATTTCGATGCCGTAGTCGTCGGTGAAGCTGACGAGCCGCTCGGTCAGCTCTCGATCCCGGCCGCGCCCGCGCGTCAGCAGGATGCGGGCCGAGGCGTGAGCCGCCTCCTCACGGGCGGCGGGATCCATGCCGCCCTCGTGCCGTTCGAACTTCTCGGAGGTAAAGAGGACGGGTCGGTGATGCGTGCGGCGGCGGGAGCGTCCGCCGGTGGAAGATGCGGATGTAGACATAGGATTACCCAGTGTACTCCTGCCGTGACCCCGCGCATTTTCGCCCGCCGTGCCGCGCCTCGCACCGTTCCGGAGGCGAGAGCCGTTAGTGTATAGTAGTTTTTATCTGCAGGCTGTATAGCTATGCGGAAAGAGCGCCTTTAGCTCAGTCGGTAGAGCTACGGACTTTTAATCCGCAGGTCGTGGGTTCGAGCCCCACAGGGCGCACCGAACGACCCGTCGCCTCCCGCTCAGCGGGGGTCGGCGGGTTTTTGCGTCGTTATTGGTTCTGTTGCTCAAGAGATGAGGAGACCCCGTGAGCGTCACCATTAAGAACCCCGAAGAAATCACGATTCTGGCCACCGGCGGCACGATCGACAAGTTTTACTCTGTCGCCGGCACCATGGATATCGGTGAGCCCGCCGCCAAGGACCTGCTCGACCGCGTCATTACCGACGTGCGCTTCGACATCCACCCGCTCATCGGCAAGGACAGCCTGGATATGACCGACGAGGACCGCGCCGAGCTGACCGAGGCCCTGGACGCCGTCACCAACACCCAGGTGCTCATCACCCACGGCACCGATACCATGCCCGAAACCGCCCGCTACCTGCTCGAGCACGCGAAGCTGGGTGAGAAGGTCGTGGTGCTGACCGGCGCAATGCAGCCGGCCGTCATGGCGCGCTCCGACGCCGGTTTCAACCTGGGCGCCGCAATCGCCGCCCTGAACCTGCTGGACCCGGGTGTGTACATCAGCATGAGCGGCCGCATCTTCCCGGCTGAGAGCGTTCGCAAGGACCGTTCCCGAGGTATTTTTGAGGGCTAACGCGCCCGAACCGGCGCAGTCGTCTGAATCGGCACAGTCGCCGGAGGAGCACGGCCCGCGCTCCGCCGCACCGGGGCCCCGCGGCTCGGAACTCTCCGAGCCAGCGGAGGCCCTCGTTGTGGAGCCCTGGGATATTGGCAGTAGCGAGCCCCTGCCAGCAAAGGCGCTCTACGCGGTGCGCGTCGTACTGCTCATCGCCCCCGCGCTCGGCATGGTGTACTTCTTTATGCGCGCGGCTCTCTTTCCCGTGGGTGCTGTGCCGCTCGTGTACCTGGTCGTGCAGGGTTGGTTGGCCACCATCTACCGCGCCGACCGCTCCGTCATGCTGATTTATTGGGGCAACGCCGTCTCGGCGCTCCTGGCCGCGGTGATGGGTGTCTTCTTCGCGTACCTGCTATTCGCCCTACACGGGCCGGATGCGCTCTTTAAACACTTCGGGACATTCTACGCGGGAGCCGTATTTACGGTCATGGGGTCATTCGTGCTGGAGTTTTTCTTCTCGCTGTTCTACGCGGTGGTTCTGCGCCGGGTAATCAGGCGTAACGAGGCCTTCCACCGCGGGTCGTTCTCGGAGAACACCGGCGGCTAAAAGGGCACCGGCTGCCCCCTCTTTTCATGTTCGGGAAGCCTTCAACTGCGCATGATACGGTAGAGGCGTAAACCGTCGTCCACGCCGTCAGGAGGAGATATATGGGTACCCCGGACCGGACCACAGACGATTCCGCACCGTCCGTCGAAACCCCGGATGGCACCGCCGTGCGGACCCGGTACCAGGCGCCCATCCGCGACCTGCGGCCCGCTTCCGCGGAGGTGAGCGTCCCCTCCACCGCGATGCACCGCACGGTTCCCGCGAAGGCCGTGCCGCATGCTTCCCCGAAGGATGCGGCCCTGCCCGCCCCGCACGTAGCGCAGGCCCCGACCACCTCCCTCAACCCCGCGGTGGCACCGGCCGCGCTTCCGGCGTTTCTGCGCACCTACTCCCGCGATGAGATTAGAATACGCCAGCGTCAGCTACGCAAAAACCTGCTGGTGCGCGTCGCCATTCTGAGTGTTCTGGGCCTGACGGAGGGCCTCATCATCGCCCAGTACACGCAGCCGCTGGCGATTTGTTTCTGGCTGCTTGCGGCCCTGTACATCATCGTCCAGGCCTGGCCGCTTCTGCGCCCGCCAAACGACGTTGCCGACACCTCCGTGTACAGCATCTGGGCGATTTGCTCGCTGATTGGGTACATTGGCGTGGGGCTGGTGCTCTCACCCATCACGTTCCTGCTTCTCATGCTGGACTGGGCGGGCGTCTCCATGGGCTTCGACCCGATGCTGGTGCTCTGTGGCCTAGGTCTGGTGTGGGTGAGTGAGGTTGGCCTGTCCCTACTAACGATTTACCGTTTCAACGAGTTGAGGACCGCGCTCACGCATCCCGCCCCGCAGGACGAGGCCGACGCATCCGAAGATTCCGGTACGGGCGCGGAGGCCGCCCCCTCCGATTAGGATTCCGCCGGGACGCCCCGGCCGATGCACATAAGCTCACCGAACACACCGTATTTCACCACACCATACGTACCCCGCGCCTACCCGCCGCATCGATGAACCGTCGTATATCACGGCGCGCAGGCTCTCGAAAGATCCAACCATGCCTACCCCCGAACCCGCACCGCTCCCCGCGGCTCCGGCCGCTACCTCCCCCGAGGCGTCCGTGAAGTCCTCGCGCTCTAAACCGCCGACCCCGAACCTCGTGTCGGTTGCCGGCTGGGTGCTCCTGGCCATTTCCGCGGGCTGGGTGGCGCTGCTGGTGTACACCACCGTGTCGCTGACGACGACCCATCTTCCGCGCCTGTCCACCTGGCATTCCTCCACCCTCGTGGAGGCGCAGGCCTACTACCCGGTGCTCTTCCTGATGCTGTGCACCCTCGGGAATGTGGTGCTGCACAGTTTCTGCACGGTGGCGTTCATCCGCGGCTACCGCTGGGCCGCGGTGGTGCTTTCGGTGTCTCTGGTGATGGGCATTATCTCGGCGATGCTGATTATGCTGAGCGTGGGTGCCATGCTCGCCACGCTGAACGGTGCACCCAGCCAGGAGGTCGAGTTCCTGCTGAGCACCTCCTCGCCCCTGTACACGCCCGTGTACATCGCCGGGGGTTACCTGGTGGTGTGCGTCATCGCGCTGGCGTTGGTGTGGTCGCGCCAGTCGCGTGCCTACATGGCGGCCCGCAGCGCGTGGCGTTTGAGCCGCCGCAAGGACTACCTGCTCTAACCTCTGCCGCGGGCCTGCGGCCCGCCGATAGTTTATTCACCAACCACCGATAAGGACGAACCCCGTGACCCCTACTTCCGACCCCGCACACGAGTCACAAGTCCGTACCGACCCCGACGGGCACGATGACACCGTAGAGACGCCCGATAACGGCAAGGAACGGATTGAGTCGGCGCAGAAGACTTCAGTGCTAGTCGATATCTCCTTCTGCCTGGGCGTGGGGCTCATGCTCGTGTATGCGGGTTTGGACGCGCACCAGGCCCTCGCATCCTCCGGACATGGCTGGGACATCGTCTCAATCTTCACCATTGCCGTGCCTCGCCTTCTGAGCGGAACCATCTGGGTGGAACTGATCATCCTGTGCTTCCTGGCGGTCCTGTGCACGGGTAGCAGGGGCGCACGTCAGACGCTGATGCTCTACGCGGCCGTCTGCTGCCTGAGCGGCATGCTCATCACCGCGGGTTCCTTCGACCTGGCCGGGTTTTTCTTCCCGGCCTTCACCGCGCTGAACCCCGCGACGAGCCCGGCCACCGCCTCCCTGACCGTGACGAAGGTGCTGGTCATCATCGTGGGCGTTGGCGCCGCACTTTTCATTTTTCTGCTGGGCCTTGTCTCTACTCGGGATGAGGATGTCGTCCTGTCCGAGGAGCCTCCGGCACCCGCGGCGGAGGGCGCGAAAAACGTGGCCGGGGCCGACGAAGAGGCGGGCATGACCATCGAGGAGAGGCAGGCCGCCCATTACCTGGAAATGCTCCGGCTGATTGACGAGGAGGAACGGGTGACTCGCACCCCCGCCGAGCAGCGAATCCTCGATCTTCGCGCGAAGATGGCGGTGACGGAAAACCCCCTGGAGAAGCAGCGTCTGGAGGGCGAGATTCTGCTGACGCTCCGCGCCGAGCGTGCCGGTCTGGAACCTTATGACGGCGAGCTCGACGGTGACGAACCGGTCGATGACGAGCTGGTTGATGACGAGCCGGTCGATGAGGAGAACGTCCTCAGTCATCAGAGCGCAGATGCAGAAACGCGTGCTCGCCTGGAAGAAGCACAGGCACATCGGGAAGAAGAGGAAGTCAACCGACGGGCTGAAGAGGCCGTTGCTCAGCAGTACGAGACGGCCCGTCGCAAGGCTGGCCGGAAGAAGCCTCGCAAGGAACAGCGCGGCTACAAGGACACCTCGGTGTACACCGAGGAAGGGTACCGCCTCAACTAGCGGTGCGAGCCGTCCCCCAAGCGGTCATCCAAGCAGACTATTCGGTCCTCCCGTCGCGGGATGGAGAACATAGAAAGGAACGATAATGTCAGAGTACGGAGCTCCGGGATTAGCCCCTCAATACCAGCAAAGCCAGCCACGATCCAACGGTCGTCCTGTTGCTTTGATATGGGTGACAGCGCTTACTGTGCTGATTATTTTGATTGGGGCGGCACAGTCTACCGTGAGCGCTTTGGAGCGGAACCATACCGCGATGAATTCAGAGGCGCTGACGCAAGTAACCATCCCTGCACTGGTCAAAATCATCCTGATGGACGCGGTAACTATTATCGCTCTGTTATTCCTCTGGCTACGGCGTAATTGGGCACGCATCGTCAGCATCGTTTTGAGTATTTTTGGCGCGCTGGGCGGTATTTTATACATTTATGGTTCCGTCATACTCTTCAACTCTGTCGATGTACAGACGCTGAGCGGTGCAGAGTTGGCGCACTTCGTTTTTGTTCTTGTGGTGGTGAATCTGCCTACTGTTTGTAACACGGTAATAACGGTATTGCTGTTCACCCCCAGTATGCGCCGGTACACGTACGCGGCTGGCGCGTACTAAAGGGTTTACCTGTGTAAAGGGGCGCGATAGGGCCTGATATGTCAGGTAGTACCGGGGGAAGCAAGCTTTCGGTACCGCTACTTCACAGAGCTTGAGAGAACGCAAAAGGTGGGGATACCAGACGGTATCCCCACCTTTTCTCGTCCCCGGCTCATTGGCCTGAGGGACTTCAAGCATTACTCTGCAGATTCGCGCTTAGCCTTCGAGCGGCCGCGCAGGTACTCGATAAAGACCGGCACCACGGAAACCAGCACAATAATCACGGCGATGTACTCGATGTTGTTGTGCACGAACGGAATACCGCCCAGCAGCACACCGGCCAGACCAATCACGCCGATCCACGCAATGGCGCCGACGGTGTTCCACAGGTGGAACTTCTTACGGTCGTACGAAGAGATACCGGCTGCCAGCGAAACGAAGGTACGCACAATCGGCACGAAACGGCCCAGAACCAGGGCCAAACTACCGCGCTTCTGGAAGAACTCCTCAGTAGTGTGCAGGTTCTTCGTGCTCAGAATCTTCGCGTCATCCTTGAAGATGTTGCGGCCGTAGCGGGCACCAATCTGGTATCCCACCTCGGCGCCGGCCATCGCCACAATCACCAGCACGGGGAACGCAACCCACAGGGACAGACCCATCTGCTGGTGCAGCATACCCAGCGCAAAAATCAGGGAGTCACCCGGAAGAACCGGGAACAGCACACCCGACTCAATGAAAACAATGATCGCCGAAACAACCAGAACCCAGGGGCCGGTGTCGAGCAGGAACTGTTCAAGGTTAAGGCCTAGCAGCGCAACCGGAAGCTGCGCGAGGGCGGCGGCAAGAAAAGTCATGAAAAATCCTGAACTGTGAGTGGACCGCGCGCACGGATTGGCGGCGGCGAAGTAACACCAGCATAGAGAACGTGCCTATGGTGAACATAGTGCAAAACTATGCGGAGGCTGTGTAGCACAGAGACAATTCTACCGGGGTTTAGCCCGGATGCACGGGTGAGCGAGGCGTAAATCTCCGGGCCCGAGAACGAAATGGCGCGCAGTGATGCGGAACTCGCACACCCTCCCAAGAAATGACCGGCTCCGAGGCCAGGATGCGCCGGGTGTGACATGATGGGAAGACAGCGCGTCGGAGCGCCCGCCCGCGAACCACCCACCGTCGGAGAAAACCATGAACCCCCAGCAGCCGGACACCGCCACCTCCCTGCGCGACGAGGCCCGCGAACTGTTGCGCCGCCTCACCGGCGCCTCCGAAGCCGACTTCCACGACGGCCAGTACGAGGCGATTCACGCCCTCGTGGCCGACCGCGCCCGCACCCTGGTGGTACAACGCACCGGCTGGGGTAAGTCCGCGGTCTACTTCATCTCCTCGCTGCTCCTGCGCGCCCGGGGTGCCGGGCCGGCACTCATCATCTCCCCGCTGCTTTCGCTCATGCGCGACCAGGTGGCCGCCGCATCCCGCGCGGGGGTGCGCGCCGCCATGGTGAACTCAGCGAACGTCACCGAGTGGGACCGCATCCGCGAGCAGGTCGAAGCCGACGAGCTCGACGTGCTCCTGGTTGGCCCCGAGCGGCTCAACAACCCGGCGTTCCGCGAGCAGTGGCTGCCGTTTCTCATGCCTCGCCTGGGCCTGCTCGTGATTGATGAGGCCCACTGCATTTCGGACTGGGGCCACGACTTCCGCCCGGACTATCGCCGCATCGGCGCGCTGATTTCTTCTCTACCCGCCGGCGTGCCCGTGCTCGCTACGACCGCTACAGCAAACGACCGCGTGACCCGCGATATCGCCGAGCAGCTGAGCGCCGCGGCCGGGGACGCACCCGAGGTGTACGTGGTGCGCGGCCCGCTCTCCCGGGCCTCCCTGCGCCTGGGCGTGCTCGCACTGCCCGACGAGGGCCAGCGCCTGGGCTGGCTCATGGCGCACCTGAACGAGCTACCCGGCTCGGGTATCATCTACGCGCTGACCGTTTCGGCGGCGGAGGATACCGCCTCCGCCCTGCGCGCTCGCGGATACGACGTGCTCGCCTACACCGGAAAGACCGACCCGGATGAGCGCATGGCCGCCGAGCAGGCCCTCAAGGAGAACCGCGTCAAGGCCCTCGTGGCGACCAACGCTCTCGGCATGGGCTTCGACAAGCCCGACCTGGGGTTCGTGGTGCACCTGGGCGCGCCCTCCTCTGCGGTGAGCTACTACCAGCAGATCGGCCGTGCGGGTCGTGGGGCCGCCAACGCGGACGTCCTGCTGCTACCCGGGCGCGGGGACCGGGCCATCTGGGAGTATTTCGCGACCTCTTCGATGCCGGAGGAGGAGAAGGCCCTGCAGGTGCTGGCCGCCCTCGAGCAGACCTCCGAGGGCCTGAGCCTCACCGCGCTGGAGGCGCGTGTGCAGCTGCGCCGCTCAACCCTGGAGCTGCTGCTCAAGGTCCTGGACGTCGAGGGCGCCGTCGTAAAGAAGGGGAGCCGCTGGTGCCGCACCTCGGCTCCCTGGAGCTACGACCGCGAACGCTACGCGGGGGTTGCGCGTGCGCGCGTGCGCGAGCAGGAGTCCATGCTGGAGTACGAGCGGACGGAGGGGTGCCGCATGGTGTTCCTCGCCCGCCAGCTCGACGATACCTCCGCTCAGCTCTGCGGGCGATGCGACCGGTGCGCCGGACCCTGGTACTCGACGCAGGTTCCCGAGGAGGCACAGCAGGCGGCGCGTCAGAGCTTTGCTACCGTGGGGGTTCCGGTGGAGCCGCGCCGCATGTGGCCCACCGGCCTGGACCAGCTGGTGGGCGCCTCCGCTCCGCGCGGTCGCCTGTCGAAGGACGAGCAGGCCGAGCCGGGTTATGCGTTGGCGCGCCTGAGTGATATGGGGTACGGAACGCGCCTGCGCGAGCTCTTCGCCACGAATGAGCTGGGTGAGCCGGTTGATTCCGAGGTGCCGACCGACCTGGGCCGCGCCTGCGTGAAGGTGCTGGCGGCGTGGCAGTGGGGTGCCGCGGGGCGACCGACCGCGGTGCTGACGTTGCCGTCGCCGGTGCGTCCTCGCCTGGCGCAATCCCTGGGTCGGGGGCTGGCTTCGGTGGGTCGCCTGACGGATTTGGGACAGGTTTCTTTGGTGGAGGAGCCCCGCTTCTTCGGCGGTAATAGCGCCTTCCGCTGTGCCGACGTTCTGCGTTCTTACCTGGTTCCGAGCGAGGTGTTGGACTACGTGCGGGAGAACCGTTGCGCGGTTCTGCTGGTTTCGGACCTGGTGGATTCCCGCTGGGCTAACACGGTGGTGGCTCGCGCATTGAGGGAGGCCGGGGCCGCCGCGGTGTATCCTTTCTCTTTGGCCGCTACTCACTAGTCGCGTTTCACGCTCTTTTACTCCCCGACGAGGTTGTATGTCATATTCGGAATATTCAAATTTGACGGTTGCTGACGGTTCTTCCACCGTGCTCAGCGACATTCCCGCGCGTGCCGACCACCGCGAGTGGATGGGCCTTGCCCTGGCGGAGGGGAAAGCCGCCGGTGAGCGCGGCGAGATTCCCATCGGCGCGGTCGTCGTGGATGAGTACGGGACCGTCGTCGCCTCCGCCGGCAACACCCGCGAGCGGGAACACGACCCCAGTGCCCACGCGGAGGTGAACGCGATTCGGCAGGCGGCGGCGCGGCTGGGGCAGTGGCGGCTGGAGGGATGCACCCTCGTGGTGACCGTCGAGCCCTGCCTCATGTGCGCCGGCACGATTCTGGCCTCGCGCGTCTCGACGGTGGTTTTTGGCGCCTGGGAGGAGAAGACGGGCGCCTCCGGTAGCCGCTACGACGTGCTGCGGGACGGGCGGGTGGCGCCGGCTCCCGAGGTGTATGCGGGGGTGCGCGCCGAGGAGTGCGCGCGGCTCATGCTGGATTTCTTCAGGGAGCGCCGTTCCTGAGCGCGTTCCTGCCCGCGTTTCTCGGTGGTGTGCCCCTCGGCGATGCCCCCCCCGGCAATGCCCCTCGGTGCGCACCCCTCGGCTGTGCCCTGTCGCCGGTATGCTGTTGCGAATAATTCGGTGGGCGGATTCTGTCGCTCTGTCCTGCCTCCTAGCCCGGTCGCCCCTCGTCGCGCCCGGGGTTCGCATCCGCGGTTTGCCGCTGGGGCTTGTTCCGAGGGAGGCTTGTTCCGGAGGCTCGTTCCCAGGGCTTGTTCCCTGGGATTGTAGCGGGGGAGGAGGCCTGGTGAAACCGGTCATGGGTTCGTGGCTTATTTGAACGAAAAACCCCAATTTTTTGAAAAATACTCCGAAAATTTCAAAAATAGACGCTTTTTCACCCGAAAATCCCCACAAAACCACACTTAACCGGGTCTACGATATATAAGCATCGGAGCCTGAGAACCCCTCCGCGTCCTTCAGCAGGTATCGCGGAACGAGGTCCTCGGGCTCGTACTTTTACCCGTTTCTACCCGTCGTACAGATTGAAGGGACCGCCGTGCTTCGCGTTGATAACATCTGGGCCAAGGGGCGTCACCACGCCCTTTTTGGCCGCACCACTTTCTCGGTAGGTGGGGGCGAAGTCATCATCGTTCAGGCCGACAGCCAGATGGAACGTACCTCCCTGGGCCTGGCCCTCACCGGCCGTTTGCCCCTGTCGGGCGGCGAGATTTACTGGAGCGCCGGCGATGAGGAGCCTCAGCCGATTTCAATGAAGAAGCTGCGCCGCATCAGCGACATTATCGATTCCCCCGATGTGACCTCCCCAGAGCAGCACATGCGCGTGCACGACTACGTCTCTGAGATGCTCTCCTACAATCTGCCGATTTTTGGTCGTTCCCGCGCGGGCCGCTGGTTGAAGGAGCGCGGCCTCGAGGATTTGGACGGCCTGTGGATGGACGAGCTGGACGGCGAGATGAACATCGAGCTCATGGCTGCCCTGGCACAGAGCAGCCCCTCGGATCTGCTGGTCTTCGATACCCCGTCGCGCCACCTGAACCACACGCGCATGTGGCTTCCCTTCCTCGAGGAGCTGGCCAACGATGAGGACCGCCCCCGCACTGTGGTGGCGATTGTCCCGCATATTTCCGATACCTGGCACGGTGCGCGTGCCGTGGTGGGTAGCGTCCACATGGATCAAGAGGGGGAGTTCGAGGCCCCCGAGGATCCGGCGGAGGAACCGACCGAGCCGGAGATTGACGTGATTGAGGTGCGTGAGGTGGAGGAAATCCCCCTGACCTCTTCGATTCCCCTCACCCCCGCGGCCGGGGTAGCGGCCGAAACCACCGTTGTGGCGACCCCCGTTCCCGCGGCGTCCGGCGTGACCGAAGCTGTTCGGGCCGTTGATCAGAAATCCACTGATCAGAAACCCAACACCCAGAAGACCGCTGAGAAGGAGTAAGAATGACTGTTCTGCGTGTTGCTCTTGTTGAGCTTAAGCGCCTGACCAGCGGTGTTTTGCCGGTCCTGGTGCTCATTGCGATGTCCTGCATCCCCCTGCTGTACGGTGCCCTGTACCTGTACGGCAACTGGGACGCCTACGGCCACGTGAACGGCATCGTGGGTGCCCTCGTGGTTGAGGATGAGGGCGCGACGGATTCTTCTGGCCAGCAGGTGAATACCGGTGCCGACGTGAAGAAGAATCTTCTGGACGCCGGCACGTTTGATTGGCGTCAGGTTCCGACCCGCGAGGAGGCCGTCGACGGCGTGGAGAAGGGCACCTACGATTTTGCGTTGGTGATTCCGAAGAATTTCTCCCGTAACCTGCAGAGCGCCGCGGCGTTTAAGCCGGATGCCAACGGTAATACGGGCACGATTGATCCCCAGTCAGCCGGTATTGAGATTGTCACGAATGACGCGAACAACTACGTGCTGACGAATATCGTGACGAAGGCGGGCACGTCGGTGCGCGATTCGGTGGCGTCGAAGGTGGGTAATGCCACTGCGAATGCGTTGCTGGCAAGCTTCACCACGATTCACTCGAAGATGGGGGAGGCGGCCAGCGGCGCAGAGAAGGTGAACACCGGCACGGTCAAGCTGGCCGATGCGATTGTTCAGCTCAAGGACGGCTCGGCCACGGTGAACGACGGTGCCCTCAAGCTGAAGGACGGCACGGTCACCCTTTCTGATGGCACGACCCAGCTGGTGGATGCGCAGAAGCAGCTGGCCGATGGCGCGGATAAGCTGGCAAGTGGTGCGGCAACCCTGGACTCGGGCGCCGCAACCCTGAATTCGGGCGCCGCGAAGCTGGTGGACGGCTCGACGACCCTGAAGAACGGCACTTCGACCCTGGCTTCTGCCGCGGCTTCGGCTTCTGACGGCGCGTCGAAGCTGAAGGATGGCTCGGCCACCCTGGCTCAGGGTACTTCTTCGCTGAAGGACGGCTCGGCCACCCTGGCCCAGGGCGCGAACAGCCTGGCTGAGGGCACCCACAAGCTGCGTCAGGGCCTGGATGAGTCGGGTATCCGCGAGCTGCCGGGCCAGCTGAACGCGATGTGTCAGCACCTGCAGCAGACGGACACCTCCGCCCCGAGCGGTGATTTTGGCCGCGACCTGTCGAATACCGTGGTGTCGGCGAGTGCGCAGAGGCTTCGCGAGCGTCTGGCTCCGATGGTGGCCGCTGGCACCATGACCCAGCAGCAGGCTGATGAGCTGGTGTCTTCGGTGGATTCCGATGAGTTTAAGGGTGAGGTGGCAACGCTGAACCAGAAGGCTCTGGAGTCTCATCTAGCCTCGCGCAGTGCGACTGCCGCAGATGCTATGTCGAAGCTGCAAGCCCTGAAGTCGAGCCACTGCGTCGCGGACGGTTCTTCGTCCTCGGCGGCTAAGATTCAGACCCTGGTGTCGGGCGTGGACGCGCTGGATGCTGCCTCCACCTCGGTGGCGAAGGGCGCCTCTTCCCTGGCTGAGGGTGCGGCCCGCGTTGATAGCGGTGCTTCTTCGCTTGCTTCGGGTGCGGCTACCCTGGCCGATGGTAACGCCCAGATTGCTTCGGGTGCATCCTCTCTCGCTTCGGGCGCCTCTTCCCTGGCTGAGGGCACCGAGAACCTGAAGTCGGGTACCGATTCGCTCAAGAGCGGTACCGCGACCCTGAAGGACGGCACGAGCACTCTGGCCGAAAAGGAGCAGAGTGCCGTCGAGGGCCAACAGAAGGTGGCCGATGGCGCGTCGAACCTGAAGGACGGCGCGTCTCAGCTCACCGAGGGTACGGAGAAGCTGGCCAGCGGCACGGATCAGCTGAATAGCGGTGCCTCGGAGCTGAAGGATGGCACCTCCTCCCTGCAGAGCGGCCTGGCTTCTGGCACGAAGCAGGTTCCGAACCTTTCGGAGTCGGATCAGACGAAGGTTGCCGACACGATGTCGAACCCTGTGACGCTTTCGCACAATTCCCTGGCTTCGGGCCGTAACTACGGTGAGGGCATGGGTCCGTTCTTCATGTGCCTGGCGCTGTGGATTGGCGGCCTGATGCTGGTTCAGACGCTACGCGTGATGAATAACCGTGCGTTGGCTTCGCACGCCCCGTCGGTTCGCGTGATGCTCGGTAGCTGGATGCCCTTCGGTCTGGTGGGTATTGCTCAGGCGACGCTCATGTTCGTGGTGATTAAGTTCGGTCTGGGCTTTGAGATGGCTCACCCGTGGCTGGCGTGGTTGTTCCTGTGCTTTGTGGCTCTGATCTTCACCGGATTTATTCACGGTCTGACGGTGTTCCTGGGTGCTCCCGGCAAGCTGGTGGCTCTGGTGGTCCTGATTCTGCAGCTGGTGACCGGCGGCGGCACGATGCCGTACGAGACTCTGCCCGAGCCGATTCGTTGGATGCACGATTTCTTCCCGATGGGTTATGCGGTGACGGGTATGCGTCGCCTGTCGTACGGGGTGAACGAGTCGAGCCTGTGGGGCATCATGCTGGTTCTGGCCCTGTGGGGTCTGGCGGGCTTGCTGCTGGGTTACCTGGGCACGCGACGTGATCGCACCTGGTCGTTGAAGAAGCTCGCACCGGAGATCACTGTCTAATAAAATAGAGGTATACCTGCAAAAAGGGAGGGAGGACTTCTGATGTTGCAGCGACCAGTCGCTGAAGCTGCAAGTCGTCGTCCCGGCCGTACTGGTAAAACTCAGTTGAAGTTGTTCAACGCTGCTATGGATATCATGACCCAGAAGGGGCTTGAGTACGCCACCGTTGAAGAGGTGGCTGCTCGGGCGGGTGTTTCTAAGGGAACCGTGTATTACAACTTCGGTTCCAAGAAGACTATGGTGGACCAGCTGGTTCAGTACGGCACGCAGTTGCTGCTGAGCGATGCGCGCCGCGCGGCGTCGGCCCAGTCCGACCCGCGTGAGGCGTTGCGGAGTGCCGTTCGTGCCGCGTTTCAGTACCTCGAGGACCGCCCGGGCTTTACCCGGATGTGGCTCTCGGAGGCCTGGAAGGGTGCGGAGGGTTGGACCGAGACGATGAGCGATAACCGTCAGGATCTTCTGGAGTATCTGGAGGAGATGACGGAGGCTGTGGCTCGCCGCTACACGGTTGATACCGCTCAGAATCCTCGTGCGATTGCGATCTCTATGTTCGGCGCGATTTACATGCTTGCCATGGATCGCGAGGTCCATCAGGTTGACCGCAACGCTGAGGACGCGACGCGTGCTGTCATGCTGGTTATAGATGGGTATATCCGTCATTAGACGAACCCGCCGGGTTCGTTGATGTTGCCGGGACTTCGGTGTCGGGTGTCGAAAAGGGCACGGTAAAAGGGCCGTGAAAAGGGCGACACCCGGTTGCCGCACGCGTTTTTGCCCCGGTGGGAGAAGATACATCCCACCCCTGTGCTTTTCTTGCCCTTTTGTCTTGGGGTGTGCTACACTTTTCCACTGTTGGTGGTGTGTCCGAGCGGCCGAAGGTGCATCACTCGAAATGATGTTTGGTGTAAAAGCCAACGGGGGTTCAAATCCCTCCACCACCGCACCAACGAAAACCCGTCGAGCTGAGCTCGGCGGGTTTTCTGTTTGCCGAATTATGCGGCTCGCCTGTGAATGTATATGCGAGTGCGAGTAAAATTTATGCTATGCGTATTAAGATTCTTGACCACCCGCTGGTCGCCCACAAGATTAGTGTTCTGCGCGATAAGAACACCCCTTCCCCGATTTTCCGTCAGCTGGTTGACGAGCTGGTGACTCTCCTGGCCTACGAGGCTACTCGCGAGATTCGCGTGGAGGAGGTTGAGGTGGTGACTCCGGTGGCTACCACGACCGGTGTGCGCATCGCCAACCCGAAGCCGCTGGTGGTGCCGATTCTGCGTGCTGGTCTGGGCATGCTGGAGGGCATGACCCGCATGGTGCCGACCGCCGAGGTGGGTTTCCTGGGTATGGCTCGCAACGAGGAGACCCTGGACATCGTGACCTATGCCGAGCGTCTGCCGGAGGATTTGACGGGCCGTCAGGTGTACCTGCTGGATCCGATGCTGGCCACCGGCGGCACCCTGATCGAGGCTATTAAGTTCTTGCGTAAGCGCGGTGCCGAGTCGGTGACCTGCGTGTGCCTGATTGCCGCCCCCGAGGGTATTGCCGCCCTGGAGAAGGGCGTTGAGGGCATGGAGAACGTGGACCTGTTCCTGGCTGCCCGCGATGAGCGCCTGAACGAGAAGGCTTACATCGTTCCCGGTCTGGGTGATGCTGGCGATCGCCTGTACGGCCTGGCTGAATAATTTTTGATTCGGTTTCGCGAGACGGTTTCGCGAGACGGTTTCGCGAGACCAATTGTGCGCCGTCCCCGCGCTGGCTATTTCTGTAGCCCGCGCGGGGACGCTTTTGTCTAATAGGGCGTGCGTACGATGCGGGATGGGTGGTGTCGATGATTTCCCCCGTCGGACGGGGGATGATTCAAAAAATCTACATGTGACAAGAATCATTTCATGTGGATATTGTTGGGGTAATGAGGGGTATTTGAGGGTCTCTTAAGCTTTGATTGAGGGCATGAAAATACAGTGCTCCGCCTCATCATGCCGCTTTAGATGAATATTTATGTAGATGGGGCGCGACGGGGCTTGATGCGGGACGAGTCTGGCCCGGATGAGTGGGGATGTATTGTACTCCTTTTTGGATGCGGGAAGTATCCACGATGCCGAATCCGCTTGATTTATCCGTCAAATAGGAGAAATATTAAGAGAAAGGATTGATGCTCGAACAGGTATTAGGGACTGTTGGGCCACGCGTCACTTCCGGCGCACCCCACCACCATGTAGGTAAGGCAATTCCTACGTAGATTTTGAGAGAAGGCTGAACCATGTCAGGTGCTGTACCTGGATACGTCCACATCTCCCAGCGAGGCCGCGCCGCGAAGCGTCAGGCCGTCCAGCCCCATCGTCCCGCCGCACCTGCCGCAACGTTGCGTCCGATGACATTCTCCGCGGGGGATTCCTCCCCCCACAAGAATGCTCAGGAGAACGAGGCTCGCGGCTTCGTGCTGTACGTGGGTCTGAATGAGGAGCTCGCCGCCGCAAACGGTACCTCCCTGGTGCGCATCGTTCAGGATCTGCGCACCTACGCCCACCACCTGGCCCCCGAATCTGAGTCTTACGCCGCCGTGGCGCTGGCTCCCGTGAACGCCGAGGGTAGCGACCTTGAGGTGGTCCGTAACGCGCTGGGTGATCCGACCGCCGTGTACACCTACCCGGAGGCGAATACCGCCCGCGAGGCGGAGGGCATGAACGGCCACTCCTCGGGTGTGCTGATTGACCTGGCTCGCCGCGAGGTGTTCCTGGACGGTGAGCCGCTGATGCTGACCTTCAAGGAGTTCGAGCTGCTGGCCCACCTGGTTGAGAATAGCTCCCGCACGGTTGGCCGCGAGGAACTGCTGAAGGCCCTGTGGAGCTCGGGTGACGAGCACCCGCACGAGCGCACGATTGACGTTCACATTCGTCGCCTGCGTTCGAAGCTGGGTCGCCTCTCGGGTACCGTGCGTACGGTGCGCGGTCAGGGTTACCGCTTCTTTGAGCACCCCGAGGTCGTCGTCTGGGCGGCCCCGGAGTACTCCATCTAGGCTTGTAGTTTTAGGGTGCACCCCGGTGCGCCGGCCCCGTGCCGGTGTGCCGGGGTTTACTCATGCCCGGGTGGCGGTGCGCGGGATGTATCGGCGCGCTCTGGATAAAATGGGTGTATGGCTGAGAATTCTTCCAACACTGCATCCGGCTCGCACCGTAGCGGAGCTAAGCGCCTGATTATTATGCGCCATGCGGAGGCCGATTGGGGCCTGAACGATTTCGACCGTCCCCTGACCAAGCGCGGTCACGAGCAGGCTGCCGCCGCGGGTGCCTGGCTGGCTTCGCGCGGCTATATTCCCGAGCAGATTATGTCTTCGTCGGCGTTGCGCACGCGCCAGACGACCACCTGGGTTGCGGACGGCCTGGGTTCGAAGGCCCCGACCGCGCATCTGGATGAGGGTCTGTACGAGGTTTCGGCCGCCCGCATCATTGCGCGCATTAACGGCGTTTCAGAGAACGTTCATTCGCTGATGGTGGTGTCGCACCTGCCCGGCGTGCAGGATGCCGCGCAGCGTCTGATGAGCCCCGACTCCGATCCGAACGCGTCGATGGATGTGTACTATGGCTTCCCGCCGTCCTCCATCGCGGTGTTCGAGGTGCCGGGGGAGTGGGCCCTGCTGGATGGGGCGGATGCGCGCCTCGTGGACTTCAAGAGCTTCTAGGTTGTGCGCCCGATACTGTGTACCCGATGAAATGGGCATAGCAAAAGCCCCGTACCGAGTGGTACGGGGCTTTTAGCGGCGGAGACGGGGGGATTTGAACCCCCGGTCGAGTTTAACCCCGACCCTTCATTAGCAGTGAAGTCCATTCGGCCGCTCTGGCACGTCTCCACGGTGCGCTCGTGAGCGCATCCCTATAAGAATATAGGCTGTTTTGCGCTTGGTCAATTCGGTAGGGGCCTCGCGTGAATTAGGCGTGTTGCTCAGGTAGGCGAGGCGTTTCGCCCCAAACCGGCTGAGCCGACGGGGGCTCTACTCCGTGGGATACGGGCCGTGCACATTGAGGGTTATACGCATTTTCGATACACTACACTCCATCCAAACCGATAAATAGAGGGCGTCTCTGGCGTGTGAATTTTCCATACAGTGTTGCCAGAGTTGCCTTATTTACTCAACGAAATGAGAAATCATGTCTGAAAACCTCAACAACCCCCAGCCCCAGTTCAACCAGGACCCCCAGTTCAGCCAGCAGGCACCCCAGTTCAATCAGCAGGCTCCTTACGGTGTGCCCGTTCAGACCCCTGAGCAGCTGGCTCAGGCGAAGAAGGCAAAGACCCTGTCGATTGTCTCTCTGGTGAGCGGTATTGTGAGCTTCTTTGTCCTCGGTTTCATCCTTGGTGCTGTAGCTATTGTGACCGGCCGCCTGGCTATGAATAACCCCGAGCTGAAGAACCGCGGTATGGCTATTGCCGGTACTGTTCTGGGTGTCGTCAGTATTATTTTGCTGGTCGCTCTGAAGATTTTTGTAAAGCAGTAAGATTGAAGCTACCTGCAGTAGCCTCATGATTTGAGGAAGCCCGCGAGCGCCCCGTGCGCACGCGGGCTTTTGCATGCTTGAGGGGGCATTGCCGGAATGGGCGTGGTGTACGCAGCCGAAGCGTGAATATAGCTGCCGCTTCGGTGATAGGCTAGGAACAACACGGGCCAACGCCGACCAACCACAAAGGTGAGATGCCATGTCTCAGAATCCGCAGGGTTCAAACCCTGAAGACTCCGACCCCGAATACAACCAGCTGAACGAACAGCTTGCTGAGCTGTCTGCGCAAGATGGCCAGGATACGTCCGGTCAGCCTATGATGCTGCCCGCGGATACCGTGCAGAAGATTATCGGGCGGGTTGAGGGCGAGCGGGCCGCTCAGACTTCCCTGGTGCTCGGTCTTGTCAGCCTGATTTGCCTGGGTTTTATTGCCGGCGTGCCTTCTTTCATCATGGGCTATATCGGTATGTCTAAAGCGAAGGAAGCGGAGCGCCTGGGCGTTTCGGCTACAGCGGGTCGTAGGATGAGTAAGATAGGCACCTTTATAGCTTTCCTCATTTTCTTCTGCACGTGTGTCTTCATGCTTATGGGGATTATCGGTTCCCAGAGGGTTGCTGGCTATTCCCCCTATTAAACTTCCGGGTCGGCCGGTATCTTAGCCTGGGCGGGCACCATGAAGGTGCCTAATCCTCGCCGCCGAAAACAGATTACGGATATCGGGGCCTCCCCCGAAACACCTGTCGCGTATCAAGACTGAAAGATCGTGGTTATTATGTCTCAGACTCCCCAGCCTCAAGAGCCGGACCCGTTCGACTACAATCCCGCGTACAACCAGCTCTACGAGGGCCGCGATGCCGGGCAGGGCGCGGGCGGCGAGCCGCGGAATGTCCCGGCTACCTACGGGCCCGCCGGGGCGTACACTCCGCCTCCTGCCTACCCGGAAAGCGTCCCGGGGAATATCGTCACGCCCCCTGGCTTCCTGGAGGAGGGCCAGAAAGCGGCACAGCGTTCGTTGACGTTTGGCATTATCAGCGTGGTGCTCATTCTCCTCATGTATTGGATTCCCTACTCCACCCTCGGATCAATTATTCTGGGCGCCCTGGGAATTTCGGCCGCGCGAGACGCGGAACGCCACGGTGTGCCGGCAAAGGCGGGGCGCATCCTCAGCTGGATTGGCGTGGTCCTGCCCATCGCCCTGACGGTCTTTGCGATTATTGCCCTCCTATCGCTCCTTTTCACCCTGAAGGGATAGCCGAGTTAGCGGTTCGGCTGGCCGAGACTTCTGGAACCGAGCCCACCATCTTTTGTCTGCAACATGTAGAAGCCCCGTTTCTCGAATTGAGGCGCGGGGCTTTACGCATATTCGCGGAATCCCGAACTAACGCTCGAGGTGTCTTGCGCGGGTCAGAATGACGGGTGTAGTTGCCCCCGTTCCGTTGATAGGCTAGGGTGAATATTGTTTAACACACACCTGCCGCACGAAAGTGAAACGCCATGTCTCGGAATCCGTGGGGTTCTGACTCCTACGATTACAACCCGGACTACAACCACCTGAACGAGCAGTACGATCAGAACAGCCAGTATGGCCAGTATGGGCAGGGTTCGTACGGTCGGTACGGCCAGGGTTCGTATGGCCAAGGTTCGTACGGTCGGTACGGGCAGAGCTCTTACGATCAGTATCCCTATGACCCGTACGGCCAAGACCTATATGGTCAGAATCAGTACGACCCGTACGGTTACCAGTATGACCAGCCCATGATGGCCCCAGCCGGCTTTCTGCAGAAGACCCCCGAGCAGTTTTTTGGTGAGAAGGCTGCCCAGACCTCCACTGTGCTCGGCGTTATCGGTTTGATCTGTATCGCGACTCTCAATTGGTGGCTGTTCGGTCTGCCCTCCCTAATTCTGGGTGTTATCGGTATTTTCAAGGCGAACGAGGCGGAACGCTACGGTGCCGTTGCTTCGGCAGGCCGCATCTTGAACTGGATTAACGTAGCTGTTGGTGGCATATTCCTGGTGCTTTTCGGCGGAGCTCTTCTGCTGGCGCTCATGCTGGCTCTTTCGGATTCTGCCGCTAATTCAGAGTTGGTTGATGCCGCGAAGATGCTGGCACTTCTCTAAAAACTTTGCCCTTCTCGAAAAGAAAAAGCCCCGCTCCTCACAGTGAGGAGCGGGGCTCTGCTGTGTATATGCCGTATGTTTGGTGAAATCGGCTCGACATGCTTGTTCCCTCTGATGGGAAGGTCTAGGGTGAAGGTAACACCCGGTATTGAAAGGTTGTGGATGCGATGTCGCAGCTACCCCAAAACAACGAATCCTTCGATTACAACCCCGAGTACGCCAAGCTATACCGGCAAAATAGTAACGGGCAACCCATCGTTGGGTCCGCAGGGGGCCCACTGCAACCCGCGAGTGGGTTCCCGAGTCAGGAAACTGGGCGGAGCGCCGAGAACCTCTCCTTGCTCTTCGGTATCCTCAGCTTAGTGTGCATCCCGGGTATTCGATGGACGCTGTACGCCATCCCTTTCTCACTGATACTGAGTGTTTTAGGTATCTGGCAGGCGCGAGTGGCACGACGGCACGGTGCGCGCGCTACCGCGGGTATGATTCTCAGCGCGGTGGGTATAGTCGTTGTCCTTCTTCTCGTTGCCCTCATCATATTGATTCTGAACGCTTTGTCGGGCATCCACTAATCACAGCGGCTCGATGTCGAGCCTAAATGCTCTCTCAACCCGATAGGCACTTAACACCCGGTATTGAAAGGTTGTGGATGCGATG
>NZ_KV797969.1:59635-101153 GCF_001809565.1 Rothia sp. HMSC072B03
GAATACGCCAAGCTCTACCAGGAAGATGACAGCGTACAGTCCGACGCTGATGATATGGACGACAAGCTGCTACGTGCAAGCGAGCCCCCTTCCAATGTGCGGAGGGCGCAAGCCGGTGAAAGAGCAGCGAACTTCTCCCTGCTTTTCGGTGCCCTCGGCCTGCTATCTCTCTTCATAGGGTTTTGGTGGTCTGCCGATGGCATTGAAATCGGTATACTCCTGGTCATCGTCGCACCATTCCTGAGTATCTTAGGTCTCCGACAGGCATTCGTGGCACGACGGCACGGTAAGCACGCCATCGGGGGCATGATTCTCAGCGCGATGGGTATAGTCGTTGTCCTTGCTATCGTCGCCCTCATCATAATGATTCTGAGCGCCTTGTCCGGATTAAATGATGCAGGCCCGTCGAGGAGCCTGAACGCTCTTATGCTGTACTGGAACTAGCCTCGAGATAAATACAGAAAAGTCCTGCCCCTCATTGTGAGGAGCAGGACTTTTCTGTGTATATGCCGTATGTTTCGGCAGGTGGAGCCTGACATGCTTGTTCCCTCTGATGGAAAGGTCTAGGGTGAAGGTAACACCCGGTATTGAAAGGTTGTGGATGCGATGTCGCAGCTACCCCAAAACAACGAAGCCTTCGATTACAACCCCGAATACGCCAAGCTCTACCAGGAAGATGACAGCGAACAGTCTAGCCCGGATGCTTCTGACGAACAGCTACTATCCGCAAACGAGTCCCCGGATGACTCTTCGGATGGTTCTCCGGATGAGCCCGCAGATCAAGCGGTCGGTAAGGGAATGGCGAACTTCTCCATACTCTTTGGCTTCCTCGGTCCCCTGTCTTTCTTCCTAGGGGGTTGGCTAATTGTCCAAGGTTTTGGAGAAAATGGTACGCAGGTAGTTATCTTTTCACCGTTGCTGAGCATCCTGGGTCTCTGCCTGGGGATCTCGGCAAGACGGCACGGTGCTCGTGCCACCGGTGGTCTGGTTCTTAACGGTCTGGGGATATGCTTTTTCCTCTGTATCGCCTTCCTCATCATGATAATTGCGAACGCGTTGTCGGGTATTAACTAACGGCGCCTCCGGTAACTTGAACCGGTATATGTAAAAGCCCCGTTCCTCGAATTGAGGAACGGGGCTCTTCGCGCTCCACACGTGGAGCAGAAGCTAAAACGCGGATGGTAAGGGATTTGAACCCTTGAGACGGGGTTACCGCCTACTGGTTTTCAAGACCAGCTCCTTCGGCCGCTCGGACAACCATCCATACGCACCAGAGACCGGCATTTTATGGCAATACCGTGCCGCAGGGCACTACGAGATTATCTCACGATGTATGCTTTCTGTAAATCGAGTGCCGATGAGGGCACATCCGCTCAGGAGGAGGGCTCATGCGAGCAATTATTGAGGAAAACCACGGCGGTCCCGAGGCGCTTCGGGTCAGCGAGATTCCCGCCCCCGTTCCCCGCTCGCGTGAGGTGCTCATCCGCGTTCGCGCCGCCGGAATCAACCGTGCGGATGCCCTGCAACGCCGCGGATTCTACCCGCCCCCTCCTGGATCAAGCTCCATCTACGGCCTGGAAGTGGCCGGGGAAATCGAAGCCGTTGGCGAGGGGGCATCCGTTGAGAACTGCGGTCGCCCCGTGATGGCTCTGCTCCCCGGAGGTGGGTACGCCGACTACGCGACGGTTCCGGTGGATCTGCTGCTGCCGAAGCCCGAGAACCTGAGCTTTGAAGAGGCCGCGGCGCTACCCGAGGTGGCCGCCACGGTCTACTCCAACCTAGTACTGACCTGCGGCATGAGCATGGATCCCGCCGAGAACCTGCGCGAGGACGGGCAGAGCGCCACGGTGCTGGTGCACGGTGGCACCGGGGGCATCGGGGTGCACGCCATTCAGGTGGCCCTGGCCGCGGGAACCCGCGTATTCGCCACGGTTGGGACCGAAGAGAAGGCGGAGTACGTGCGCTCGCTGGGTGCTGAACCCATCGTGTATCGGGAACATTCGTTCCGGGATGTCGTTCTGTCGGAGACCGGAGGACGCGGCGCGGACTACATCCTGGACGTCGTGGGCGGGCGGTACTTTGAGGATAACCTGCACACCCTCGCCGACGGTGGGCACCTGTGCATCATCGGGTTGCAGGGCGGACGAAAGGCCGAGCTGGACCTCGCGTACGCACTCACGCACCGGCTCTCAGTGCACGCCACGAGCCTGCGCAGCCGCCCCGAGGCCCAGAAAGCCGAAATTCTGCGCGGCGTGCGCGAGCAGGTCCTCCCGCTGGTCGAGTCGGGTCGCATCGGCGTGGGTCTTGACCGGGTATTCCCCCTGGAGGCCGCGGCCGAGGCGCACGAGTACTTTGATTCTGGTCTGCACCGCGGCAAGGTGGTGCTACGGGTCGATTAGACAGGTTTCCGTGGGGTGCGGAGAAAACCTTGTTGCCGCGCTCCGCGAAACGTGACATAAATGCTCATATTTCCCTGACGATCCGTCACCAAAAGAAGATTTAGGGTAACCTAAGTATAGATGGGTTTGTAGCTCGCCGCGGAAGGTGATGTACGCATCCGACGCTCACCGGCCGCGAGCGACTCCCACCCGATAACCGTTCACGGCACACACCTAACGTAGAGGAGGACTCATGGGACTCAAAAGCTACCTGCAATCGCGCCGAGACGACGCCGAGCTCGGCAAGGGCATCTGGCGGCGCTCCCACGACCGCTTTATTCGCGGCATCGACCGATTCCACCAGGTGCTCGAGCGTCTGGCGGGCACCGAGTCCTCTGCCTCCATGATTGAGCTCATCGTGCCGGACGCCAACGAGCTTGCCGACCTCATCCCCCGGGTGCGTGCCGTGGCCATGGAGGCCCACCGCCTCGCCCCCAGCGACGGCGATATCCCCGCCTCGCAATTCGGCACCTACTCCGACCTCAACCGCGCCCTCTCCAAGGCCGGCAACGCCGTGGCCCTCTGCGCCGAGGCCCTGGCCATGGCCCGCTGCTTCGGCGAGTGCACCACCGGATGCGACCGCCAGGTGAGCGTGCACCGCCGCGTTGAGACCGTGGTGCAGCACGTGCAAGAGGCCGAACGCCTCATCCAGCGCGCCCAGAAGGAAGCGGCCGGCGAGCTGACCTTCGACGACGGAATCCCCGTGGGACGGACCGAACTCGTCGAGGCCTAGTGGTGCGTCAGTTTGATGCTCCACCGGGCACACGATACGCTTAAAAGAGAGGTGCATGACACCCCGCAAGCGGTTCAGTCACAATGGATGTGACGATGGTACGCAATCGAGAATCGCAGCTCGGTCCAGGCCCTCTACGGCACAACCAATGCATTAACGATTGACGGAAGAAGTCACACACCATGTTTGAATTCCATCGGAACGAGCGCGCGCGCCAGCTGCGCCCCAGCCTCTCCCGCTCCTGGTTGCTCGTTCGCGCCAACGCCAGCGAAGACGTTTTTGAGCAGGCCTTCGAATCCGAGGCCGATTCCATCATTATTGACCTCGAGGACGGTTGCCCGCCCGAAGAGAAGGACGCCTCCCGCGAACAGGTCGTCCGCATGCTGAACTCCGGCGTGGTTGCCTGGGTTCGTATCAACGCCATCACCACCGAGCACTGGTGGAAAGACGTCAAGGCCCTCAAGAACGTGAAGGGTTTGCGAGGCGTCATGCTCGCCACCGCCGAGCACGCCACCGACATCGACCGTACCTCAGCTGAGCTGCCCGCCGGTACCCCCATCATCGCGCTGATTGAATCGGCCCTGGGTGTGCACCACTCGGTCGAGATTGCTCGCGCCATCGGTACCTTCCGCCTGGCCTTCGGCGCGGGCGACTACCGCCGCGACACCGGTTCCTCCGCAACCCCCATGGCCCTGGCCTACGTGCGTTCGCAGCTGGTCATCGCCTCCACCCTGGGTGGCCTGCCCGGCCCCATCGACGGCCCGACCCTCGGCGCCTACGGCGGGGACCTCTCCAAGGCCTGCGGCTTCGCGAGCGACCACGGCATGACCGGCAAGATTACCCTGGATATCCGCCAGGCAGAGACTATCAACGCGGCCTTCTCGCCCAGCGAGGTTGAGATCGAAGAGGCCCACCAGATGCTCGACGTGCCCATCGACGGCCCCCGCGACGGTTCCTACCTGCCGCGTTACCTGCGCGCAAAGAAGGTCAAGGAACTCGCCAAGGTTTACGGCCTGTGGGGCAAGACCGACAGCGACTTCCAGCGCGCATCCAAGTAACGCGCCGGCCCTATAGCGATGGCCGCGCATCCGACCCCTCGGAGGGATTCGGATGCGCGGCCTTTGGTTTAACGCTCCGGCCACCGACCGGCGGACGGGCTTGGCGACTAGTTGCGCGGGGAACGGCCGCCCGTAAGGGCGTGCGCGGCAACGTAGGACGTCGCCAGGGAAATCACGATGGGCACCAGGAACGAGGTGTCGTCCTCGTAGACGGCGCGGTAGAAGAACCAAACCGCCAGCGAAATCACGAGCGCCAGCACGTAGACGATGGCGAAGCGCACGGTGGGGGTGAACGGGGCGCGCTGCGAGGAGCCCTTGCGGGCGGAGGTGCGGGACGAAGACATGAGGCCTCCCGGGATAGAGCGAGCTGTCGGACGCCTCGGAACGGGGTCGGGGCCTCGCGTGCCGAAGACGATACTAAAAACCGCCGCAACACACCGGAAACCGGCCTTGTTACGGCGGATGTGGAGCCCCCAGTGGGATTCGAACCCACGACCTTTTCTTTACGAGGGAAATGCTCTACCCCTGAGCTATAGAGGCACATACGCTACCTGCCGCGTTGAGACGGGCTTTCCGCGGAACAGTGCATACCCCGCAATAGTACCAAAAAGGCGGGGGAGAGGCGAATCATCGCGTTGCTACGGCGGCTCCGCGCAAGAGCCCCGCGCGGACGCGTCATGCACCCGCCGCGCCGGCGGGATAAGATGAACCTAAGCGTTATCCGTGCGCCCCGGCACCGATTCTTAGGAGGAATACCATGACCTCACCCTTTACCCGCCGCGCCCTGCTCATCGGCGCGCTTCCCGCCGCCGCACTGGGCCTGAGCGCCTGCGGCTCATCCCGGGCCTCCTCTACCGCCTCCGCGAGCGGTTCGGCAGGCGGCTCAGCGAGCGCCACCTCGGAGAGCACCGCCGCAGCATCGGCGAGCGCATCCGCTACTCCCTCGAGCTCGGCTTCGGAGACCGCTTCCGCATCGGCTACCGCGGATGACGGTTACGTCGGCTTCCGCCTCAACCGCGAAGTACCCGGCGCGGGCACCGCAACCCTGTACACCGACTTCCAGTGCCCCTACTGCGCCAAGGCAGAACCCAAGTTCGAGGAGGCCGCCAAGAAGCTCGACGGCGTGCTGAACGTGACCGCCCGCCACATGCCCCTGAGCATGCACGCCAACGCCGTGCCGGCCGCCCTGGCCGTGCAGGCCGCAGAGGCGCAGGGTAAGCACCTCGAAATGGCCGATAAGCTCTTCGCCACCCAGAACGACTGGAAGGGCATCAAGGAGCGCGATAAGCTTCGCACCCTCTTCAACGACTACGCCAAGGAACTGGGCCTGAATACCGAAGAATTCGACAAGGTCCTACTCGCCTCCGACACCGTCAAGCCCATCCAGCGCGACTACGAGCACGCCGTCAAGATTGGCGTGAAGGGAACCCCCACCTTCGCCGTGAACGATAAGGTCATCGAGGGCCTGGATTCTTCCTCCTCGGTGGATGACCTGGTCAGCACCTTCAAGCGTGAAGCTGGCGTGAAGTAGTGGCACACATTCAGCTTTCCGGCGGGCAGCGCGCCGAAATTCACCCCGACGGGTTCAGCGAGCACGGCCACGTCCTCGAAATCGGTGGCGCCGAGCAGTCCCACGTGGATACCGCGGATCCCTCCTACGTGTTCTACGAGTACCTGCGCCGCATCGCGAACGCGGTGGATGCGCTCGCCCCCGCCGGCGAGCCCATTACCGCCGCGCACCTGGGCGCGGGGGCGCTGACCCTCGTGCGCTATATTCAGGCGACCCGCCCCGGCTCCCGCCAGGTTGCCGTGGATATTGAACCCGAGCTCATGGGTTTTGTAACGGACCGCCTGCCGCTACCCGCCGGAACCGACTGCCAGCTCGTGGTGGGCGATGCCCGCGAGCAGCTGGCAAACCTGCCCGAACTGCTGGGCGTGCCCGGCTTCGACGCGATTATCCTCGATATTTTCACCGGCATGGATGCACCCGCCCATCTGGCGAACCGCGACTTCTACCGCGAACTCAAGGACGTCCTGAGTGAACGCGGCATGGTCGCCATCAACGTGGGTGACGACGCGGGTTTGCCCTTCTTCCAGCTGCAGGCGGCCGCCATGCTCGAGGTCTTCGATTATGTGTGGTGCCTGTGCGAAAGTTCGATGCTCAGCGGCGAGAACGAGGGAAACCTCGTACTGATCGGTACCTCCTGCGAGCTGGACGAGGACACCCAGGACCTACTGTACGCAATGGGACCGCATCCGGCGGAGGTGCTTACCACCGACGAGCTGCGCGACCTGCTGGACAGCCTGGAGGCTTAGGCGCGAGATTTAAACCGTTGAGGCGGGTACCGACCGGGTACCCGCCTCAACGGTTTTCTATATGCCGTGCACCGGCGACCCCGGGCCGTCGCCCGCGGGCGGGGCCTATTCGGGCAGCGGCATGGGAACGGGCTCCTCGCCCTCATCCTGCTGCTTGGAAGAGCCGCTCTGCGCGGTGGTCAGCGTAATGCCCACGCTCGCCGTCATGAGCAGGCAGATCGCCACCCAACGAATCGGGCCCGTCTCCTGGTTTAGCAGCGCCCAGCCGGCAATCGCCGCGATGGCGGGCTCCATGCTCATCAACACGCTAAACACCTGCTGCGGCAGGTTGCGCAGGGCCATCAGCTCCGCGCTGTAGGGAATCACCGAGGCGAACATCGCGGTACCGAAAATCATGAGGAGTAGCACCGGGTCCTGAGCCGCGTTCCACAGCGGCTGGGATGCCGGAACAACCGCCGCCGCCGGGGCAATGAACGCGGCGCCGACCAGCATCGCCACCGCCAGGCCGCTTGCACCCGGAACCAGGGCACCCCCGGGCACGAGATACTATCCTACGTGCTACCCGGGGGTGCGAGAAAGAAGAGACATGCTCTCCAGCGCAATATTCAGCTGGGCTCTCTACGGCTACCTAGAGGCCCTTCGCCTCGCGGTCGGCCCTAATCTGCTCGGCCGATGGAAGCGTAATGGAACTGGTCGCCATCTGTGCGATATCCACCGCGTGCGCATCCACCGCACCAGGGAGGTAGCGATCCATCTCCTCGCTATCACCGCGCTCCTGGGCCCGTTTTTGGGCGCGGGCGTGCGAAATGGAGATGCCGATACTCGCCAGCACCAGCAGCGAGATGGCCAGCCAGCGAACCGCATCCGTCGGCTCGGCCAGCATAATGACGCCCACCAGCGCGGCAATCGCCGGTTCCAGCGAAAGCACCACACTGTAGATGTGCGCCGGCAGCAGGCGCAGGGAAGAGACCTCACCCAGGGCCGGGATGGCCGAGGCCAGCAGGCCCATCAGACAGCCAATTGCCAGCAGGTGAACGTCCTGAGTCACCTTCAACAGGTTATTGCCACTCAGAATAAACGGGAACGGCAGCACCAGCAGCGTGGATACGGCGTTGCCCATCACCATGCCGCCCATACCCGGGATGAGCGCGCCCACCTTCTCCGTCGCCAGGATGTAGGCGGCACGCGAAATCGCCGTCAGCACCGCGAAGAACACGCCCACCAGGGCAAAGTCCTCAGGCTTGGCCTGTGATTCGGCCGTCAGAATCGCCATGCCGCTAAAGGACAGGGCAATCCATACCAGGTCCAGCTTGCGGCGGGACATAACGGTCGCCAACACCAGCGGGCCCATAAACTCGATTGCCACGGCAATCGCCAGCGGAACCTGCTCAATCGCCACGTAGAAGAAGGCGTTCGCGCCGGTGAGGGCCACGCCCAGCACGATGACCGCGGTCCATTGCGCGCGCGTCCACGCGAGAATATTCGGGCGGAAGAACACGTACAGCAGGATGGTGGAAGTCAGCAGACGTAGCGCCACCACACCCCAGGGCCCCAAATCACCCATGAGCTGCTTCGCGAGGGCTGAACCGAATTGCGCGGAAATAATCGCGCCGGTCGCGTAGGCGACACCCAGCCCCTGAGTGGCCAGGGGAGAACGCGCAGCCGTGGGCGTGCTGGCGGAAGAAGTCATGGTAATCCTTTACAGCATGAAGCGTAAGCAAGTATCGGCGGTACAGCCCAACCCGAATCGCCGTGAAACGGGTCACGCATTATGCAGACAATGAATAGTGTGTAACCTAGGACAATTTTACGCGGTTTAAAAAAGGGCGCAAATAAATGGGAAGCGATTTCAGAAGCGCCGCCGCGCCGGCTGGACGACCGCGCTCAAGCCCTCGGTGAACTCAAGCCCTCGGTGAACAAGGCTCTTCCAGCCCGCCGGAAGGCCCGCCCGTTCAGGAAATATTCACCCGACCGTGCTTTACTAAAGACATGATTGACCCGAAGAAGTCTCTATTCGATGAGGACGGCAACCCCCGTCCCGCGCTAACCACCACCCTCGACAACGTACTGCGCATGCAACGACCGCTCGCGCTGTCCATCGTCAAGAAGCTGCGCGAAGCGCACCCCGACGAAACCCCCGCACAGATTCACAAGCGCCTCGACCGCGCCTACCTGCGCGACATCACCGCCATCGGTGGCGTGACCGGCGCATCCGCATTCGTGCCCGGCGTCGGCACCATTACCTCCATGAGCCTCTCGGCGCTCGCCGTGGGCGGTTACATGGAGCGCACCGCCCTCTACGCCCAGGCCGTCGCCGAGCTGCACGGCGTGCACGTGCACGACCCCGAAACCGCCCGCTCCATGGTCATGGCCATCATGCTCGGCGAGGAGGGCTCGCAGCTCATGAACACCGTGCTGCTGCAGACCGGTAAGGCAAGCGGCGTATCCAACAAGTGGGGTATGCTGCTGGGCAATTCCTCCGGCGGCAAGATGTTCAGCGTCGAGCGCACCATCCGAAACATGTTCATCCGCCGCTTCCTCACCCGCCAGACCGGTGCACTGCTCGGCCGTGCCCTGCCCTTCGGCGTGGGCGCAGTCGTTGGCGGTGGCGCGAACCTGACCCTCGGCAAGGACGTCGTGCGCAACACCCGCCGAGCCTTCGGCGACGCACCCGCCTACTTCCCCACGGAGCTCATGATTACCCCGCGCGCACCGCGCGTAAAGTCCGAAGAGGATGAGTCCCCGGAGAGCACCCGCGGCGAACGAGGCCAGCTCGTGGATAAGGCCGGTTCGATTCTCAAGGGTGCGGGCAAGGTCGCTAGTAAGGCTGCCGGAAAGGTCTTCACCCGCGGCAAGGGCCACGACACTGAGACCGAAAACCGCCCCATGCTCGAGCGCTAAAACCCTCGCTGGTTAGCAGACATAGCAAAGCCCCAACACGTTGAAGACCCCGGATCCCTGAACTCAGGGACCCGGGGTCTTCAGCGTTAAGGCCGGCGTTCAGCCGATGCTACCGACTACGCGTTCTTCGCGTGATCGAGCAGCTGAGCCGCAATGCCGTTGTAGGTGTGCGGGGTCAGGTTCGACAGACGCTCCTCGGCCTCGGGGGAAAGGCCCAGGGTTGCCACAAACTCCTTGAGGCGAGCCGCATCCACGCGGTGACCACGAGTCAGCTCCTTCAGACGCTCGTAGGGGTTCTCCATGCCGGGAACACCCGCGATAGCCTCCGCGCGCATCACCATCTGGATTGCCTCGGCCAGAACCTCCCAGTTGGAGTCCAGGTCGGCGGAAATCACGTCGGCCGCGATGTCCAGGCGCTTCAGGCCCTTCACCACGTTCGAGATGGCCAGGACCGAGTGACCGAAGGCCACGCCGATGTTGCGCTGAGCCGAGGAATCGGTCAGGTCGCGCTGCCAGCGGGAGGTCACCAGGGTCGAGCCCAGCGAATCCAGCAGGGCGTTGGAGAGCTCCAGGTTAGCCTCCGCGTTCTCGAAGCGAATCGGGTTAACCTTGTGCGGCATGGTGGACGAACCGGTCGCACCGGCCACCGGAATCTGGCGGAAGAAACCAATCGAAATGTAGCTCCACACGTCGGTGCAGAGGTTGTGCAGCACGCGGTTGAAGTGCGCGATATCCGAGTACAGCTCGGCCTGCCAGTCGTGCGACTCAATCTGGGTGGTCAGCGGGTTCCAGGTCAGGCCCAGGTGCTCAACGAAACCGCGAGAAATCTTCTGCCAATCGGCGGTGGGCACCGAGGCGTAGTGCGCGGCATAGGTGCCGGTCGCACCATTGATCTTGCCGAGGAACTCGGTCGCCTTCACATGCTTGACCTGGCGCTTCAGGCGATAGGCGAGCACGCCCATCTCCTTGCCCAGGGTGGTCGGGGTTGCGGGCTGACCGTGGGTGCGCGAGAGCATGGGAACCTCGCGGCCCTCCTCGGCCAGGTTCAGCAGAACCTCAATCAGCTCCTCGGCTGCGGGGATCCACACGTTCTGCACGGCATCCTTGATGCCCAGGGCGTAGGAGAGGTTGTTGATGTCTTCGGAGGTGCAGCCGAAGTGAACCAGCGGCACCAGGTGGTCCAGGCCCAGGCCCTTCAGACGGCGACCGATGTAGTACTCGACGGCCTTCACGTCGTGTACGGTCACGGCCTCAATCTCGGCCAGCTCGGCCACGGATTCGGCGTTGAAATCGGTCACGATGGCGCGCAAGCCCTTCTTCTGCTCCTCGCTCAGCGGGGACAGGCCCGGCAGCACCTTGTGCTCGCACAGGTAGATGAACCACTCGACCTCGACGTGGATGCGGTCGCGGTTCAGGGCGGCCTCGGAGAGGTAGTTCGTCAGGGGTGCGGTGACGGATGCGTAGCGTCCGTCCAGGGGGCCCAGAGCGAGTTCGCCGGTGCCCAAATCGATACGGCCAGAAGGCAGGATGGTGTTATTGGTGTGAGACATAACTCCATTTTCGCATGGATCGCCGGAAAATGCGGGCGGGGTGCGGGGCGGTGGGCGGTTGGAGGGTGCTCTGGATAGTGGTTTGGGCGAAGGCCCCGACTGCGGTCCGGGTGGTGTCGGGGATGGTCCGGGCGGCGCTCGCCGCGGGCGCGCCGACTCCAACGGGTGGGCGCTTTTTCGGTTCCGAAGCGGTTTCGGAGTGGCTTCGAGGCAATCTTTGCGCGGAAATATGACGGCGGCGGAAGCTGTGGATAAAGCATTTTGCGGGTTCTGCAGCTCAAATCCGTGCGGATTTTTCGTTTTGTGGGGTCGCTATCCACAGGTGGCTAAAAGCCGGGGGGAGCAACGCCGGCCCGCCCATAGGCTGGAACCAAAGTCCACCCGCTAAGCCGGTATCCGTAACCGGCTCCTCCGAAAGGACGCGCCGTGCCTACCTTCGTCGATTCCACACCGCCATCTGCGCCTCCGGGAACCCCCAACCCGCCCAGCACCGCGGATATTCTGCGTGCCGCCGGCCATATGGGCATCGGCTCCGCGGCCGGACGCGCGTTCGCCGCCTCGCTCCTCGCGGCAGCCGCCTTGGCCCGCACCAAGGGTGCCGAGCTTTCCGCACGCATGCGCGCCGAAGCCCACGAGATACAGGGGGTCTACGCGCGCACCGGCGAGCTCGGAACAGAGCACTGGGCCTCGGAGGCGGGCCGCGCCTTCCGCAGACAGCTCGAAAGGCACCGCGACAGTATTCGAGACAGGGCACAGATTGCCGAGAACGCGGCGGCCGATATTGCCGCCGCCGCTGAAGAGCTCGCCGCCGAACTGACCGCCAAAGCCCAGGCCGTTACCGCCGCGGCCGGTGCCCTCGACAGCCTTCTCGGGTCCCTCACGGATACCGCCGCCGATATCCTCGACCCCGGAAAACTGGAGGACCTCGTGGCCCGCCACGCGGGGTCCGCGCAACACGAGCTTGATTCCCTCATGCACGTCACCCTCCCCGAGGGGCTCAACGCGCTCGTTACCCGCCAAACCGGCTATTAGACCGCTACTCACTGCTAGTCGTCGCTAGGAGAACCCATCTAGGAGAACCCATGACCAACGCAACGTACGCCCTTCCCATCGAGGGGAGCGGCTCGGCCCCCACAGGGGCGACCATCACCGTCACACTGGAAGAGATGCCCGCCATCGCCGATTCCCTCGCCCACGCCAGCCAGCGCTGCGCTGAACGTCCGGTGCCCATCTCGAGCATTGGCGCAGAGACGATGCTCTTTCTCGGGGTCAACGCGCGCGCCCGTCTGGCCAGCGGCCAGTGCACCATGTTGGCCGCCGGGATGGGCGAAAGCGCCGCCGATCTGGTGGCCACGGCGGTGGCCGTGCGCCTCGCCCACAGCGCCTACCTGCAGGTCGAGAACATGGTAGCCGGCTGGTTCGAATCGCTCGGTATCGCCCAGGACGGTAAGCTCCCTGACGGGCTGACGGTGCGAACCCACATCCGCGGCGCCCTCGCCGGCGACCCCGACGAGGTCCGGTACCTTATCCGGCTGACGCTGCCCGAGCTCGGGTACTATAGCGCATCAATAGCGATGCCCTATTCACCCCTCGTCGCGGCGGTACTTTTCGGAGCGACAGCCTATCTTGACGCCCGACTCAACCCCGAGATTGCCCGCCGGCGAGTGGCTGGACGGCTGTCCAGGATCACCGGAATCCCCGCGAAAATCATTGAGAAATTCATCGGGAGGGCCACCCTATCGTTGAAGAGAGAGAATACGTGGCGGGACGTGGGCAGCACGGCACACAACGTGCGTACCGCTTCGGCTGATGAGTACGGGGTCGCGGCGCACCGGGGAGAGAAAAATCAGCTTTCCGTAGGCTCCAGCTCGGAACGTTTGCAGGCGGCTGCCAAAGCCCAGGACCAGGAATTCGAGCGTTCTCAGCAGGACCCGACGAAGGGCGAACGCGGCGCCGTGATGGTCACCGTCATGTACGAAGAAGGCCACGAGGGTGACCCCGCCTACGCCCTGTACGTGGTGAGTATTCCGGGGACTAACTTTGACTCCTGGGGCGGCTCTCCCATGGACCCTGCGGGTGCTGTGCGTGAAACGTTAGGTGAAGATACCACGAGGAACCCCGCCTATCGGATGGTTCTTCAGGCTTTGCGTGATGCCGGTGCGCCGCAGGGGGCCCGCGTGTACCTGGAAGGGTTCAGCCAGGGAGCCATGATTGCCTACAACATGGCTAATAGTTTCGAGGTCGCCAAAGAAATCAACATCGTCGGTATCTACGCCCAAGGTGCTCCGCTACGAGGTTTGCCCGCCAAACGCCGAGACTTCGCCGTGGACTATGTGGAAGGCGAAGGCGATATTGTTCCGGATAGTGCACGGCGGGAAGAGGGCGGCTGGCGTCCTGACGACCGTGATACAGCAATTACCATCCAGAACCCTGTACACGATGGCGAAAAATACCGAGAAGCTCTAGAGCGTGAGGGGCATAGTAACGCGGTTTTTGGTGGCATGCGTGCGGCGATGGATGGTAAGGAATACGTGCTGGGGGAGCAGAAGGTTACCTCGGGTTCTGCTATGCCGGACGGATACAGCCTAGCTGAGCGAAGGGACGTAACGATCTCACGTATCGGAATCTACTCGCGACAGGCCTACAAATCGGGGGTTAGGTTTGACGAGAAGGGTGTAGACGAAGCGATTGAACATGGAACAGGTGGAATGATCAAGGGCGTTCAGGACGCCAAAGATAAGGGGGAACGGATCCAAAAAGCAGCCCAAGATACGTGGGAGAGCGCCGAACGGCGTCTCCCTCACCCGGGCCCTAAACCGTCGCAGGAGCCGGGGAGCCCGAAGCCGACCTGGCCCGAGATGCCTGCACCGCAGACGCCCAAAACACCTCCCCTGCAGGGATACGACCCGCAGAATGTTCCGTCCGCCATCAACTTGCCGGCGGACCTGAGCGGCCCGGAGCCTGCCCCTATCAAATTGCCCGCTCGAGTCGAGCCGGAGGGTCCACCACCCCCTGCAGATTTGCTCCCGCCGGACCTTCTACCAGAGCCCGCAGGCTCACAGGCAAACATCGGAAAGGTTATTAATCAGCCAACCATCGATGACCTGCCACTCCCTAAAATTGGTTCTGCGTTTGCGGGCACATTCCTCGGGCCCCGACAGGGCGGGGACTACGATGGTGAGGAATCGCTTACCCCCGACCTACCAGAGCTGAAGCCTGTTCCCATGCCCGTGGCGCCGGCCGAGGACATCGACCCGGGGTTCCACACGCCGATTCCTCCCGAGGAGATCGACCCGGGGTTGATACACCCCGCACCGGAGCCTCGGCGCGCCGTCACCGTTGAGCGGGAGCCGGTATTTGCCTAGTGGGGAGCCCGGCCGGTGAGGTGGCGGAGACCGGCATGGGGATGGCTCGTCCTGTCCCCATGCTGGTCTTCACCCCGATAGCGCTGGCTCCGCGGCGCTCGCAGGCACATACTAAAGCTATGAGCCACTCAGAAGAACCCACCAGCATCCCGGTCCGCCCCGTCTTCGACACCCTGCCCAGCTACGCCGCGGGCAAGCCTCCCGTTCCCGTCGAGGGCCTGACCCGGTACAAGCTTTCCTCTAACGAGAACCCGCTGGGCCCCGTGCCCGAGGTGGCGCGCGTGCTGGCCGAATTCGATGCGGTGCACCGCTATCCCGACCCCCTCTCAACCGCCCTGCGCACCGCCCTCGCCGGGCAGCTGGGCGTGGATGCCGAGGATATCGTGACCGGCGCCGGCAGCCTCGGCGCGCTCAACCAGATTCTCAAAACCTTCGCGGGCGTTAACGCCGACGGCGTGCAGGACGAGGTCATCTACGCGTGGCGTTCCTTCGAGGCCTACCCCATTCTGGTTGGCATCATGGGCGCTCGTAGCGTGCAGGTGCCGAACCTGCCCGACGGCGCGCACGACCTGGACGCTATGGCCGCGGCCGTCACCGACCGCACCCGCCTGATTCTGGTGTGCACCCCCAATAACCCGACCGGTCCCGCCGTGACCGAGAGCCAGATTCGCTCCTTCCTCGCGAAGGTGCCGGCTACCGTTCCCGTGGTCATCGACGAGGCCTACTTCGAGTTCTGCGCGGCCTCCTCCATTCCGGAGGGGGAAGAGCCCCCACTGAACGGCCTGGACATCTACCGTGACTACCCGAACGTCATCATTCTGCGCACTTTCTCCAAGGCGCAGGGCCTGGCGGGTTTGCGCGTGGGCTACTCGATTTCGCATCCGCAGATTACCCGCCACCTGCGGGTTGCCGCGACGCCCTTTGCCGTGTCCGCCCTGGCCGAGCGGGCCGCCGTCGCCTCCATCGAGCACCAGGAGGCCGTCATGGCGCGGGTCAGGCACATCGTGGCCGAGCGTGAGCGCGTCACGGCCCGTCTACGCGAACTGGGCTACGAGTTCCCGGGCACCTACGCAAACTTTGTGTGGCTGCCCCTGGGGGAGCGGACCGGTGACTTCGTTGACCTCATGAACCGGAACGCTCTCTCGGTGCGTGCCTTCGGGTCCGAGGGCGTGCGCGTGAGCATCGGCGAGGTCGAGGCAAACGACCGTTTCCTGTCCCTGTGCGAGCTCTTCGCGCAGGAGGGCTAATCTCGCTCAACATCGCTGGATAAGCTTGAATCGTATAGCGGTCCTGAGCGGATGAAGATGAAGGAACCCTCCTATATATTCTGATTATCGAATATATAGGAGGGTTCCTTTGGCCATTAAACGCAATTGGTAGCGCCGCCGGTTTTCGCCTGCTCATATGCTGAATGACGGGGCGCAATACGCGGTGTTCCAGGCGTGTTCCGAGCGTGCACGTTATTGCCGAGAGCCTGAAATAGTAAACTGGTAGGTATATATGCCCAGTCCTGATGGTGCACCGGCCGTAAATCAGCCTCTCAACCCTCCACCTTTCGTGGAGAATGAGGCTTGGCCCCGGTAGCCCGCAGGCGAAGCCATCGTCACGTGTGGAGGTTAGATGCACGAGAACGACAAGTACCCGGGAGTGCCCGAGCGCATCCAGCTCATGGATGAGAACGGCACCGTCCACGAACACCGCACCTTTAGCCGATACGTCAAAGACGTCGATGGTGATACCCTGCGCGAGGCCTACCGCCTCATGTACACCACCCGCCGCTTCGACGACGAGGCGACCGCCCTGCAGCGCCAGGGCCAGCTCGCCCTGTGGGTTCCTAGCCGAGGCCAGGAGGCCGCGCAGGTCGGCTCCGCACTGGCCTACGCCCCCAACGACTACATCTTCCCCTCCTATCGTGAGCACGCCGTCGCCCTGGCGCGCGGTGTGGATTTCCGCGATCTGATTACCATCTTCCGCGGCACCACCACCCACGGTTGGGACATGAAGGCCCACAACTTCCACACCTACACCAAGGTGCTGGCCGCCCAGACCCTGCACGCCGTCGGCTACGCCATGGGCCTGAACTTCGATGCCGATATCGAGGCTGAAACCGGCAAGCGCCCCACCGGCCAGGGCCAGGCCACCGACCCCGCAACCGACGCGCAGAAGCCCGCCGTCGCGGTCTACTTCGGCGACGGCTCCTCTAGCGAGGGCGACGTTCACGAATCCATGGTCTTCGCGGCCTCCTACGACGCCCCGGTGCTCTTCTTCGTGCAGAACAACCGCTGGGCCATCTCGGTTCCCTTCGAGGTGCAGTCGCGCGTGCCGATTTCGACCCGAGCCGCCGGTTACGGCTTCGAGGGCCTGCGCGTGGACGGCAATGACATCCTGGGCGTGCTCGCCGCAACCCGCTACGCCATGGAGAAGATCCGCGCCGGCGAGGGCCCCGTGCTCATCGAGGCCGAGACCTACCGCCTGGGCCCGCACACCACCGCCGACGACCCCACGAAGTACCGCACCGAGGCCGACCTTGAGGGACCGCTGCACCGCGACCCCATGATTCGCCTCGAGAAGTACCTGCGCGAGCAGGGCTACGCCGACGATGCCTTCTTCGAGGAGGTTGCCGAGTCTGCCCAGAAGGTCGCCTCCGGCGTTCGCGATGCCGTACTGTCCGCCGAGGTGGCAGACTTTGAGCACTTCTTCGACCGCGTCTACGCCCAGGAACACCAGCAGGTTGAGGACGACCGCGAATTCTACCGCACCTACAACGCAGGCTTTGAAGAGGAGTAAAGATGAGCGAAAACATTGAGCGTTTGACCCTCGCCAAGGCCATTACTCGCGGCCTGGAGGATGCCCTGGAGGCTGACCGCACCGTGGTTCTGCTCGGTGAGGATATCGGCAAGCTTGGCGGCGTGTACCGCGTGACCGAGGGCTTGCAGGCCCGCTTCGGCAACCGCCGCGTCATGGATAGCCCGCTGGGGGAGTCCGGCATTATCGGCACCTCCATCGGCATGGCGCTGCGCGGGTACCGCCCCGTTCCCGAGATTCAGTTCGACGGCTTCGTTTTCCCCGCCTTCAACCAAATCACGAGCCAGCTTGCGAAGATTCACAACCGCACCGATAAGCAGTACATCGTGCCGGTGACGATTCGTATTCCCTACGGCGGCGTGATTGGCTCGGTGGAGCACCACTCCGAGTCACCCGAGGCGCTGTTCGCCCACACCGCCGGCCTGCGCATCGTGACTCCCTCGAGCCCGCACGAGGCCTATTGGATGACCCGCAAGGCGATTGAGTGCCCGGATCCGGTCATTATCTTTGAGCCCAAGCGCCGCTACTGGCTCAAGGGGGACGTGGACCTGAACGACACCTCCTTCGACCCGTTTAGCGCCAAGGTCGTGCGCGAGGGTACCGACGCCACGATCGTTGCGTACGGTCCGCTGGTTCCGGTTGCTCTGGCAGCCGCGGAGGCCGCGGTTGAGGATGGCCGCTCGATTGAGGTTATTGACCTGCGCTCGATTTCTCCGCTGGATGTGCCGACCGTGGCCGCCTCGGTGGCGAAGACCGGTCGACTGATTATTGCCCACGAGGCCCCCACCTTCGGTGGCATGGGTGGTGAGCTGGCGTCCGCGATTACGGAGCGTTGCTTCTACAGTCTGCAGGCCCCGGTGATTCGCGTGGGTGGCTACTACATGCCGTACCCGGTGTCCCGTGTTGAGGAGGAGTACGTGCCCGATATTGACCGTATTCTTGAGGCGGTTGACCGCGCTTTCGATTACTAGGCGCGGTTTCGGGGTTGGTATGTGCACCCCGCTTCTTGACGCTTCGTTCTGAGGTGTGTCGCCGGCCCGAAACCGACGGCACGCTCGCGGCGGATAGGACCGCCCATAATATTCCATGTAGGGTATATGCCCTAGTGAGAGGTAAATATGTCCCAGATTTTTTCGCTTCCCGACGTGGGCGAAGGCCTGACCGAGGCTGAAATCCTCAGCTGGAAGGTCGCAACCGGCACCGAGGTCGCCATCAACGATGTGCTGGTCGAGATTGAGACCGCCAAGAGCGTTGTCGAACTGCCCTCGCCCTACGCTGGCACCGTCGAGGCGCTGCTCGTTGCCGAAGGCGAAACCGTTGATGTGGGTACCCCCATCATCCGCATCTCCGGTGGCGACGGCGCGGCCCCGGCCGCCCCCGCCGCGCCGCAGCAGGAGACCGAATCCGGCACCGCGCTGGTCGGCTCCGGACCCAAGGCGGACGCCGTTAAGCGCCGCGCACGTAAGCGCCCCGCCTCCGCGGCCCAGCCCGCACCTGCCGCCCCCGCATCACCCGCGGCGCCGACAGTCCAGGCACCGGTGGCGCACACCCCCTCCGACCCGGTAAACCGCAACCAGGGCCTGCTGAGCGAGCTGGCCGAGCGCGCCTCCCGCTTTGTGGAGAACACCCCGCTGAACTCGGTGGTGCAGCGTCTGGCACCCGAGCCCGCAGCGGCTCCCGCGCCGACTTTGGCTCCCGAGCAGGTTCCGCACCGCCCGACCCTGGCGGCTCCTCCGGTGCGTTTGGCCGCTAAGGAACTCGGCGTCGACCTGGCCCACGTGACCGCCACCGGTGCCCGCGGCCAGGTGACCAAGCAGGACCTCATGAACTACGTTGCCCACCTCAAGGACGTGCAGCACAGCGGTGCCCGCCAGCCCTTCTGGCAGGGTGCAACCACCCCGGGCGACCGCATCGAGCGCATCCCGGTGCGCGGCGTGCGCAAAGCCACCGCGAAGGCCATGGTCGCCTCGGCCTTCAGCGCCCCGCACGTGTCGATTTTCGTGGACGTGGATGCATCCCGCACCATGGAGTTCGTCAAGCGCCTGAAGAAGTCCCGCCACTTTGAGGGCGTGAAGGTCACCCCGCTACTGGTTCTGGCCGCCGCGGTAATTTGGGCCGCCGAGCGCAACCCGCAGGTCAACGCAACCTGGACCGATAGCGAGATTCAGATTAAGCACTACATGAACCTGGGTATTGCGGCCGCCACCCCGCGCGGCCTGATGGTCCCGAACATCAAGGATGCCCAGGAGCTTTCCCTGCGTGAGCTTGCGATTGCCCTGAACAACCTGACCACTCGCGCTCGTGAGGGCAAGACCCAGCCGGCAGAGATGGCGAACGGCACCCTGACCATTACGAATATCGGTTCGCTGGGCATTGATACCGGTACCCCGATTATCAACCCGGGTGAGGTTGCGATTGTGGCCTTCGGTACCATCAAGCAGAAGCCGTGGGTGGTCGACGGCGAAGTGATTCCTCGCTGGGTGACGACCCTGGGCGGCTCGTTCGACCACCGCGTGGTGGACGGCGACCTCTCGGCTCGCTTCATGGCCGATGTGGCGGCCATCCTGGAGGAACCGGCCCTGCTGCTGGATCACTAGGCAATAACCTAAACGGCCCCGAAGGGTCGCTCAACGCGAAGACCTCCGGCGCACATAGCGTGCGCCGGAGGTCTTCGCGTTTTGTATCGGCATCGGTGCGGTGTCCGGTGCTTCGGAGGCTAGCCGTCCTCGCGCTCCACCCGGGTGCTCGGGTACTTATCCACGCGGCGGTGGTATATCTGCCCGCAGGCGCCGCCTATGAGGGCTCCCAGGAAGCTGAGCGCCAGGATGAGCATAATCGCCAGCAGGCCGTTGGAGGTATCCCCGTTCATGAGCCGCTGCATGGAGAACGCGGCGGTGCCGTTCGGGAAAATCTGCGGGACCAGGTAGGTGGCCAGCGAAGCCACAATGAGGCCCATGAGGTGCCACAGCCACACCGCAATACCCTGCTTGGAGCCGGCGAATCGAGCCATGCGTCCGGCGGCGTATCCGCCGACCAGGTAGGCACCAAAGATGAGGACGCTCAGGGCGACCGCCACGGGAACTACGGAGGATTCCCCGGAGAGTAGTCGTCCGATGACGGCGTGGTACTCGAGGGACTGCTCCTGCCCGGTAGAGGTGAGCCAGGCACCGATGCCCCAGCGGCCGCCGTCCATGAGGGTGATGGCCACGAGCCAGCCGAGCAGGCCCGGGAGCACGTGCATGCGGGAGTACCGTTCCTTCTGCATCTGCAGGGCGGTGGCGGCAGTGAGTACCGGTTCGCCGGGCTGGAGGATGGGCTGAGCGGGTTGGCCCGCGGGGACGGCGAAGCCCCCGTGCTGGGTGGGCTGTTCCGGCGCGCGCGGTGCGGTGTTCTGCGGGCTAAAGCTGGGTGCCGTTCCGCGGTCGTTGGCGGTCTGCGCGCCGCGGTGTTCGGACACGCTCGGGGCAGATGCGGCGCTCTGCGCGGGCGCGGAACCCGCGGATGCGCCGCCACCCGAGCTACCCGAGCCGGGGGTGTTGAGCCAGCCGAAGGCGCTTTCCCCGCTGTCCGAGGTGTCCGCGTCATCCTGCGGGCTGGGAGCCGGGATGGGGCTGGGGAAGGCGCGGGTCGCTTCCCCGTCGGTGGTTTGCGACTCGGCGCGGCGCGAGGCGGCCTGCTGCAGGTCCTCGGCGGTCAGCACGACCGTGGGGTCGTCGGAGGAGAAGGCCGCGTCCCACAGATCCTGCTCGCTGGGCGCGGAATTGTCGTTGCCCTTTGCCTGCTGGCTGGCCGCCGGGTGGGACTCCGGCTGCTGGTTGTGTTGTGTATTCATGGCTTCCGATAACGGGGTTCGGGGATCGTCTGGCGACCCGGTGTGTGCGGTGGCTCGCGGGCCGAGCGGGTCTTAGCCTACTCGCTGTGCTCGGACTGGAAGGCTCGGGCCTCTTCGAGGGATTCGGCGGAGTAGGGGTGGGGGTGTGCGGGTCGTTCGTTCTCGTCGAGGGTGCGAACCACGCGTCCGGGGTTGCCGACCACGACGGAGTTTGCGGGGACGTCCTTGGTGACGACGGTGCCCGCACCGATGACGGAGTTCTTGCCGATGGTCACGCCGCCCAGGATGATGGCGCCGCCACCGATCCAGACGTTGTCCTCAACGGTGATGGGTTCGCCGCCCTCCCAGTACGCTGCGCGGTCGACGGGGTTGAGCGGGTGGGTGGGGGTGAGGAACTGCACGTTGTTGCCGACGAGCACAGTGGAGCCAATGCGAATCGGGCAGACGTCCAGGAATACGCAGTCGAAGTTGAAGAAGGAGCCGTCGCCAATGTAGGTGTTCACGCCGTAGTCGAAGCGTGCGCCGGGGCGGATGTGGGAGTGCTCGCCCAGGTGGCCGAGGTTTTCGCGGTAGACGTGCATGGCCTGGGCGTGCTCGCCTCGGGCGTAGTGTTCCTCCGCGAGGACGGTGGCGGCGTGGATGCGCTTAGTCTGTGCCACACATTCGGCGTCGGGCATGTAGGCGGCACCGGAAATCATGCGGTTGAAGACGGCGCCGGTGGGGCGCTGCGGGGTGTGCATTAGTGGGCTCCTCCCAGAAGGTAGACTAGGGCGATGATCGCCAAGCCGATGAGAATGACGACTCCTCCGGCGATGGCGAAGCGCTTGGAAATTTCGCGGAGGAGCTGCTTGAACTGCTCGTCGGTTATGTCTTGCTGTCGCTTACTCATGGTTTAAGTATCCCAGAGTTGCGTCGAGCGCACCCCGGGGAGCGTCGTGGAACGGGTCCCCTTAGCTGGGAGCCTGCCGTGAAGATGGCTTGGAAGGGCGCTGGAAGTTGAGCCGAGGGGTCGTCGGCGGGCACAATCGAAATCATGACTGAGGCTCAGAAGAACACGAACACGGGGGACGCTACCCCCGCGCGCGCCGCGGTGTTCGGCGCACCCGCTACCGAATCCGGTGAGAACCCCCTGGCGCACCGCCCCTGGCTGAAGAACTATACCCCGTGGACCGCGCGCGATATTGAATTACCCGAAACCTCTCTGAGCCACCTCATCGATGAGGCGGTGCGTAGCGTCCCGCAGAAGGTCGCCCTGGAGTTCTTTGGCGCGACCACGACCTACGCTGAGCTGGGTGAGCAGATTGAGCGCGTCGCTGAGGGCCTGCGCCTGGTTGGCGTGCAGGCCGGCGACCGCGTGGCCCTGATTATGCCGAACTGCCCGCAACACATCGCCTCCTTCTACGCGGTGCTGCGCCTGGGCGCGATTGTGGTTGAGCATAACCCGCTGTACACGGGGGCCGAGCTGCGCCACATGTTTGAGGATCACGGCGCGAAGGTCGCGATTGTGTGGGACAAAATTGCCTCGCACGTGACCGAGATGCCGGCCGATATCCGCCCCACCCACGTTTATTCGGTGAACCTGATTTCGGCGATGCCGCGCCTCATGCGTACCGCGCTGAAGCTGCCCGTCAAGAGCGCGCGTGCCTCGCGTGAGAAGCTGACGGGCCCGGCTCCGGGTACGGTGCCGTGGTCGCAGCTGCTTAAGAGCGAGCGTATTGATCCCGCGCATCGCCGCCCGACCGCGCACGATATTGCGCTGCTGCAGTACACCTCCGGCACGACGGGTCTGCCCAAGGGCGTGATGCTCACGCACCGCAACCTGGAGTCGAATGGCCGCATGGGTGAGGCGTGGATTAACCCGGGCGATGACGAGGTGATTTACTCGGTTCTGCCGCTCTTCCACGCGTACGGCATGACCCTGGGCGTGACGATTGCGTCGCTGTGCCGTGCTCGTCTGGTGCTGTTCCCGACCGTGGACATGGACCTGATTTTGAAGGCGATGAAGAAGACCCGCCCGACGATTCTTCCTGCGGTTCCGCCGGTGTACCGCCGTCTGATGGATGAGGCGAAGAAGCGCGGCGTGTCCTTGGAGGGTATCCGCTACGCGGTGTCGGGCGCGATGAACCTGCCGCCCGAACTGGTGGCCGAGTGGGAGGAAGCCTCCGGCGGTTTCATGGTGGAGGGCTACGGCCTGACCGAGTGTGCCCCGCTGGTCTCCTGCAACCCGCTGAACGACACTCGCCGCGCCGGCTCGATTGGTGTGCCCTTCCCCTCGACCGATATTCGCGTGGTGGATCCGGAGACGGGTGCGGATGTGCCTCTCGGTGAGGAGGGCGAGCTGTGGGTCAGCGGTCCCCAGCGCTTCATGGGTTATTGGAAGCGTGAAGACGAGACCGCGAAGACCATCACCCCCGACGGCTGGTTGCGCACGGGCGATATTGTGCGTCTGGACGAGGACTTCTTCATCCAGATTGTGGACCGCATCAAGGAGGTCATTATCACCGGCGGCTTCAACGTCTCCCCGACCGAGGTGGAGGTCGCCCTCAAGCAGCACGATACGGTCGCGGATGCGGCGGTGGTCGGTATCCCGCTGCCCGGCGGCGGCGAGATGGTCGTGGCCGCGGTGGTTCCCGCCCCCGGCCGGGTGGTGGAGGAGCACACCCTGCGCGAACACTGCTACTCGAAGGTGACTCGCTATAAGGTGCCGCGCCGCATCGTGGTCGTGGACGACCTGCCGCGTTCGATGCTCGGCAAGGTGCTGCGCCGTAAGGTGCGGGAGCAGCTGATTGCCTCGGGCGATTTTGAGCAGTAGTGTCGGTTGGTTTGCCGCCCGCCCGTAACGGGCGGGTACGATGAGCGCCGGCTCGGGTTTTAGGCCCGGGCCGGCGCTTTGCGTTGACGCCGACGGACGGCTGGTGGGGGAGTGGAATTGGCGAATAATCATCGTGTGACGAAATATGACGAAATATGACGAGCTTGACGTTCTGTGTCTCATGATTGACCCTTAACTTCCACCGCCGCCCCTGTGCGTGCTGTAATTGTCCCATCATCATTCGCATCGGCTTGTCGGCGCTCTATGCCCGTACCCGGTGAAGCACGTCATCATTCAACAGAAAGATTCATAGCCGTGAAGAAGTTTGCCGCTGCTCTTGCAGTCGTCCCCATGATTTTCAGCATGGCCGCTTGCGGTTCCACCTCGAACTCCTCCTCCGCCTCGAAGAAGGTCACCATCGGCGTGGTCGGCTCCGAGAAGTTCAACAAGACCCTGAAGGAAGAAGCCAAGAAGCAGGGTATCGACATTGAGTACAAGGAGTTCAGTGCTTACACCGAGCCGAACCCCGCACTGGACGCCGGCGACATTGACATGAACCGCTTCCAGCACATCGCCTACCTGTCGAACTACAACGTCAGCGCTAACAAGGACCTGCAGATCGTGGGCCCGACCGTCATCTACCCGATGGCTCTGTTCTCCAAGAAGCACACCAAGCTGGCCGACATCCCCCAGGGCGGCGAGATCGTTATCCCGAACGACACCGTGAACGAGGCACGCGCGCTGAAGCTGCTGAAGACCAACGGTCTGGTCACCTTCAAGAACGCTGACGTGGACGCCCCCACCATCGACGATGTTGACACCGCTAACTCCAAGGTGAAGGTCACCCCGGTCGACGCAACCCAGACCGTGGTTGGCATGGAGTCCGCTGACGGTGCAGTCGTCAACAACGACTTCCTCAAGGACGCAGGCCTGAAGCCCTCGGACGCACTGGCTCAGGACGACCCCAAGACCGACCCCTCGGCCATCAAGTACGTGAACCTCTTCGTCGCCCAGAAGGACAAGGCTGACGACGAGACCTACAAGAAGATCGTTGAAATCTTCCACACCAAGCCCGTCATGGACGCTGTTCAGGAAGAGACCCGCGGCACCGCCGTTGAGGTCAACGTGAGCACCGACGAGTTGCGTCAGTCCCTGGCCAACGAAGAGGCCAAGCTGCGCGCCAAGAAGTAATCTCCTGACAACACGCCTCTCGTAGGCACACGTAAGGCGGTAAGCCCGGGCACCCGATGCGGGTTAGAAGGGCTTACCGTCCTTTGCGTACCGGCGCCAAGTCCTCCCCGGCGCCCCAACCACGACATTTAACGGATACAAATACTATGAGTGAACAGCTAGAAGAGGTTGTAGAAAGCCTCCCCCAGCCCATGGTGATTCTGGACGGCGTGTCCAAGGTCTTCGGTAACGGCCCCAAGGCTGTCCCCGCCGTGGACAACGTCTCCCTCACCATCAACCGCGGTGAAATCTTCGCGATTATCGGCTACTCCGGCGCCGGCAAGTCCACCCTGGTGCGACTCATCAACGGCCTGGAAAAGACCACGAGCGGCACGCTAATCGTGGACGATTTCGAAATCTCCGGCAAGCGCGACTCCGAGCTGCGTGAGGCCCGCACGAACATCGGCATGATTTTCCAGCAGTTCAACCTCATGAACTCCCGCACTGTGCTCGGTAACGTTGAGTTCCCCCTCAAGGTGGCCGGTTGGCCCAAGGCCAAGCGCCGCGAACGCGCCCTGGAGTTGCTGGAATTCGTGGGTCTGAGCGACCGCGCCGGCCACTACCCGAACCAGCTTTCGGGTGGTCAGAAGCAGCGTGTGGGCATCGCCCGCGCGCTTGCGACCAACCCCTCGCTGCTGCTGGCTGACGAGGCCACCAGCGCCCTGGACCCCGAAACCACCCAGGAGGTGCTCGCCCTTCTCAAGCGCGTGAACCGCGACCTGGGTATCACCGTTGTGGTCATTACCCACGAGATGGATGTCGTGGCCAGCATCGCCGACCGCGTGGCGGTCATGGAGTCCGGCCGCGTGGTGGAAGAAGGAACCGTCTACGACGTCTTCTCTAACCCGCAGACCGATGTGGCGAAGCTCTTCGTGGCGACCACCGTCAAGCTGGCCCCCACCGGCCAGGAGGCGGAGGATCTGCGCGCATCGCACCGTGGCTACCTGGTCAACGTCGAAATCGTGGAGGGCAATCAGGAGCTCGGCAAGGTGCTGTCCTACCTGGGTGCCCGCAACGTCCGTTTCAACATCGTGGGCGGCGGTATCGAGACCCTGCAGGGCAAGGCCTACGGTACCCTCACCCTGGAACTCCTCGGCGAAATCACCAGTATTGATGCCGCCGTTGCCGAACTAAAGACCGTTGCCCGCGTGCAGGAGGTGCGCTAAATGTTTGCTACTACTCTTCCGCTGGCCGCTTCGAAGACCGACTGGGGCGAGTTCCTGCCCGAGAAGCTTATTCCGGCTATCGGCGACACCTTCTACATGGTGTCCATTACCATGCTGTGCGCCGGCCTGGTCGGCCTGATTGTGGGTGCCCTGCTGTACACCACCCGCGCCGGTAATATCTTCCAGAACCGCTTCGTGTACACGGTCCTGAACATTCTGGTGAACATCATTCGCCCGATTCCGTTCATCATCCTGATTGCGGCCCTGGGCCCGCTGACCAGCGCCGTGGTGGGTACCCGCCTGGGCGTGAATGCCGCGGTCTTTGCGATGAGCTTCGGCGCTGCGTTCGCTATCGCCCGCATCGTGGAGCAGAACATGGTCTCCATCGATCCCGGCGTGATTGAGGCGGCCCGCGCTATGGGCGCCTCGAAGCTGACCATCCTGTTCACCGTGATGATTCCCGAGGCGCTCGGCCCGCTGATCCTGGGCTACACCTTCCTCGTCATCGGCGTGGTGGATATGTCTGCAATGGCCGGTTACGTGGGTGCCGGTGGTCTGGGTAAGATCGCGATTGTGGACGGCTACCAGCGCTTCAACGACGAGATCACCTGGGCCGTTGTGGCGATTATTATCATCCTGGTCCAGCTGGTTCAGTTCATCGGTAATGCACTGGCCAAGAAGGTTATGCGCCGATAGGCTCGTGCCGCTATAGGCGCAGCTGATAAGGCATAGAAGACCCCCCGGTCTGCTCCTTGAGGAGCGGGTCGGGGGTCTTTCTTGATGCTACCTATCAGGCGAGGCTGTGGGGCGGTGAGGCGTCTGCGGTACGTGCTTAGTTCTGCGCTGCCTCAGACTGCTGCGCCGCCTCAAGCTTGGCGATCCAGGTGTGTGCCGCCTCCCAGAGCTGCGGGTCATTGAACGAATCGAAGCGCCCAAAACCGGCCGGTGCCTTTGCCGGGTCGGTGCCTTCCGGAACGTAAATCATGACCTTTGTACCGGCGTCACGTGCCGCCTGCGCGCCCGCGGGGGAGTCCTCGAATGCCAGCGCCTCGTGACCTTCAAAGCCGAGGCGACGTGCCGCCTCCAGGTACATGTCCGGGGCGGGCTTACCGGCCGGAACGTCGTTACTGCTGACCCAGGTGCGCACCAGCGGGGCGTAACCGTAGCTTTCCATTTTCAGGGTCAGAATGTTCGCGGTGGAGTTCGACGCCACCGCAACCGGCATGTGCTCGCTCAGGAAGCCCAGGAACTTCTGCGCACCCTCAATCAGGTCCACGCCGGAGCTGATGACCTCGTGCTCGGTGGTGAGCAGATCCTTCATCACGCGTTCATGGTGTTCGGCGTACTCTGCGGAGGCGGTGTCCGGCTTCTGGCCGTTCTGCGCCTCGTAGGAGAGCAGGGCAAGCTCCTGCGCAACGTCGGCTGCCGCCAGGCCGGTGAGGCGGTGCTCGACCTCTTCGGTGAAGGGAACAGACCAGCGGGTGAAAAGCTTACGCTGCACATCGTTCCAGACGGTCTCGGAGTCGAGGAGGATGCCGTCGCAGTCGAAGATAGCGCAGCGGGGGAACCAATCGGAGGGTACGGTGTGTTCAAACATAATGTCAGTCTCTCACAGGGTTTTAGGCTATGGAAGCGGCGGCTCGGTGCGTGAGAAAACATACAGGGTACAAGCCGGGTCGGGACACAAAAGAACGCAGTACAAGCGCGCACATCAAGAAACCCTCCCGCCGCGTCCGGAGAACGCAACGGGAGGGTAGACGCCGAGCAGCCTAGAGAGCGGATACCGGCTTATGGGCCACCTGGCGCATAAACGGAATGGTTGCCAGCAGACCCACGTAGACCAGGACCAGACCCAGCGCAATAGCGCCGAAGGTCAGGCCGAACATCTTCGCCAGAATCTCACCGGAAAGGCCCTGCGCCGCAATCAAGGCCGTCAGCGGCAGACCCAGCAGGGCAGAAATTACGCTGATGAGCACCAGCGGACCGAAGACCACGGTAAGGCGCGAAGCCTGCAACAGCCTCGTGGGGGTACCCATCATATTCAGCGAAGAATACAGGGAACCACGCTCGTAAATCGCGGCGCTCTGATTCAGCACCGCAGAGAGAGTGACCAGCAGGTACGAGAAGAACAGCATGAGTAGCATGCCCTGGAACATATCTTCCATGATGGTAACGAAGGTGCCGGCGGCGGGACCCGCTTCCTTCGCCGTTTTGTTCATCTCACCCGCCAGAATCAGGATGGGCCCGAAGAAGGTCACCAGGAAGGTCGACAGCGCCACACCCGAAACCTGACGCCACGCACCGCGCGGGGACTCCAGCACCGCGCGGTAACCCAGCAGAACCGACGCCTTCTGGGTCATACGCACACGAATCTTTGCGTACGCCCACACCAGGAAGGTGCCGATCAGGTCGATGGCAACCATCATCAGCAGACCAGGCAGAGCAATGAAGATCGCGAGGTTCTTGATGGCGCTATCGGCGCCGCCGTCCTGGAAGGGCGAGAACATGCTGAAGCCCGTAGAGGTCGACGCCAGAATCATCACGGCGATGACCAGAACAACACCGATACCCAGGGCAATGTAACCGGCAGAACCAGCCTTCGCGCGGGTACGCACACCCAGGGGGCTAATGCTGACCTTCGCCAGGCCGAAGAGAGAGCTCAGCGCCGCCAGGGCCATACAACCCAGGAAGCAGTAGAAAATCATGCTTACCGGCAGGAGCATATTCTCGGCACCGAGCGGAACGTTCATGAAGTGCAGGGCGCCGAACGGGAAAATCAGCACCAGGTAGAGCAACAGGCCAAGAATGAAACCCACAAGGGAGTACACCAGCGCGTCTGCAACCGACAGACCCACAATCAGGGTCGTGGAGGCACCAATCAGGCGCAGGGAAGCCAGACGCTCGTCACGGCGGCGGGCACTCAAACGAGCAGCCGAAGCGCCCAGGGTAAAGAGCGGAACAACCAGTACCAGAGCGGCAACCCACGCCAAACCCATGTAGAGCTTCTGAATGCCCATCAGGTTCACCAGTTCGTGGTCAACGTTGGAGGCGTGGTCAAGCCAGGTGCTCAGTGCCTGAACACCACCGGCAACCGTCAAAAACAGCGCCGATGAGGCCGCAAAAGCCAGCACGGGAAGAATCGCCTGCGAACTCCATAGGGTTCGCTTGGCGAGCAGAGCATAGATTTGCATTATGCACCTGCCTGAGACTGAGCGTCAGGGTTCTGGGTGCCGTTCTGCGCGGGTACGCCGCCCTGGCTATTGCGCTGATCGCTCACAATCTGGCCGTCCTGCAGGTACACCACGCGGGAGCACGCGGCAGCCACGTTCGGATCGTGGGTGACCACCAGTAGAGTCTTGCCCTGCTGCGGAATCATGGTCAGCAGCAGCGCCATCACCTCGCGCGCGGTCTTCGAATCCAGCGCGCCGGTCGGCTCATCCGCAAAGGTCACGGGGGCGCCGTTCACCTGCGAACGGGCAATAGCCACGCGCTGGGCCTGACCACCGGACATCTCACCCATGCGGCGGTCCAGCATCTGGCCCAGACCCAGGCGGTTCAGCAGGTCAGCAGAAATGGCGCGCGCCTGCTGGCGGGGAATACCCGCAATCATCGCGGCGAGGGAGACGTTCTCCTCCGCGGTCAGCTCGGGAACCAGCAGACCCTGCTGGAACACGAAACCAAAAGAGCTAGCGCGCAGGGAGGTGCGCTCGCGCTCGCTGAGAGACTCGACCGCCACCTGACCGGGGGGGGGGTTGAACAGCACGGAACCGGCATCGAGCTTAATAATGCCCGAGAGCGCGTGCAGCAGGGTGGTCTTACCGGAACCGGAAGGACCCATAATCGCCACGGATTCGCCGGGGTAGATATCGAGGCTCACGTTACGTAGAACCGGGTTATTGCCGTAGGACTTGTGCAGGTTGCGGGCAGAAATAATCGCACCGGGCGCGAAGGGTGCCTGCTGCATCTGCTGGGGCATCTGGGGTGCCTGAGCGGGGTAACCCGGCTGGCCCTGATAATACCCCGCCTGGCTCGGCTGACCCGGCTGGGTGGAGTACTGGCCCGCAGGCTGCGCCGCCTGCGGAGGGGTCATCGAGTACGGGTTCTGGGACGTGGGAGCCTGGAACTGCGGGTTCTGGGGTTGAGGATTCTGCGTCATAGCAACCTTCATCGGATATGAACTAACGGAAGTACCCGTCTATCATCTCAGCTTCTCGGCGGCTCGGCCCTCCATCTGAGGGCTGAAAAATATGGGAATACGCTGAGAAAAAGGGCCGACGCGGCGCGGGAGGGAGCTATTCGCCTCATCCTCCGGTATGAGGTTGGCACCGCGGGCGGCGTGCAGGCGGTGTGGCTTCGACCCCTTGAACTCGCGGAGACGAGTGGGATACTAGAAAGATGACCGACGCACAGAACACCCCCATCATCACCCCCGTCGCGCCCGAACCGCACGGAACCCGCATCATTCTTATGCGCCACGGGCAGACCGATTGGAACATCGACCACCGTTTCCAGGGCGGCACCGACATTCCCCTCAACGACACCGGCCGCGACCAGGTGCGCACCGCCATCGACGCGCTGAAGCAGGCCCGTGACGAAGGCACCGTCGTCGACCTGGTGCTCTCCTCGCCCCTGAGCCGCGCGGCCGAAAGCGCCGAGATTGTGGCCGAAGGCCTGAACGTGCCCTACCGGGGTGCCGTGGCCGGGTTCCAGGAGCGCTCCTTCGGCGAGCTGGAGGGGCAGATCGCCACTCGCGAGCTGGTGCTCGCCTCCCGCGAATCCGGTGAGGAGTACGGCGTGGAACCCACGGAGGAATTCGTCGCCCGCGGCCTGGCGGCCCTGAACCGCGTGCGCCGCGAGTACGACGGCAAGACCGTGCTGGTGGCAACCCACGGCATGTTCATCGCGCTGATGATGAACGCCCTGCTGGGGGAGCGCCCCGACTGCCTCACCGAGGAGGGTTTCTACCCGATTCCCGTCAACGCCTCCCTGACCGAGGTGCCCCTGCAGTACCTGGACAGTACCATCGACCGCCTGCTCGTGCGTCAGAACGAACCTGACCTGGGACCTGAGCCCCTGCCCGCCGGCGCCGAGAACACCACCCTCACCCTGATTCGCCACGGCCAGACCGATTGGAACAAGGCGAACCTCATGCAGGGCGTCACGGACATTCCGCTCAACGACACCGGTCGCGAGCAGGCACGCACCACCGGCCGGAAGCTGGCGGAGATGGGCCTGGACTTTACGGTGCTGGTGTCTTCGCCGCTGTCCCGCGCCCACGAGACCGCGCAGCTGGTCGGCGAGCACTTCGACCTGCAGGTGGACAAGACCTACCCCGAGCTGGTCGAGCGCGCCTATGGTGACGGCGAGGGCCTGGACATTCCCGCCCCTGAACGCCGCGCCCCCGAGCGCTACTACCCGAACGTGGAATCCGAACGCGACGTGTACATTCGCGCGGTACGCGTGCTGCGCCAGATTGTGCGGGACTACGCGGAGCGAGGCGGAGAACAGAAGATTATCGCCGTCAGCCACGGCAGCCTGATTCGCCGCGCCCTCTCCGCCGCCGCGGGTGAGGAGTGGACCGTAACCGTGCCGAACGCCGAGCCGCTGGTGGTGGACGTCCCCGGCCTCTTCGCGTGGGACTCCTCGCGATACACCGACGAGGTGGGTCGCATTGTCTGGTAGCGCGCGCCCCGCGGGCGAAGTCCTTGAGCGTTCGGCGCAGGGGGCATCCGTTGCGCCCGAGGGGGCAGCTGAGTCCTCGGCGCGTCCCCTCTCCCGGGGGATGCGCGTGCTCCGCGGCGCCCTCTGGGCCCTTACCGCACTGTACTGCCTGGTCGTGGCGAGCATCGTGTTCGCCCCCGTCCACGTGGACGACAATGAGATGGGTGGCCGCCTCGCAGCCCTGCTGGATGCGGGCCACGCCGCCGGCTGGCTACCCGAGTTTGTGACCTACTCCAGCATCGAGCAGCTCTCAAACGTCATCATGTTTGTGCCTGGAGGCTTCCTCTTCGCCCTGCTCCTGGGACCGTCTGCGCGACGCCATGTGCTGTACGCCGGGTTCGTGGTGAGCGCGTGCATCGAGACGATTCAAAGCTTCATGCCTAACCGCACGGGGGATTTCGTGGATGTGCTCATGAACGGTACGGGTGCCCTGCTGGGAGCGGCCTGCGCTTTCTGGATGCACCGGGTGCTCCGCAAACGCCGGGAGCGCCGGGCGTAGGGACCGGCCCGCCGCCCGACCGGTGGTGCTGGCGGTCCATTGTGTGGCCCGCGTTATGTGTGGTCCGCGGAACAAAACCCAACGCCTCATCGAGTCAAACAGACATAATCACTCACACGGGGTGGTAAAGGGTGTGGTTTCTGTAGGGAACACAGGGTAATATTCCGGTGAATACGGTGGTTTATATTGACCTACCCACAAAAACCCACATAAAATCAAGTATGATAATGGATGTTCTGGGGCGCACTGCGTTTGCTTCCCGCGGGAACGTACCCGCACTGAGAACACGCCATAGATACGCACAGATTTCCTACCCACTACCGAAAGAACACCGAATTTATGTTCGCAGAAGAACGCCGTGCCGAAATTGCAAAGCTCGTTGCCTCCGCACGCCGCGTGAACGGCGCAGACCTTGCGCGCCGATACGATGTGACCATGGAGACCGTGCGCCGTGACCTTGCCGCCCTGGAAGAGGCCGGCAAGCTTCGCCGCGTCCACGGTGGCGCGGTGACCATCGAGCAGTCCACCTCTCTGGAATCGTCTATTTCCTCCCGCCAGGGCATGAACACCCCGGAGAAGCGTCGCATCGCCACCAAGGCGTACCAGATGCTACGCGATTCTGAGTCGGGTTCCATCGTGCTGGACGCGGGTTCCACCATCGAGATTCTCGCCGACCACATCGGCGCCGAGAACTTCAGCCTCAAGACCGGCAACGACCGCATCATCATCACCCACGCACTGCATATTGCAGTTAAGCTCGCCGAGGCCGAGGGCGTAACCCTCGAGCTGGTGGGCGGTCAGCTGCGTAAGATGACCTGGGCCGCCGTCGGCGCCCGCGCGGCCGAGCACTTCGGCACGATGCGCCCCGATATTGCGTTTATCGGTGCCAACGGCATCGAGCCGCACTTTGGCATCTCCACCCCCGGCATGAACGAGGCAATCGTTAAGACTGCAATCTGCAAGTCCGCCCGTCGCGTGGTCCTGCTCTGTGACTCCGCGAAGTTTGGCCAGGAGTCCCTGGTCCGCTTCGCTGGATTTGAGGATATTGACACCCTCATTACCGATCGCGAGCCCGAGGGCGCCCTTCGCCAGGCGCTCGAGGCCGCCAATGTTGAGATTGTGATTGCCTAATGATTATTACTCTGACCGCCAACCCCAGCCTGGACCGCACGATTGAGCTCGGCGCGCCCCTGGCCCACGGCGCCGTGCAGCGTGCCGTCGGTGCCGTGCAGGATCCGGGCGGCAAGGGCGTGAATATTTCTCGCGCGCTGCAGGTTTCCGGTGTTCCGACCGTGGCTATTGTGCCCGGCGAGTCCACCGACCCGGTGCTGACCGCTCTGTCTGCGGTGGATGTCGAGTTTGCGAACCTGCCGACCGGTGAGCCGATTCGCTCGAATATCACCGTGGTGGACCCCGATGGCACCACCACCAAGCTGAACGCTCCCGGCACCCACTTTGATGCGCAGCTGCGCGAGAAGCTGGACGCCCTGGTGGTTGAGCGTTCCAAGGGAGCCGAATGGGTGGTCCTGGCCGGCTCTCTTCCGCCGGGTCTAGAGCCCACCTACTATTCCGAGCTGGTGGCGGCCCTACGCGCCTCCGGTTACGCGGGCAAGATTGCTATTGATACTTCTGAGGCGCCACTGATTGCGACCGTTGCGGGTGAGCACAAGCCCACGCTGATTAAGCCCAACTCCGAGGAGCTAGCCCAGCTGACCGGTAGCGATAATTGGGAGGAGCTGGAGGCCAGCCCCGAGCTGACCGCCCGCACCGCTCAGAAGCTGCTTGGCGACGGCATCGAGTACGTGTTGGCCACCCTGGGCGGCGGCGGCGCGGTGCTCGTGACCGAGGAAGGTATCTGGCACGCCGTGCACGAGCCGATTCAGGTGCGTAGCACTGTGGGTGCCGGTGACTCTTCGCTCTCGGGCTTCTTGATCGCGCATACTCGCGGCGCGGATGCGCCCGGTTGCCTGGTTCAGGCGGTGGCCCACGGTTCTGCCGCGGCGGCCCTGCCCGGTACCCGTATGCCCTCGCTGGAGCAGACTACCCCCGAGAAGGTTACTGTCCGTCAGATTCAGCTCTGACGAGGAGCGAAGCACTGCCGAAGTAAATATTCTAATTTGAGAATATTTACCCGGGGCTCTGCACACACTTAAAACACAGGAGGAGGGCGTTCCCGCCGGAGCATCCCGCCTCCACTCCAATCCGAGGAGAGAACATGTCCGATCTGATCACCGCGGATCTCGTCCTACTGGACGAGAATCTCGGCGACACCCGATTCGACGTCATCGCCAAGCTTGCCGAAGCTGTCGTCAAGGCCGGCCGTGCGACCGACTTCGAGCAGCTCTACGCGGCTGCCGAGGCTCGCGAGTCCAAGACCGACACCGGTATTCCCGGCGGCATTGCCATCCCGCACTGCCGCAGCGCCGCTGTCACCGAGCCGACCCTGGCCATGGCACGCCCCAACCCCGCCGTTTCGTTCGGCGCTAAGGACGGCCCCGCCGACCTGATTTTCTTCATCGCTGCACCCGACGGTGCCGACCAGGCCCACCTGAAGCTGCTGTCGACCCTGGCACGCTCCCTCATGAAGAAGAGCTTCACCGCCGCCCTGCGTGAGGCTTCGTCCGCCGATGAGGTCGTGGACCTGGTGAACGGTGCGCTGGGCGTGGGCGAGAAGAAGGCGGAGGCTAAGCCCGCCGAGGCTGCACCTGCCGCCGCACCTGCCGCCTCCGAGAAGGAAGCCCCGAAGGCTTCTGAAAGCGCGCCGGCCGTGAAGAAGATTGTCGCGGTGACCGCGTGCCCCACCGGTATCGCCCACACCTACATGGCCGCCGACGCCCTCAAGTACGCCGCCGAGGAACTCGGCTACGACCTGAAGGTTGAGACTCAGGGCTCCTCGGGCAACGAAATCCTGAGCCAGGCCGATATTGACGCCGCCGACGCCGTGATTTTTGCCGTGTCGGTGAACGTGCGTGACCGCAACCGCTTCGCCGGTAAGCCCTTCGTTGAGTCCCCCGTCAAGCGCGGTATCGACGAGCCGAAGGAAATGATCGCTGAGGCCTTGGCCGAGGCCGAGAACCCGAACGGTGCCCGCGTAGCCGCCGCCGCATCCACCTCCGATGACAGCGCCGGCGCCTCCGAGGGTGCCTGGGGCTCGCGCATCTACAAGGCCGTGATGACCGGTATCTCCTACATGATTCCGTTCGTCGCCGCCGGCGGTATTCTGGTGGCCCTCGGCTTCGTCTTCGAGGCCATCACCATGCCGAACCTTGGCGACGTGGACACCAAGGCAATTCTGGGTTCGGCAACCCTGTTCAACCTGGGTGATGTGCACTGGACCCTGTACCTGGGTGCCGTGCTGCAGACCATCGGTGGCTTTGGTCTGAGCCTGATGGTTCCGGCCCTAGCCGCGTACATTGCGTACGGTCTGGCTCAGCGTCCCGGTATCGCACCGGGCTTCATCGCAGGTTCCGTGGCTCTGGCCGTGAACGCGGGCTTCCTCGGCGGTATCGTCGGCGGTATCCTCGCCGGTCTGATTGCATACGCCCTGGGCACCCTGAAGCTGCCCCGCTGGTTGGGTTCCATGATGCCCGTGGTCATCACTCCGCTCGTGACTTCGCTGGTGACCGGCCTGGCAATGTACCTGCTGCTCGGTGCGCCCCTGGCTTGGGTTATGACCACCCTGCAGGATTGGCTGACCTCCATGTCCGGCGGTTCCGCTCTGCTGCTGGGCCTGATCTTGGGTGCCATGATGGCTTCTGACCTGGGTGGCCCCATCAACAAGGCTGCTTACCTCTTCGCAACCGCCGGCCTGTCCTCGGGTGCGACCGTGAACCAGGAAATCATGGCCGCCGTCATCATCTCGGGTATGGTCCCGCCGCTGGCCATGGCCCTGGCCACCACCCTGCGCCCCAAGCTCTTCAGCGAGGCCGAGCGCGAGAACGGCAAGGCCGCCTGGCTGCTGGGTGCATCCTTCATCTCCGAGGGTGCTATTCCCTTCGCCTCGGCTGATCCCGCCCGTGTCATCCCCTCGACCATTGTGGGTGGTGCCCTCGCCGGTGCCATCTCGATGAGCGCTCACGTGGCCTCTCCGGCACCGCACGGCGGTATCTGGATTATTGGTCTGGCGCAGAACCCGCTGATGTTCTTCGTGGCCGTGCTGGCCGGTACCGTGCTATCGGCTCTGGTGTACGTTGTGCTGAAGTCCATGGGTGCCCGCTCCAAGGCATCCGCCTAAACCGTAGACCTCATCTTCTGATTGACTCGTAACTACAGAGGACAGCGCGAATAGAACGCGTTACACTGTAGAGAACCCACAGATAGGATATGAATTCCATGACTACCTACAAGGGCGTCGGCGTCTACGCCGGTCGCGTGATTGGCCCGGTTCTTCAGATGCCCAAGCCCATTGAAGAGCCCAAGGACGGCCTGCGTCTGAGCAGTGAGACCGCCGAGGCAGCAGCGCAGCGCATCAAGGACGCTTCGGTCCGCGTGAAGGAAGACCTGCTCGCTCGTGCAGAGCACGCTAGCCGTGACGGCAAGGCTGTTCTGAAGTCCACCTCTCAGATGGCTACCGACCGTGCACTCATCAAGAGTGCTATCAAGCTGGTTGAGACCCAGGAGATGGCCCCCGAGCGCGCTATTTGGGAGGCGGCAACCTCCTTCGCTGACCAGATGGCTGCCCTGGGCGGCTACATGGCTGAGCGCGTCACCGACATCCACGACGTTCGTGCCCGCATCGTCGCCGAGCTGACCGGCCAGCAGGCCCCCGGCATCCCCGTTTCTGATGAGCCGTTCATCCTGGCCGCGATCGACCTGGCACCGGCCGACACCGCAACCCTGGACCCCGAGAAGGTTATCGCCCTGATTACCTCTGACGGTGGCCCCCAGGCACACACCGCTATTCTGGCTCGCGGCCTGGGCCTGCCCGCTATTGTGGCGGCCAAGGGCGTGACCGATATTGCCGACGGCACCGTCGTGTACGTGGATTCCAACGAGGGCATCGTTGACACCGAACCCACCGATGCTGACCGCGAGGCAGCCATTAAGTACGCAAACCGCAAGCCCGTCGCCGACTTCGACGGCAAGGGCGTGCTGGCTGACGGCACCCGCGTTGAGCTGTATGCAAACGTTGGTGACGGCAAGTCCGCTGAAAAGGCTGCAAGCCTGAAGGCCGAGGGTGTTGGCCTGCTCCGCACCGAGTTCGGCTTCCTGGGCCACGACGCTGAGCCCTCCATCGAGACTCAGGCTAAGACCTACAAGTCCGTGTTTGACGCATTCCCCGGCAAGCACATCGTGGTTCGTACCCTGGACGCCGGCGCTGACAAGCCCCTGCCGTTCCTGAACGTGAACCCCGAGGAGAACCCCGCACTGGGTGTCCGCGGTTTCCGTACCGACTGGACCGTGCCGGGCGTTCTGACCCGCCAGCTGCAGGCTATCAAGGCCGCTTCGGAGGATTCCGACGCCGACATTTGGGTTATGGCCCCGATGATTTCAACTACCTCCGAGGCTCGCAACTTCGCGAACATGCTCAAGGAGATTGGCCTGCCCGTTCACGGTGTGATGGTTGAGACCCCCGCAGCCGTGATGAACGCCGAGGCAATCCTGGGCGAGGTGGACTTCGTGTCCATCGGTACCAACGACCTGACCCAGTACACCATGGCGGCTGACCGCCTGCTGGGCGATCTGGCTCACCTGAACAACCCCTGGCAGCCCGCAGTGCTGAAGATGATCAAGATGACCGTTGAGGGTGCTCAGCGTGCATCGGTCACCGCCGGCAAGAAGAAGTACGTGAGCGTCTGTGGTGAGGCTGCGGCCGACCCGGCTCTGGCTGTTGTTCTGATTGGTCTGGGCGTTGATACCCTGTCCATGAACGCCGGCGCTATCCCCGCCGTGGCCGCCGTGCTGAAGTCCGTCACCAAGGAGAAGGCACAGCAGATTGCCGCTATCGCCCTGCAGCAGATTTCCTCTGCCGAGGCGAAGGAGAGCGCACGCAAGGCTCTGCCGATTCTGGACGAGCTGGGCCTCTAATCAAGAGTCGCTAGGGTTCGCGGCTTCCTCACCGTCGGATGGTCGCTGAACCGCTCGGCCCATGAGCCGACACACCTACAATGCCGGGTGCAGAGATTATTTCTGCACCCGGCATTTTTATGTTTGTTAGCGCAGGGCTAACCGGTACAATTTATAGGGTAAGGGCGGGTCCTAACGCGCCCCGTTCATCTAGAATAGGTTCCGAGATTATTTCGGTTCCTGAATCAAAGGAGAAACATAATGGCAGAGCGCGAAGCCACTATCGCAAGCCGTGTCGGCCTGCACGCACGTCCGGCAGCAATTTTCGCTGAGGCAGCTGGCGACCTCCCCGTCGAGGTCACCATCGCAGCTAAGGGCGAGCCCGCCGATGAGGCTATGGATGCAGCATCCATCCTGTCCCTGATGTCCCTGGGCGCAAAGCACGGCGATGTTGTCGTTCTTCGTGCTGAGGGTGAGGGTGCTGAAGAGGCTCTGGACTCGCTGGTTAAGATCCTCGAGACCGACCACGACGCTGAGTAATTAACCTCGGCCCCGGCCGGGTTGCCGTATTCCGTCGCCCACGGGTGCGGAAACGAGCACACAATGCGTAAATATCCCGTCACTGAGGTGGCGGGATATTTTGTTGCCCGCGTTCTTCACCGAGGGGAGGCAGACCGCGAACAGCCGAAGAAAACGGGCCGGGCGGAGGGGTGGAGAATTTGATTTCGGGACCTGCTCACGAGGGTGTACCCCTTGCGTCGCTCCCTTGTTAGACTATAGGGGCACTGTCTAAACGGGAGGGGACATTGGCAGAATCGAGGAATACTCCCGCGCCTTCGGAGGTACGAGCCGGAGCGCGGAACGCGTCGCATGCAGGCGAGGCGCAGGCTCAGCCGGGAGAGCCGGATAACACCCGGAATAGCGCCTCGGAAGAGGCCGTCCCCACGGTCACAGCGGGTTACGTCGCAGGCAAGGGCGGGTTTCCCCTGGTCTCCCTCGATCAGGTTGCTGACGAGCGCCTGCGCCGCGTTCTGGCGCAGCAGAACACCTCCGAAGAGACGGGGACCGTGCAGGCGTACGCCGTGAGCGATGTTCTGCACGACGTAGCCGCGCAGGTTGGTATTCCTACCGTCCCGGACGAGGTATCCGCCCCGCAGGAGGAGCCTGCCGAGCTCGACCACGGTGCCCGTACCCTCATTGACCCGTCCCTCACCCCCGAGGATGAACTGGACGCATACCGCGGCGAAGCGCATCCCGTAACTGCCAGCAACGTGGTGACTGAGGCGGCTCTGACGCGCCCCTCCCAGCCGGTTCCCATGACCGGCATGATTCCTCAGGTTCCGAACTCCCAGGCCGCGCAGCGTTACGGCCTCGATACGGCCTCTGCCGCGGTGCCCAAGACCGGCCCCGTCTCGGTGGCGACGACCGCCGTGCCCCTCGTGGGCCGGAACGTACGAGGAGCGCGAGGCCGCGGTACCGGCGGTCGCTGGGGTACGCGCCACCTACGTTCTTTTGTGCGTACCGAGGAGGCGGCTCCCGGCGCACCGCGCGGTGCCGCTCGCATCGCCCAGCGGCAGTTCGTGCCGACCATTCGTACTCAGGAGCACGAGCGCCGTGAGGCCTTCCGTCGCGAGAAGGAATACGCTCGCGATACCCTGAACTTCACCCTGCGTTTGGCGGAGGCGATGTTCCACTACGGTGCCGACGCTATGGACGTGGACTCGGCCATCATCGCGGTCTCTTCCGCGTACGGGCTGGATTCGGTGGACGTTGATATTACCAACCAGTCGGTGACCATCAACTACACCTCGGACCCGGATATCTACATGGAGTCCCGCATTGCCAAGCGCAACGCGAACGCGGACGAGCGCTTTACCCACACGCTTGTGCGCGTGGTGCGTTCTTCTACGGAGAACTATGAGGCGCTCTCCGAGGTGTACGGCCTGATTTACAAAATTACGCGAGGCGGCATGACCCTTGAGATTGCCGACCTAAAGCTGAGCCAGATTACGCACCGACCCAAGCCCTTCCCGCCGCTGGTCGTGTGGCTGGCAAACCTGGCCTGCGCCGCGACGCTGACCGCGGCGCTGGGTGCGAGCTTCTCCACGGCTCTGAGCGCGGCCATCATCTTTATTCCGGTGTACTTGCTGATTCAGTGGCTAAGCTCAATCGGTATCCCGGCGTTCTTCCGCATGGCAGCCAGCGCGGGTCTGATGACCTTCCTGGCGATTTGGCTGGGTGGCGATGGTTCGATTCTGCAGCGTCCGGGGGAACCGATTTCGGCACCCCTGGTGGTTGCAGCGGGCATGATTATGTTTTTGCCAACCCCCCGCCTGGTGGGTGCCGTGCAGGACGCGATTAACGGTTTCCCGGTGACGGCCGCGGGCCGCTTCGTGTCGACGGGCATGAGCTTCTTGGGCCTGGTGGTCGGCATCGCGACGGCTGTGAGTGCCATTAATATTTTCAATGGCCCGACCCTGGATATTGAGCAGCTGCGCTTCCAACCGACGACCCCGCTCGTTGCGTCGTTTTTCTTCCTGATTGCGACGGCGACCTTCGCGATTACCCTGCAGACGAAGCTGGTGAAGGTTGGGTGGCTGATGCTCATCACCACCTGTGGTCTGGCGGCTTATTACAGCTATGACATTCTGGCCGGCCCGAGCACGGGTCGCGGTCCGACGGCGTGTGCGGCGGTTGTGATTGGTGCGTTGAGTACGTATTTTGCGTACCGACTGCACGTGCCGCAGGCCATCTTTTCGATTCCCGCGATTACGTTCCTGCTGCCGGGTCTGTCGTTCTTCCGCGGCATGTACCTGCTGACGGTTGAGACCGACGTGATTCTGGGTATGCAGAACATGATTACGGCGGCCTCGATTGCGGTGGCGATGGCCTCGGGTGTGGCGCTCGGTAATTACACGATGCAGTATCTGCTGCAGCGTTTCACGAAGCCGCGTAACGTTGAACCTTTGGACGCTGTGGCTCCCGAAGCAGCGGATGCGGAATCCACCCCGGCTTAACATGCCTGACGGGATTATATAGCCAATATAGAATATGCGTGGCGGCCCGTGAACCTCAGTTCACGGGCC
>NZ_KV797969.1:101253-267482 GCF_001809565.1 Rothia sp. HMSC072B03
GGCCCGTGAACCTCAGTTCACGGGCCGCCACGCTATCTTTGAAGGCTCTAGCGCACGGTCCAGTCCACCGGCTCGGCCCCCTGCTGCACGAGCAGGGAATTCACTGTGGAGAAGGGGCGGGAACCGAAGAAGCCCCGTCGCGCCGAAAGGGGCGAGGGATGCGCCGACTCCACGCTCGGGTACGGCTTCAGCATGGGCGCGCACTTGCGTGCATCCGCACCCCAGAGCAGACCCACGAGCGGCTGATTGCGCGCCACCAGGGCACGGATAGCGCACTCGGTAATCTCTTCCCAGCCCTTGCCGCGGTGCGAACCGGCATCGGACTCGCGCACGGAAAGCACCCTGTTCAGGAGCATGACGCCCTCGTCGGCCCAGCAGGACAGGTCGCCGTGCTCGGCGGGAGCGATGCCCAGGTCGTCCTGCAGCTCCTTGTAGATATTGGTGAGCGAGCGGGGCACGGGCATGCCGCGATGCACCGAGAAGGACAGACCCATGGCGTTGCCGGGGGTGGGGTAGGGGTCCTGCCCGATGATAAGAACCTTAACCTCGCTCATTGGGCGGCGGAAAGCGTTGAAGATATCACCGGACGGCGGGAAGGTTCGGTAGCCGGCGGCGTGCTCGGCGCGCAGGAAATCCCCCATGGCGTGAATCTGCTCTTCGACCGGGGCGAGGGCCGCGGCCCAGTCCTCGCTCATGATGGTGTTCAGGGGCTGGTTCAAGCGTACTCCTCGGGCTGGGGCGGCCCGGCTGGTTTCTCGGTGCCGGGCGCGCGACGTTTGCTTCTCCTCTAGACTGAGGCTCTCCTCTAGACTAAGGGAAGACGAATACTCGCGGTGGCAATGTCGGCCGCGATGGTACGCCGCAGACAGAATGAGGAGGGAATATGTCGGAGCAGGAACACACCGAAGCCGTGCAGTCCGAAACCCCGGAGAACAAAACTCCGGGAAAGACCGAAAGTCCGGCTGAAACCTCGGCCGAGACCCCCGTCCGTGCTGAGACTCAATCGGATGAGCTGAACGACGGGCTGAACCCGCTCGAGCGGCGCATCCTGGCCCTGGAACGCCGAGGATTCAAGCATCAGGGTTCCAAAGAGAAGGCCATTAAAGCCCTCGGATTCACCCCGATTGCCTACTACCAGATGCTGAACGTCATGCTGGACGACGAGCGCGTGCGCGAGGCGGCTCCGCGACTCGTGGATGCACTGCGCGCCCGTCGTGACGCCGACTAGTCAATCCTGGCGTGACGCTTTGCAGTGCGTGCCCGCGTTGGTTCCGCTTGCCCGAGACGGTACTCTAGGTACAGGGAGCGCCGAGTCATCCGCCGCGCTACCTCGAAGAAGCACCGCGCGGACCACCGCGATGAAGTACCCGTGAATTGAGGAGACCATGAGCTATCCCCGCGACGAGTTTGATGAGGTGGACGAGAAGACCGCGCGCCGCGGAACCTACCGCGCGGTCAACGCCGATCCCGCAAAGAGCCCGAAGGGTGCTATTCCGCTGGTTGCCGCCGGCGTGGTCGGCCTGCTGGTGGGTGCCGCCATGTACATTTATGCCCCGCGCACGGCTTCGCCCGAGTACTCGGCGCAGAAGTCCGCGTCGAGCTCTGCTTCGGCCCGTTCCTCGGCATCCGCTACCTCCGCTTCTGCCTCTGCGTCCGCGACGGCCTCGGCCACCCCCTCGAAGACGGGCCTGGTGGACAGCATTTCGGTGGGCGTGTTTAACGCGTCTGCCCCGGCCGGTAGCGCCTCGAGCGCGGCGGCTCTGCTGAGCAACTACACCGTCAATGAGACCGCCAACTACACCGGCGCGGCTCCGGCGACCAGTGTGGTCTACTACGCGGAGGGCTACCAGGCGCAGGCGCAGAGCATCGCCGCGGCCCTGGACATTTCCCAGGTGCGCCAGGCGACCTCCGCCGTGCCGATGGGCAACCACGAGGTGATTGTGGTTCTGGCCTCCGATTACACCGGCTAGGCTCCCGCCTCTGCCGCTTTGTCATGACAAACTTTCACCGACCCCACTCGTGCAATTCCAATCAGGTACCGGGTGGGGTTGATGCTTTAACGTCCCCCGTCGAGAGGGCGTTGAGGCCCCCGACGGCGGGTTGGGTGAGCGCAGATTAAGCACTGGGCGATTAACCCTTCAACCTTGGGCTTAAACGTTTGCCCCCTGCCGGTGCGGGTGCCACAATTGATGTAGCATTTGGGCGCCCTGCATGGCGCGCGTGAGTTACACGCGCCAGGGTCCGGGCCCCAATTTTAGACGTACCGCATCCCAGCGGGATGCAGGAGAAAATCCTATCGTTCAGGAGGACACTTATGGCAAAGCTCATTGCTTTTGACGAAGAGGCACGCCGCGGCCTTGAGCGCGGTTTGAACACCCTCGCCGATGCAGTGAAGGTGACCCTCGGCCCCCGCGGCCGCAACGTTGTGCTGGAGAAGGCGTGGGGCGCCCCCACCATCACCAACGACGGTGTCTCGATCGCGAAGGAAATCGAGCTGGAGGATCCGTACGAGAAGATTGGTGCGGAGCTCGTCAAGGAAGTTGCCAAGAAGACTGACGACATTGCCGGTGACGGTACCACCACCGCTACCGTTCTGGCTCAGGCGCTGGTCCGCGAGGGCCTGCGCAACGTGGCTGCTGGCGCTGACCCGCTGAGCCTCAAGCGCGGCATTGAGAAGGCTGTTGAGGCTGTGACCGAGGCTCTGCTCTCCTCCGCGAAGGAAGTTGAGACCGAGGAAGAGATCGCCGCAACCGCTTCGATTTCCGCTGGCGACGCAGAGATTGGCAAGCTCATTGCTGAGGCTATGGAGAAGGTCGGCAAGGAAGGCGTCATCACCGTTGAGGACTCCAACACTTTCGGCCTGCACCTGGAGCTGACCGAGGGTATGCGCTTCGACAAGGGCTTCCTGTCCGGTTACTTTGTGACCGACCCGGAGCGTCAGGAAGCCGTCCTGGAGGACCCCTACATCCTGGTTGTGAACCAGAAGATTTCGAACGTTAAGGACCTCGTCCCCGTCCTGGAGAAGGTCATGCAGTCCGGCAAGCCGCTGCTGATTATCGCTGAGGACGTTGAGGGTGAGGCTCTGGCTCTGCTGGTGCTGAACAAGATGCGCGGCTCCATCAAGTCCGTGGCCGTGAAGGCTCCGGGCTTCGGTGACCGCCGTAAGGCTCAGATGGCCGATATCGCCATCCTGACCGGTGGCCAGGTCATTACCGAAGAGGTTGGCCTGTCCCTGGACGCAGCAACCCTGGACATGCTCGGTACCGCCCGCAAGGTCGTTGTGACCAAGGACGAGACCACCATCATCGAGGGTGCAGGCGACGCAGCAGCTATCGAGGGTCGCGTGGCTCAGATTCGCGCAGAGATCGCTAACTCTGACTCCGACTACGACCGTGAGAAGCTGCAGGAGCGCCTGGCTAAGCTCGCCGGTGGTGTTGCTGTGCTGAAGGCTGGTGCCGCAACCGAGGTTGAGCTGAAGGAGCGCAAGCACCGCATCGAGGATGCTGTGCGTAACGCTAAGGCTGCTGTTGAGGAGGGTATCGTCCCCGGTGGTGGCGTTGCTCTGATTCAGGCCGGTGTGAAGGTCTTCGACAAGCTGGAGCTGACCGGCGATGAGGCAACCGGCGCGAACATTGTGCGCGTGGCTATTGACGCACCGCTGAAGCAGATCGCTGCTAACGCTGGCCTGGAGCCGGGCGTTGTGGTTGACCGCGTTCGTTCCCTGCCTGCTGGTACCGGTCTGAACGCTGCGACCGGCGAGTACGAGGACCTGATGGCTGCTGGTATTGCTGACCCGGTGAAGGTGACCCGTTCGGCTCTGCAGAACGCTGCGTCTATTGCTGGTCTGTTCCTGACCACTGAGGCTGTTGTTGCGAACAAGCCGGAGCCCGCCGGCGCGGCTGCTCCCGGTGCGGACGCCATGGGAGGAATGATGTAATAACTTTTTGTCCCCGATGGGGCAAAAAGTTATGGAATCCGTGGCACGCGAAGCGTGACACGGTGGCGACCTAGCGCTGGTACTCAAACCGGCGCAGGTACACGCATCCGTATGAGGCGGGGGCGGCTACCCATGATGGGTGGCCACCCCCGCTTTTTCTGTTCCAATTTGGCGGTATCTCAGATAGGCGTTTGCGAGGCGAGGAGGGGGCAAGCGATATGCTGAGAACATGAGCTCTCACACCACGTCTTCCTCTCATCTTTCACAGGCCCCGGACTGCACCAACCGGAGCGTGAAGAGCATCGGCTCGCGGGGATCGATTCTGAGCATCGGGTCGGTGAACTCGTTCTGCAGTATTGGCTCCGTGAACTCGGTGTTTTCGATTGGCTCGGTATTCTCGGTTGGATCCATCGGCTCTGTCTTTTCTGCCGGAGCCGTTGCCTCGTGCCTGGGCTTTCTTGGCGTGCTGTCGGTTTTTTCAGGGCTCTCCGTGCTTTCGGTGGGGTCGTATCGGTCGGTATTGAAAGTAAATCGTCGCCCCGGGACCCCCGGGACTCGGCCATCGGGTCCTTCGCGCTCCTAAGCGCTCGTGTGTGACAGGCCGGCGGCGTGCCGGCTCGTGGAGGCGGTAAAATGGTGCCCCTATGGAATGTGCCTATTTTCGTGAAGACCTCTGCTCCTCCTGCCCCAGCATTGAGACCGCCTACACCGCGCAGGTGCAGGCGAAGCAGGAGCACGCCCGCGCCCTGCTTGCCGCGTACCCGCAGCTGCAGTGGCTGGACCCGGTGACCAGTGCGGAGGCGGGCTTCCGCAACAAGGCGAAGCTCGTGGTGGGTGGTTCGGCGAAGAACCCGACCCTCGGCATTGTGGATTACCGTACGGGCGCATCCACGGATCTTGGCGAATGCCCGCTCTATATGGAGCCGATTCAGGCGGCTATTCCGGTGCTGCGCGAGCTGATTCGGCGCGCAGACCTGACCCCTTATGACATTCCGAATCGTCGCGGTGAGCTGAAGAATATTCTGGTGACGGCTTCGGCGGCGGGTGAGCTGATGGTGCGTTTTGTGTTGCGTTCGAAGAAGCTTCTGGTGCCGATTCGCCGCCAGATGGACTGGCTGCAGGAGCGGCTGCCGAACCTGGCGGTGCTGTCGGTGAACCTGCTGCGTGAGCCGGTGGCGCGCGTTGAGGGGGATGAGGAGATTATCCTTTCGGAGCGTCAGACCCTGCCGATGCAGGTGAACGACCTGACCCTGCATCTGCGCCCGCAGAGCTTCTTCCAGACGAATACGAAGGTCGCTGAGGCGATGTACGCGCAGGGCCGCGAGTGGGTGCGTGAGGTGGCTCCGCGCTCGCTGTGGGACCTGTACTGCGGTGTGGGTGGTTTTGCCCTGCATGCCGCTTCGGTGATGGATGGCGGCTCGGTGACGGGCATTGAGATTAGTGCGGAGGCGGTCGCCTCGGCGCAGCGTACGGTGGCCGAGTATGGGCTGGAGGGCGTGGACTTTTCGGCTCAGGATGCACCGGAGTTTGCGGTGTCTTCGGGCACGGTGCCGCAGATGCTGGTGGTGAACCCGCCGCGTCGCGGTATTGGTGAGAGCTTGTGTGCGTGGATTGAGGGTCCGGGTATTGACCGTGTGGTGTATTCGAGCTGTAACGCGGTGACTTTGGCGAAGGACCTGGCGCGTATGCCCTCGTATGCGCCGGTGCAGGGTCGTGTGCTGGACATGTTCCCTCATACAGACCACTATGAGGTGATGGTGCTACTGCAGAGGCAGTAGTTAGTGGCTTTTAGACGTATGAGCGGTGGCACCTCGGATGGTTGTATCCGAAGCGCCACCGCCTTTTTGTGCCTTCTATCGGGCGTGAAATTCTAGCCCTGCACTACGAATTCTGTGCTGCGAGGATACCCGCCGCATACGCCGCCTGACCCACGTGCTGCGCCGCGTCGTCAATCATGCTGACCAGGCGCACACCGCGAGTCACCGCGGGAGTCCACGAACGGTCAATAATCTCACTCAAATCAGCCTCGCTCAGCGTCGCCGCGTAGTCCGCGAGCGCCTCGCCGGTCGCCACAAGGTACTGCACCAGAAGCGCAGAATCCTCCACCACGATGGAGCGTGCCTGCTCGGCGGTGTGGCCGTAACCCATGGTGTCGCCGAGCTCGCCCAGGTTGAAGCGTTCCCTGAAGCCCTGCGCCTCCCAGACCTGCGGCTGACCGTTCAGGGCGGAAAGCTGCATGTCCATCTGTCGTCCGGCGTGCCAGAGTAGCCACGCAATCGAGTTCGGGTGACCACCAGGATGCGCGTTCAACGCCTCGGGTGAGAGTCCCTTGACGGCTACGGCGGCTTCGATGCCGGGGCGGCTGGCGGCGTCACGCAGAATGTCGTGGGTTTTCATGGAATCCTCCTGAAGATGATGGCTTCTCGCAGGGAGCCGGGTAGTTTCAGTCTACGCCCGCGCGGGCTGAGGGGCGGCTGTGGAAGGAGGGAAGGGCCTTTGTGTTTATGGCGCACGTCGTAGATATAAAACTTGACGGTGTAAGTTTTTGCTGTCATAGTTGTACTTGTACCCGATACGGATACAACTAAGGTACGCGGCACACGACCCAGGAGGGGACATGGACACCAAATTCTCGGTAGCACTACACGTCCTAACGATGATCAGCGAAAGCGAAAAAACGCTCAGCTCCGAAGACCTCGCGCGTAGCGTCGGCACCAACGCCAGCTACATCCGCAAAATCATCACCCTTCTCAAAAAGGCAGACATCCTCAGCTCCCAGCGCGGCAAACCCGGCTACCAGCTCACCCGCCCGGTAGAGAACATTAGCCTCCTCGACATCTACCTCGCCGTCCAGGAAAGCCGCAGCATTAACCTCTTCCACACGCACCACAACGCGAACGAAGAATGCCCGGTCGGCGCCCACATCCTCCAGGCGGTCAACCCCATCTTCGAAGAAACCCAGCGGCACCTGGCTCAAGACCTCGCACAGCAAAGCCTGCGCAACGTCATCACGAACCTCTACACCGCGGCAGGAAAAACCCCTCCCGCATAACCGGCTCAAATACGACACCAGAACTTACCGAATAACACCACACCCGAAAGGACCCCCATGAAGGCAGCACAGATCGTTTCTTATAACAAGAACAACATCGCCCTCACCGTCACCGACGTACCCGCACCCCGCCCCGGCGCACAGCAGGTACTCGTCAAGGTCAGCACCGCAGGCGTCAACCCCCTCGACAACATGATTTCTCGCGGTGAAGTCAAGCTCATCACCCCCTACGCCCTGCCCCAGATCGCAGGCAACGAAATCGTCGGCCGCGTAGAAGCCCTCGGTGAAGGCGTCACCTCCTTCAAGGTCGGCGAGCGCGTCTTCGCCCGTCTGCCGCTGAACAGCATCGGTGCTTTCGCAGAATACGTAGCCGTGGATGCGGCCGCCCTGGCTCGCGTACCCGAATACCTCAGCGACGAAGAAGCGGCGGGCGTTCCCCTGACCGCCCTGACCGTCATGCAGGCATTCGACCTGATGGGAGCCCAGCCCGGCAAGACCATCTTCATCTCCGGTGGTACCGGCGGCGTGGGTGCCATGGCAATTCCCCTGGCAAAGGCAAAGGGCCTGACCGTCATCACTAACGGTAGCGCCTCCGGTAAGGAGCGCGTGTTGGGTCTTGGTGCTGACCGCTTCATCGACTACAAGACCGAAAACTACGCTGAAACCCTCAGCGGTATCGACTATGTGCTCGACACCCTCGGTGGTGACGAGACTGAAAAGCAGATGAGCATCATGGTGCCCGGCGGTCAGCTCGTCTCTCTGCGCGGCATGCCCAACAAGGCATTCGCACAGCGCATGGGCATGCCCTTCTGGAAGCAGCTGCTCTTCGGCGCGGCAGGTCGCACCATGGACCGCAAGGCGCAGAAGTACGGCGTGACTTACCACTTCATCTTCGTCGAATCTAACGGCGCGCAGTTGCAGCAGGTTGCTGACATCTTCGCTGAGCGTCAGATTAAGCCCTCCATCGATGCTGTCTTCCCCTTCGAAGACGTCAACGCCGCCCTGGACAAGGTCGCTAACGGCCGCTCCAACGGCAAGACCGTCATCTCCTTCGCCGCATAAGCGCCTCACTCAACGAAAAGAAGAATCATGTCTTACCTCGAAACTCCCACCCGCTACATCACCGTCAACAACCAGAAGATTGCCTACCGAGAACTCGGCGAAGGTAACTCGGACATCCCCCTGGTCATGCTCGTGCACCTCGCCGCCACCATGGATGACTGGGACCCCAAGCTGCTTGATCTGCTCGCTGAGCGCCAGCACCTGATCGTGATGGACCTGCCCGGCGTGGGTTCCAGCGAAGGCTCTGTTGCGACCACCATCCCCGGTATGGCTCACCAGGCAACAGAAATTATTCAGGCCCTCGGCTACCAGAAGGTCAACCTGCTGGGCCTGTCCATGGGCGGCATGATTGCCCAGGAAGTTGTGCGCGCCTACCCAGCCCTCATCAACCGCCTGGTGCTGGTCGGTACCGGCCCGCGCGGCAGCGCTGGAATCGACGCCGTCACCGGAACCACCTTCGGCTACATGGCGCGTGCAGCCCGCGAGAAGATTAGCCCCAAGCGCTACATCTTCTACACCCACGACGCACAGGGCGGCATTGAGGCGCAGCGCGTGCTGGACCGCATGGATGCCCGCACCGAGGCGCACCGCGGTGCCCCGATGAAGGTTGTCGGCTTCCTGCGTCAGCTGGTGGCTATTCGCCGCTGGGGCAAGCCGCCGCAGGACGATATGGCGTACATTGCCCAGCCCACCTTCATTGCTAATGGTGAAACCGACATGATGGTGCCCAGCGTCAACTCCTACGATATGCACCGCAAGGTTCCCCAGAGCGAGCTGAAGATGTACCACCGTTCCGGTCATGGTGCTCTCTTCCAGTACGCAGATGAGTTCGCTGAGGACCTGCTAAAGTTCCTGGAAAGCTAGAGTCCCGGCCACTGACATGGGCGAATACGGCAAGTAATCCGCCAAAATATCACCCATAAAACCTACTTTGAGGCCCCTGCCGCGCCCCCTGCGGCGGGGGCCTCACCTTATACCCCATCGCCTGAGCCTGCCCCAAAGAAAACCGGCACCCGGAAATAATACGCCCGCACCCTCGTTGAACCCTGCGAAGACATCATCAAAATTCCATAGGAGAATACTATGACCACCCCCGCTTAGCTGCACTTTGATATGGTTGTCATCGGCTTCGGCAAGGGCGCCAAGGCCAACCGGTGCAATGACGCTCACCGTCGCCGCCGTTCTTCCACAACTAACTCAGCGCAACGACCTCCTGGTAGTGCTCGCCCCACGCCCACAGCGCATCGAACAGGGTGCGCATGCTCTGCCCCAGCTCGGTCAGCTTATACTCCACACGTAGCGGCACCTGCTCGTAGACGGTGCGGGTGAGGATTCCGCGAGCCTCAAGCTGGCGTAGATTTTCGGTGAGCACCTTCTGCGAAATATCGCCAAGCGAGCGCTGAAGCTCCTTATACCGCAGGGGCCCGTTGAGCAGATCACGCACAATCAGAGCGCCCCAGCGCGTTGAAATAACCTCCAGAGTGGTTTCGACGGGGCACTGCGGCAGCTTAGCGTTTTGGTAAAGGTACTGGTCCGTCACAATGGTTTCCTTGGGGTAACTGGGGCACGTTAAAGTGCCGTATTGACGGGTGTTTATCGCGTCGGTAGCGTTGAATACGTCCTAAGAATACAACGTTTATCGTGGAGGAAACATGAAAATCGCAGTCATCGGTGCAAACGGTAAAGCCGGTACTCTCGTCGTGCGTGAAGCCACCGAACGCGGGCATGAAGTTACCGCTATCATGCGGTCCGAACAGCCCACCCAGGCGCAGCACACCCTCATTAAGGACGTTTTCGCGCTCACTCGCAACGACCTGTCGGGGTTCGATGCAGTGGTAGACGCCTTCGGCGCGTGGACTCCCGAGAGTCTGCACCTGCACAAGGACCACCTGGTCCATCTTGCAGAGGCACTCAGCGGCACCCAAACTCGTCTGCTCGTTATCGGCAGCGCCGGTAGCCTCTACCCCGACTCGACCACGGATCAGCGGCTTGTAGACTCGCCCGCTATGCCCGAAGAATTCAAACCGCTGGCTACCGCGATGGCGCAGGCGTATGATGCGCTGCGCATCCGTGAGGATGTTGCCTGGACCTACATGAGCCCGGCCCTGGTGTTTAACCCTGATGGTGAGCGCACGGGTGAATACCAGTTGGCAGGCGATGTGCTGACGATGAATGCCGCCGGGCAGAGTGAAATTAGCTATGCGGATTTTGCGGTCGCCGTGCTTGACCTTATTGAGTCGGGGGAGCATCAGCGCGAGCGCGTAAGCGTGGTGTCGCGCTAGCTTACACCCCTGCTGCTGGGTGTAAAAAGAGCCTTTATGTGAATATAGCGTTGGAAATCCCGCTTTATTCACATAAAGGCTCTTTTTTTAGGCTGCCTGGAAAAGGTAGGCACCCCCAGCGCAGCGTCAAGAAAAAATGTGGCGCGCGGGAATAATACTCATTTCTTTCCGTTGAACTCTGTGAAGACATCATCATCTAAAATTCACAGGAGAATATTATGACCACCCCCGCTCAGTTGCACTTTGACATGGTCGTCATTGGCTTCGGCAAGGGCGGCAAGACCCTCGCCGGAGCATACGCCGAGACCGGCAAGAACGTTGCCCTCATCGAGCAGTCCTCAAACATGTACGGCGGCACCTGCATCAACATCGGTTGTGTACCCACCAAGGCGCTCGTACACCGCGCCGACGAGTTCCGCGCCAGCGGCGAGCGCACCATCGAGGAGGCAAACGCCGCCTACGAATCCGCCGTGGTTTTCCGTGACAAGCTGACCGGCATGATGCGCGCCAAGAACCGCGAGATCCTGCTGTCCAACGAGACCGCTAAGCTCATTGACGGTCACGCACGTTTCGTCTCCGACACCGAGGTTGAGGTCACCGCGGGCGAGGACACCCTGCGCGTTACCGCCGACTACTTCATCGTCAACACCGGTGCCGTGTCGGTTATCCCGCCGATTGAGGGTATCCGCGAATCTGAGCGTGTGCTCACCTCCACTGAGTTGCAGAAGCTCACCCCGCGCCCCAAGCGTCTGGGCATTATCGGTGGCGGCCCCATCGGCATTGAGTTTGCCGGTATTTTCTCCTCCTACGGTACCGAGGTGACCATTCTGGACGGTGCACCCGCCCTCTTCGGCCGCTACGACGAGGATGTTGCCCAGGTTGCCCGCGAGATTATCGCAGACCAGGGCATTACCGCTCACACCGGCGTGCGCGTGCAGTCCTTCAAGGACGGCGCTGACTCGGTGACCGTGACCTACCTCGACTCCGAGGGCGCTGCCCAGCAGCTGGAGGTGGACTACGTGATGGTTGCGACCGGCCGCAAGCCCGCCACCGAGGGGCTGGGTCTGGAGAACACCAGCATCGAAACCAACGACCGCGGTGCAATTGTCGTGGATGAGCACCTGCGTAGCACCGTGCCGAACATCTTCGCGCTCGGTGACGTGAACGGCGGCCCGCAGTTCACCTACATCTCCCTGGATGACTACCGCGTGGTGCTCTCCCAGCTGGTGGGTGACGGTTCCCGCTCCACCAAGGACCGCAAGGCAGTGGCTTCGACCATTTACATGAACCCGCCGCTGTCTTCCGTGGGCCTGACCGAGCGTGAGGCAATCGAGGCGGGCCACAAGGTGAAGGTCGCTTCGAAGCCGGTTGCCGCGGTTGCCGCGATGCCGCGTGCGAAGACCCAGGAGAACCCGCGCGGCATCATGAAGTTCGTGATTGACGCGCAGACCGACCAGATTCTGGGTGCCCAGCTGCTGGTAATCGAGTCCATGGAGGTTATTAACCTGGTGGCTCTGGCGATGCGCCACGGCATTACTGCTTCGCAGCTGCGCGATGAGATTTACACTCACCCCTCGATCACTGAGGGTCTGAATGAGGTTCTTGCCGTCGCGGCGCCCGTGAACTAGTTGAACTAGAATCGCGGCTGAATTCGCGGGTTGTATAGCGTTTCTGCTTGTCCGAGTGCTTCCCTGCCCGTTCCGCCCGTTGTGCTGTCAACGGGGGTGCGGGTGGGGAAGCATTTTTGTTAAGGCTCATATATACCTTGTACCTAAGCATGCCCTAAGATGGTTATGAGATAAGCGCAAGCTCACCGGTTGGGTGGTCAGCGCGAAGGGGCTCGGAGGCGAGCCTCACTCGCGGCTACACCCACCGCAGTGCGCCACCTGCGCCACACATACAACCGAAAACCATAGGCACGAACCGGGAGAATCATGGCACTGCCCAAAATCAAGCCCTACACCTACGTCGACCGTGAACACAGCAACCGCGTGAGCTGGCCTGTGGACCCCTCCCGCGCTGTACTGCTCGTGCACGACATGCAGGTACACTTCGTCCAGGCTTTCGAAGGCGCCAACCTGGGGGAGGGCGACGCCAACCCGGACGCCCAGATTAACATCGCCATTAGGAACCTGCGCCGCCTCATTGACGCCGCCCACGCCGCCGGAATCCCGGTCTACTACACCGCGCAGCCGCCGCGCCAGAACCCCGAAGACCGCCGCCTGCTCATCGACTTCTGGGGCGACGGCCTGCAGAACGACGAGTCCGCCCGCGTGCTCGACGAACTGGCACCCACCGACCGCGACACCGTGCTGACCAAGTGGCGCTACTCCGCGTTCGTGCGCAGCCCCTTCGAGGACCTGCTCAAGGAGTCTGGCCGCGACCAGCTCATTATCGGCGGCGTGTACGCGCACATTGGCTGCCTGACCACCGCCCTAGAGGCGTTCATGCGTGATATTCAGCCGTTTATGGTTGCGGATGCGCTCGCCGACTTCTCGGAGGAGGAGCACCGCATAGCGTGCGAGTACGCTTCGGGTCGTTGTGCCCGCGTGCTGAACACCGCCGATGTGCTCGCCGACCTGCAGGCCGCAGAAGGTGCTGAGAAGGCTGAGGGCGCTGAGGAGGCGCGCGCGTGAGCTGGGTAATTGTTACCGGCGCGAACGGCGGTATTGGTGAGGCAACCGTCCACCAGCTCATCAAGAACGGTTATTCGGTGTTTGCGGCTGACCTTGCAGAGCAGCCCATTGCCTCCTTCGGCACCTACGGGGACGCAATCTTCCGCTACCGCGCCGTAGACGTGACCAGCGAAGAGTCCGTCACCGCCCTCGCCAACGCTGTAGCGGCACTCGACGAACCCATCACCGGTGCGGTGCTCGCCGCGGGCATCGCCCACAGTCAGCCGCTACTGGAAACCAGCTTCGACACCTGGAAGCGCCTGCACGCGGTCAACTCCGACGGCGTGTTCCTGTGCCTGCGCGAATTCGCGCGCATCATGATTGACCAGCAGGAGTCCGACCCGACTAACAGCCGCTCCCTGGTGACGGTCGCCTCCAACGCGGCGCGTGTGCCCCGCGCGGAGTTTGGTGCCTACGGTGCATCGAAGGCGTCGGCGGCACGCGTGAGTTCCAGCTTCGGTCTGCAGCTTGCCGCGCACGGTATTCGCGTGAACTCGGTCTGCCCCGGTACCACTCGAACCCCCATGGTGACCGACGCCTGGGAGGGTGAGGACCGCTCCGCCCTGCCGGTTGCCGGTAACCCGGAAACGTTCCGCCTGGGCATTCCGCTGCGCCGTATTGCCGACCCGGCGGATATTGCGGCGGTCAACGCTTTCCTCATTTCTGAGGCGGCACGCCACATCACCATGCAGGAGATTGTTGCCGACGGCGGTGCGACCCTCTAACGGCACCCCGCGTCCGGCGTTTAGATGCCCGGCGCGAACCCACACACCACTGATAGAAGTACGATGACGAACCTTCCCGACTTTATCTTTGCCACCGGCACCCGCGTTCTGCGCGCATCCGGTGCGATGACCCCTGTAACCTTCGATAATGCCCTGGACGAGGCGAAACGTGCCGGTAGCGCCGTCGTGGGTCTGATTCCTTTTGACCCCGATATGCCCGCCTACCTCTTCGTGCCTGAACGCCTGGAGGAGCAGCAGGTGCCGGTCCCCGAGCAGACCGTGGCGCTTGCCGAACCGGTATCGGTCACCGGCCGGCAGAACGACCGATTCCGTGCCGCCGTTGCGACCGCCGTGGAGCGCATGAAGGCGGGCGAGCTGAGCAAGATTGTGCTTTCGCGTGTGCTCACCGCCCGCTACGCACCCGGCGCCCTCAACCTGGAGGCGCTGTACAACAACCTGCGCGCCCAGCAGCGTTCCGCGTTTAACTTTGCGGTGCGCCTGCCCGACGGTGAGCGCGGCATGAACGGAAGCTACCTGATGGGTGCCTCCCCGGAGCTGGTGTTCCGCACCGAGGGCCGCGCCTTCAAGACTCACCCGCTTGCCGGTAGCGCCCCGCGCATTGCCGAGCCCGGTAGCGCCGAGGACGAGGCGATTCGTGACCGCCTGTTCGCCTCGCCGAAGGACCGCCACGAGCACGCCTACGTCATCAACGATATTGCCGAGCGCCTGGCCCCCATCGCCGAGGAGCTGAACGTACCGCAGGTGCCCTCGCTGCTGCAGACCCCGCAGCTTTGGCACCTGGCGACCCCCATCGACGGTGTGCTGAAGGAGGGTTTGACCTGCCTGGACGGTGCCCGCGCGATCCACCCGACTCCCGCGATTTGCGGTGCCCCCACTGAGAAGGCGCTGGAGCTGATTCGCCAGCTGGAGTCTTTCGAGCGCCGCTACTTTGGTGGCCTGGTCGGCTACATGGACGCCGAGGGTAACGGCGAGTGGGCGCTGGTGCTGCGCTGCGCCCAGGTCAGCCCGGACGAGGCGGTGCTGTACGCGGGTGCGGGTATTGTGGCTGAGTCCGACCCGGAGCTGGAGCACACGGAGACCGGCACGAAGCTCGGTAGCTTTGGCCGCGCCCTGGGCGTGGATACCCTGGGCGAAGATACCCCTTAGGCTCTGCCACGAACTCCTTGACGAGGCAGAATACAAAGACAGAATAGTACGACTGAATAAAACGACGGAACGCGCTCGTTGGCATGGCGGGCGCGTTCCGTCGTTTTATCAGGTGTTAGGGGATTGAGCGCGACTAATCGGTGAGCAGGCGCTTGAGCTCCAGGGGAGTAGCCACCGCCAGAAGCTGAGCCTCAACCTGCGCGGGCTCACCTTGGGCTGGCTCACTATGGGCAGGGTTCTCCACGGCCAGGGCGATGAGCATCTTCTGGGCGTGCTCGGGGTTCTCCGCGTCGGGCAGTGCCACGGGTACCCACTGCAGGCTAAAGCTTCGCTCGGCAACCTCGCCGTCCTGATCGTCACCCTGATTACCGACATGGGGCGCGCTAAAGGTCGCTTGGGCGGTCAAGCTGTCCTGAGTCAGTACGCGCAGGGCGGTCGGCTCGGGAGCGTTGCTGCCCAGAAGGTCCCCCGGGACCTCCTCGTTCATGGCAAGTTCGAGCGCGTCCAACAGCTCCTCGGTGAGCTGCACCCGAACCAGGGAGGGCACCACGCTCAGGCCGTGGCCGGTCGCCTTGAGCACCGCCTCCTTAGCGGTCCACAGCGCCACCGAGAGCAGGTGCAGTACGGGTGCGGGGCGTTCCTGCGCCACCCGCTCGTAGAACGTGCGTTCTTCATCGGAGAGCGCCAGACGCGCAAAACCGGAGAACAGGCGCGCATCCAGGGTCTCAACATCCACGCCGAGCACCGCCGAGGAGTTACGGCTAAAAGCACCCACGACCAACGGGTTTACCTGCGACATATTGAAGTTCACGCCCGCAATACGCGGCTTGCCGTGCTTCTTGCCGCTGGTGCACAGGGTGCAGGAACGATCCACCTCAATCTCAGAAGCGGCGCTCGACGGCACATCCAGACGAGCCGCCGCCATGGCGCGCATGAGTGCCTGAGTGCTCAGGTAGCTGACCGCCGCCGTGGAGGTCGGCAACTGCGCCGCATGCTGCTGCTCAGCAAGCCCCAGGTAGCTCAACCAGCTAAAACGCAGGGAACCGTACATCGTGCGGGTGGGAAGAGCGAAAATCTGCACGCGCTCGCTCGGGCGGGCGGTAGGGCGTTCCGGGCGCTGTGCGCTGGGTGTTTCGGGGGCAGAATAGCTCATAGGTTTAGTGTACCCGCCCGGCATTACGGCAATGGGCGCGTCCGAGGCTGCTTGAGGTTGTCCACAGCGGCGACCGTGCGCTACGCACCCTCGCCGCCGGTGCGGTAAAGTCATCACAGATATCATTACGGACTGCCGCCTGCACGCTAGAGGGGTGGCAGCTTAGAAAGAAGGTACCGTGAACAGCACGCAAGAGATCATTGCCGCCGCAGACGGCTCGGCGCTGGGCAACCCCGGACCGGCGGGCTGGGCATGGTATATCGACGACGACCACTGGGCGAGCGGCGGCTGGGCGCACGGCACCAACAACATGGGTGAGCTCAAGGCTGTCCTGGACCTGTTCGAGGCGACCGCATCCCGCCCGGAGGCGAAGCTGCGCGTGTACTGCGATAGCCAGTACGTCATTAACTCGTTGACCAAGTGGATGCCCGGCTGGAAGAAGAAGGGCTGGAAGAAATCTGACGGCAAGCCCGTGCTCAACCGCGACCTTCTGGAGGCGCTGGATCGGGCGCTGACCGGCCGCGACTACGAGTTTATTTGGGTGAAGGGCCATGCGGGTCACGAGCTCAACGAGAAGGCGGACTCCCTGGCGAATGGTGCTGCGCGCGCCTATCAGGAGGGCCGCGAACCCGCGTACGGCCCCGGCTTCGGCGCATCTGCCGCTGCTCGTGAAGGCGCCCCTGCCCAGGGCGAGGCGGCCTCTGAGGCCCCCGCAACCCCGGCTCCTGAGGGCGAGCCCGCTTCCTCCGCTGATGCCCACCTGCCCGTGGAGGATTTCACCGCCGCCGAGATTGAGAATGCCCAGCGCGGTGTGGAGAGTCTGCGCCTGTCCGGTCTGCTGCGCCCCGCCTCGGCCGTGGATGCGCCCGACCCGGAGACGGTCCGCACCCGCAAGGAGCAGCTGGCCCTCGCCGCAGAGCGTGCCGCCGAGCGTGATGCGCAGGCCCTGGCTCGCCAGCAGGAGACCGCCGGCCAGGTTGCTGCCGCGCAGGCTGCGGAGGAGGACGACCTGGCCGGTCTGGAAGAGTTTGCCGGCCTCGACCCGAACGATGTGGATCCCGCCGAGCTGCTGGGTGAGGGCGCAGAGCTCCCGGAGCCCGCAGAAGCCCCTGCACCTGCGGAAACCCTCGCCGCCGCGCGGGTCGCATCGCAGGCCGCAGCGCCCACTGTTACCAAGCTGACTGTTACCAAGCCCGCTATTCCCGCACCTGCTGAGCCCTCCGTGTCTTCTGTGCCTTCCGTGCGGCAGGCTTCCGCGGCACCGCGTCCCGAGGATGCCGCCGCCGCCGAACAGCTGCTGGAAAGCCGCGGCGCCGTTATGGACCCGGCTCAGTTGGACGCCCTGCTCCACGAGCGTCTGGTGTGGGTGACCGCTACCGGCAAGTCGGTTTCGCGTTCCTCGGTGTTGCAGTATCGAGAGCGCGCCTTCACTCAGCAGGGTGCGCCGGCCAAGCAGGGGGTTCAGCAGATTGACGACTCGAGCGTTCTGGTCATGGCGGCGGTTGCCACCGCGCGCGGCCGCGTGAGCCGTTCGAGTATCTGGCATTACGACGCCGAGCGCGGCCTGTGGCGTCTGCGTTTCCGTCAGGAGACCCCCGCTTCGTAGCGCCCATGCGCTCCCGGTAGCTCCCGGTGGGTTCGCCGCCCGCGGCCCGGGAAGAACCGCTGAGAAGAACCGGGAAAGAGAACGTGAGAAACCCGCCGCCCCTCGAATAGTGAGGTGCGGCGGGTTTTCCGTTGGTACGTCACGCGCATGGGGCCCATCCAGTGGTGGCGGGGCGTACCGGGTGCGGGCTGTCTAGCCCACGTTTAGCCCACGAACATCGAGGCGTTGGCCTGCTCAGTGTCGGCATAGTTGACGCCCGCACGGGAGAGCGCCTCGTTGATCTGGGTGATGGATTCTTCGACCTGGCGCTGGGTAGCGTGCCAGTGATCCAGCACGCCCTGGAAGTTGGCCGATGCCGAACCCGTCCAAGAGCTCTGCAGGTCATGCAGGGAAGCGGTCATGCCGTTGACATCCGCGGTGATGGATGCGACGTAGGACTTGGCCTGGGCGCTCTTGGCCGCGATGACCTCAGAATCGACGTTGAACTGTGCCATGGGTTTCTCCTTTGAGAGTGGTGGGCGGCGGGTTGCCGCCGGGAGGGTTTGCCCCGGGCTATGAACTATCCCGAGTGCATGGCACCACTATATTCTTTCAAAATGCATTAAACTACCTAAAAATGCCTCAATGAGAGAATCTGTGGATAAACCCTCCCGATTGCTTCCAACGCACCGAAAATTTCGAACGGGGCCTTCAGAATTCGGCTGAATATTGCGTTGCGCCCTTTGCGCAGCGTCCATCCGGCGGTGCGTCCACACCCGGTCGTGCCTGCCGGAGCGATTGAACCCTCCGGACACGAAGAAGCCCCCGAGCGTAAGGCTCGGGGGCTTCTTTGGGGCTTCTTCTGGGTTTCGGTACGCCGCTGGCTGCCGGAGACACGTAACCCGCTAGTTCAGCAGCTGCTCATCCGAGATGGGCGGCGGGTAGTAGGGTAGCGAGATGACGAAGGTCGCGCCGCCACCGGGGGTCTCTTCAATGTGGATTCGGCCGTCGTGCTGTTCGATGATGGCGGCCACGATGGACAGGCCCAGACCGGTGCCGCCGGTCTCGCGGGAACGCGAGGTGTCGGTGCGGTAGAAACGCTCAAAGACGCGCTCGCGATCCTCGCCGTGAATACCGGGGCCGTGGTCGCGCACCTCAAGGGTGGCCAGCGGGAATCCCGCAACCTCCTCGCGCACGCCCACCGCAATCTCCAGGGGCGTGCCGTCGGGGGTGTAACGCATCGCGTTGGTCAGCAGGTTCGCCACGACCTGACGCATGCGCGATTCATCGCCGAGCACCGGCGCGGAGGTGGGGGCAACATCGTCGCTGAGGCCCACGAGTGAAACCTCGCGGTCGGGGGCCGTAGCGTAGGCGTCGTTGCTGGCGTCCACCGCCAGGTTGAACAGGTCGAAGGGTGCCAGCTTGGACTCTCTGCGCTCGTCGATGCGGGCCAGCGTCAGCAGGTCCTCGACGAGCTGGCCCATGCGCTTGGACTCCGACTCGATGCGGCTCATGGCGGTGCCGATCGCCTCCTCGGTGGGAAGCGCGCCCTGGCGGTAGAGCTCTGAATAACCGCGGATACTCACCAGCGGGGTGCGTAGCTCGTGGGAGGCGTCGCCCACGAAGCGCCGCATCTTCGCCTCGCTCTTCTCTCGGGCCTTAAAGAGCGCCTCAATCTGGGCGAGCATGGTGTTCAGCGAGATGGCGAGGTTACCGATCTCGTTGTTCGGGTTGTAGTCCTCGATACGCTGGGAGAGGTCGCCGGCGGCAATCTTGGCGGCGGTCTGCTCAACGCGCGCGAGCGGCTCGAAGGTGCGCGTCACAATCACCCACGTCATGGCGATGGCGGAAGCCAGGGTGGCGAGTCCAAACGCGAAGGTGAGCACGCCGACCAGGGCGACCACCTGGTTGGTCTGCTTGAGCGGCATCGCGATGATGAGGGAACTCGCCTCGGTCAATCCCGAGGAGTCGTTCGCCTCAATTGGCACGGCAAGTAGGCGCCAGTCGGCGGAACCGCTGGAGGAGCCAACGGTCACGCCCTCCTCGTTCTGCTTGCGCACCTTCTCAGCGGTCCAACCGTTCAGGGTGGGTTCGCCGGCCTGCTCGTCGTGCTCGGAGCTGAGCGAGTACAGCACCTTGCCGTCCTTATCGAGCAGGTAGACACGGTAGGTGCTGAGCGACCCCTCCTGCTTGCCGGAAGGTCGCACGGTAGCCAGCTGCACCAGGGCCGGTGCGCTGGTTTTCATCTCTTCATCCAGCTGGTGCACCATTTGGGCGCGCAGGGCTGAGATGGCCACGAGGCTGGTGACGGCAATCGCCAGGGCGATGAGCATGGAGGTCACCAGCACCAGCTGCGTGCGTAGGGAAAGCGAGAGGGGGATGCGATCGAGGGGTTTGAGCGCCACGTTAGCCTCGAGAACCGCGAATCATGTAGCCCACACCGCGCTTGGTGTGGATGAGCGGCTCGTGGTTTTCGCGGTTGTTGTCAATCTTGCGGCGCAGGTACGAGATGTAGGACTCGACGATGGAGGAGTCGCCGTTGAAGTCGTACTCCCACACGTGGTCGAGAATCTGCGCCTTGGACAGCACACGGTTGGCGTTGAGCATCAGGTAGTGCAGCAGGTTGAACTCGGTGGGGGAGAGGTCAATCTCTTCCTCGCCGAGGAATACTTCGTGGGTATCCACATTCAGGCTCAGGTCGTCGACGCGCAGAACGGCATCGTCCTCGTCCTGGACGGCGCGGCTGCGGCGCAGGATGGCGCGGATGCGGGCGATCACCTCGTCCAGTGAGAAGGGCTTCGTCACGTAGTCGTCGCCGCCGGCACCCAGGCCGGTGACCTTGTCCTCGGTGGCGTCCTTCGCGGTGAGGAAGAGGACGGGGACGGTGCTTCCGAGCTCGCGCAGGCGGCGGGTCACCTCGAAGCCGTCCATGCCGGGCATCATGACGTCGAGGACAATCAGATCGGGAGATTCGGTGTTGGCCTTCTCGAGGGCGTCGCGGCCGTTGCCGGCGGTGACGACCTCAAAACCGGCGAAGCGCAGGGAAGTGGCGAGTAATTCAAGGATATTGAATTCGTCATCAACGACGAGGAGCTTGGCTTCAGCAGACATACTCTTTATCTTTCGTTCTGAAGGGCAGGAAGGTGATTTGTCGGTGAGTAGAGAAATGCAGTGTGTGCAACGGTGTGTGGTTAGGCTTTAGAGCGCCGCAGAACTGCCAGGCCGAGCGCAACCATCAGCGCGATGAATGCGACGGGCAGAAGCACGAGCGGAATCTGGCTCATGACGGCGGGCGGGGTGGCCCCGGCCCACTTCATAAGGAGCATGACGATTCCGCTGAGCAGGCAGAGGAGGGCGAGAATACCGCCTCCCGCGCCCAGCCAACGAATGGCACGGGCGTAGGGCAGAGGCGCGGACGCCCGGTCTGAACTGCTGTGCTGGGTCTCTACGGAGGTGTTACTCATAAAATTAACCGTATCAGCTTGTGCCCAGCTCTCTGCTAGCAAAGCCCCAGAATCGGGGGTTTGGGCCCCAAATTCACAGCGTTTGTGAAGCTTAGAGGGCCTCCCGAGGTGTTCGTGTACGCGAGATGCTTTAATAGGGGTATGTCTGAACAGGTGAATGAACTGCTCCCCGAAACCGTGCCCGCCCCCGATACTCCCGCAGATGGCGCTCTGCCCGCTGCCGCCCCGGAGGAGGCCGAGACCTCGGTGGATGGTGCTGTACCTGAGAAAGTAGAGACCGCGCAGAAGATTGCGGATGAGGCCGCCGAGGAGAAGACCGAAAAGGTCGTCGAGGCCACCGTGGAGGCAGCCCTCACCGAGGCCGCCGAGGAAGCCGAATCTTCCCGGACCCCCACTGATACTTCTAACGACCCTTTCTCCGCGCCGGCTGAGGACCCGGGCGAACCCTCCCTGGGCGTTCCGCACAAGGCCCGTCGCACCTCCAAGGTGGATGAGATCCTAGCGGCGGCTAAGGATGTAGCGCTGCAGGGCGTCCGCGAGATTACCCCCGACCACAATATTGGTCTGGTGCACCATGTGCGCCCCGAGGAGGAGCGCCTGAGCACCCACCTCTTCGAGTGCACGATGCCCGGGTACCGCGGCTGGTTCTGGTTTGCGACCCTCTCCCGCGCCCCGCGCTCGAAGGTCGCTACGATTTGTGAGGTGGGCCTGCTGCCCGGTGACGATGCGCTCATCGCCCCGGATTGGGTGCCGTGGGCTGACCGCGTGCGTCCCGAGGACCTGGAGCAGGATTCTTCGTCCGATTCTTCGGAGGCACCCGCCGAGAAGAAAGCTGAGGAAAAGGCCGAGGGCTCTGAGGCCGCCACCGCAGCCTCCGAGGAGAGCGCGGAGAGTGCAGAAGAGGGTACCGAGACTGCACCTGCCGAGGCCGCTGAGGTTTCTCTGGATTCCGACCGGGACTCCGAGGGGTCTGAGGGCAGCGTCTCCGAGTAGAGCCACCGCCATAGAGATTTAAGGAGCCCCGCGGGGTGCCCGGCTGTTCGCGCTGGGCAACTCGCGGGGCTCTCTCGTGGCAAAAACCGCCCAAAGGGTACATAATGGTTTATTGAGTAAACTAACGACTTAGGCAGGGCTACCTACGCACTGTCGCGCTGATGGCTGGAGAGATAATGACTGACCTTATCGACACCACAGAGATGTACTTGCGCACTATTCTCGAACTGGAGGAAGAGGGCATCGTCCCCATGCGCGCGCGCATCGCCGAGCGTCTGGAGCACTCCGGCCCGACCGTTTCCCAGACTGTGGCCCGCATGGAGAAGCACGGACTGCTCACCGTTGAGCCTGACCGCCACCTGGAGCTGACCGACGAGGGCCGCCAGAAGGCCGTCGAGGTGATGCGCAAGCACCGCCTGGCTGAGCGTCTGCTTTCCGATATTATTGGCCTGGACCTCGAGTATGTGCACGAAGAGGCCTGCCGCTGGGAGCACGTCATGAGCGATAAGGTCGAGAAGCGCATCCTGCAGATGCTGAACGAGCCGAAGTTCTCCCCCTACGGCAACGCCATTCCCGGTCTGGAAGAGCTGGGCATTGAGAGCGAGAAGAACGACGAGCGCACCGTGCCGATGTCTCTGGCCGCTCGCGATTCGGGCCCCGAGGACCGTTTCACGATTTCCCGTTTCCCCGAGTCCATTCAGACTGACGTTGAACTGCTGAAGCTTCTGGCGGATGCGGGCATCGTCTACGGCGCCTCGGTATCGGTTGTGGCCGGCCAGAATGATGACGTGATTGTTCACGCCGACGGCGAGGACGATACCCTGTCCCTGGATATGGACGTGGCAAACGCAATCGTCGTGAAGCGCGCCAGCGCCCTGTAGACGTAGTTAAACAACTGTGGAGGCGGCGCCTTCCCCGAGCGGGGGAGGCGCCGCCTCCTCTGTTTACGGTTTCCGTAGCGCTCTGTACCGCCCGCGGGCTCGCGTGCGCGTGCTTATACTCCTCTATCCGTGGCTTTGGCAACTGCAGAAGAGTGCATTTTTCGTGTTTTTCGGTCGTGTGGGAGGCCTCGGAGGAGGCGGAATGCTGTTTTCTGGGAGATCAGTTTAAGAGACGAGGTTTATTTTTAAGAGTTTTGAATCCTGTTCTTAAGGGGCAGTGGCGCCCTTAAAAAGAATGTGCATCCTTATGAAATACCTGGTCAAAGCCATTAAACGGTTGCTAGGAGTCGCATTGATTGGAGCTTGGGTGCTTGCGCTATCAAGTATTCACCCAGGGGTGAAACGCCGAAATTTAAGCCCGAGAGAGGTGACAACTGGGAGTTTTCTGTGTATTCTCGTTTCTGTGCCCAAATCCTCAACGTAAGAGGGCACCGTCGAAGCGGTTCCGCTGAGTTCTGCCAACGCTTCGATGAACGTCTACCCAGAATGGCAGAAGCGGGGGACCCAATCCCCAAGCTGGGATACGGCTTCTCACTCGAGAAGCCTCGGGGCTAAGTCACTTCGGTGGCCGAGCGAATCCATGCTCGAGCCCGACAGCTCACCTCGTCAGGCAATGGAGGAAACAATGGCTAAGAAGATCGTACGTACCGCAGGTGCAACCCTCGCAGCAGGCGCAGTTCTGCTCGGTTCGACCGTTCCCGCGAACGCATTCGCACAGATCCCCGCTGCAGCTGATCTGTCCTACGACTACACCAACTACGAGTTCGACTACACCAGCTACACCACCCCCGCAACCACCTACGTTGCACCCCAGGCTCAGGCACAGCAGACCTACGTTGCTCCCGCAGCAGCTCCGGCACCCGCAGCTGAGACCACCTACGTAGCACCCCAGGCTGAGACTCAGCAGGCTTACGTTGCTCCCGTAGCAACCCAGGAGCAGGCTGCTCCCGCTGCTTCCTCCAACACCGGTAATGCTTCCCGCGACGCAATCGTCGCAACCGCAATGAGCGGTCTGGGCGGCTCCTACGTTTGGGGCGGCAAGAGCTACGGTGCATGGGACTGCTCCGGCTTCACCTCGTGGGTTTTCGCTCAGCACGGCATCAAGCTGACCGCTTTCACCTACGCAATGAAGAACGAGCTGCGCCCCACCTCTAACCCCCAGCCCGGCGACATCGTCTTCCAGAACGGCTACAGCCACGTTGGTATCTACCTGGGCGATGGCAAGATGATCTCCGCTCTGAACCCCACCAACGGTACCCTGGTGCACCCCACCTCCTGGATGTCCGTTGATGGCTACTACACCGCTCTCTAAGCCTTAGTGCATAAGAGCTGGGTCTAGCCCAACATACTTCGAAAAGGCGCCTACCCCGCACGGGGTGGGCGCCTTTTGCGTGCCCATTCAGCGCGCAGAATACCGCCGAGTGTGCACGTGCACACTCGGCGGTACGTGTTGAGGCCGCTTCTCTACGGTGCGAGAGCCTGCAGGAGCTTCTGCGGAGCCTGGTCCCACTCGGTGAGCTCCGCACGTAGATTGACCCGTGCGGGCTCCTCCCAAAGTTCGCGGGCTCGCTCGGAGAGGAAGATGCGCTCACGCTCCAGGACGGAGTGCAGGAAGGTTGTGCGGCCGGTGCGGAACGCCTCATCATCGAAGTGGGAGTACTCGCTACGTACCCCGCGCAGGTAGCGACGGTAGCGCGCCGGTTCGGCCGCCAGGATGGCCATGTCGGCGTCAAGGAAGAACTCAATATCTGCCGGATTGTAGCCCGCCGGTAGTTCGGTGGATTCGGGCAGCTCGTGGGCTGCCGTGGCGCGAACCAGAAGGCGCACCAGCTGTAGCTCCTCTTCGCTCAGCAGACCAGCGACGACCAGCGGCTCCAGGGAGGCGCCCGCCAGCTGTTCGCTGCGGCGCTCATCCTCACCCGGCGCGCCCTCGTACACGGCATCGTGGAACCACGCCGCCAGAACCAGCGGCAGGGGAGTAGAACCCTGCGTGCGGTGTGCGTAGAGACGGTCCAGATCGGTGAGCATCTGCGAAAGGTGCCCGCTGTGGTGGTAGGCGCGGTGCGGCTGCTCCCACGCCTGCAACAGGCGCTCGCCCAACTCAGCCACCTGCGTTACGAGCCGGGCCCGCGACTCGGCGGACGCATCCGCACGCTCGAGACGGGGCGCAAACGCCGCCTCCCAGGCGCGAAGCAGGCGCGGGCGAATCTTTTCCGGGCGTTCCTTCAGCGGGATGCGCAGGCCGCTGGCAATGAGCGTGCGAGTCAGCTGTGCGCCGCTAAGCTCAATCGCGCCCGCCTGCACCAGCTCGTCGTAGCGGTGCGCCGGTACATCGTAGTGGTCGCGGTCGAAGGCACGCTCGCTAATGCCCGTCGCCGCAGCGAACTCGTGCAGTTCCGCCAGGGATGCATCGGAGATGAGGTGCGAGAAGACGGTGCCGTGCGCGGGCCAGACGGGCGGGTCAATGTAGATGCTCATTCGTACATTGTAGGAGCGGTTCTGCCGCCGGGTGCGGGTGTCTTCGGGTGGTGAACACAGGGTGGAAGCGAATCGCGCAGGCCGCAGAGGTTACTGAACACCGTGCCGACCTGCGACGCGCGGTGCTTTATACTGGATAGGTACGCCCTCGTAGCTCAGGGGATAGAGCACTTCTCTCCTAAAGAAGGTGTCGGACGTTCGAATCGTCTCGGGGGCACACATATGACAGAACCGCCCGTCGCTTGCATTAGCAGGCGCGGGCGGTTTCTCTGTTTCTGCACGTAACGAGTACTCAAGAAAACACGTTATAGCTGAGACAGGTCAATCTTGCCCATCTGCAGGATCTTCTCGCGAGAGGCCTTATCTGCCATCAGCTCAGCAATATTGTGCGGGACAACCTGCCAAGAAATACCCCAACGATCTACACACCAGCCGCAACGCTCCGCCTCAGGTATAGCCGAGAGCTGCTCCCAATAGTAATTAATCTCCTCCTGAGTACGGCACGAAAGAACTACCGAAACCCCCGGCGTGAATGTGAAATCGTGGAAAGTACCGGAATCAGCAGCCGCCATCCAGGTGCCATGCAGGTTGAAGTCGGTAAACATGACCGCATCTGCCTCTAAGGGGCTACCTTCCGGATAGTGGTACAGGGTACCGCGGCGGGCATCATCAAACATGGAAATCCAGCCGTTGGTGGCTTCCTCTGCATTGCCGTGATTCGTGCCGCCAAACATGAAAGAAGGCACGACGAAGGGGCGCGGGTCCCCTGCAGGATTGGTAAGCATCAGCTGCCAGGTCATACCAAAACGATCACGCACCCAGGCGTAGCGTGGGGAGAAAGGATACTCACCCAGTTCCATCAGCACACCGCCGGTACTTAGCTCTTCGTAGAGTTCATCGAGGTATGCTCGCGCTTGCGCCTCACCACCGAAGAGGAGCGGGTCAAAGTTTAGGATGCAACTGATGGACTGGTTCGGGACGTACCGGTCATCACCGTTAATGAGTGAGAGCTGGAAGCCATGGATGCTTAGAGCCGTCGTAAGTCCGGGCACCTGTTCAACGATAGAAGCATCGCGAAAAACTCTGGTATAGAACTGTGCGGCTTCATCGGTTGAGCCATTGCACCATAGGGCTATTGAGAGGCTCGGAGATAAGGGCTGGGTCATGCGGTCATCCTAGCATGACTATTCTGTGCCACCGGGGTGCCGTTGCCGATTTAGGTTGTGAGGCTGATTGACCGAACGGGTGGGAGCGGGGGAGTAAATGCGGTAGCATGGAATATCGAACGTGTATTCTAGGCAGCGAGGTAGACGATGAGCGATAAGCCCGAACAGCAGAAGCAGTCCTTCACCGAACAGGACGGCCTGTTCGCCGCCGAACTCGTCACCCCCGCAGCACCGGCGGACCCCGCGCCAATTGACCCTGCACCGGCGGACGAGCCGCCCTTCGACCCCTACTACGACGTACCCCCTGTCGAAAACGACTACTACGCGCCTCCCATGGACGCCGCAGTGATGGATGCTCCGGTAATGGAGGCACCCGCACAGGACGTACCCGCCGCCCTGCCCACCGGTATGCCCGCCTACGGTACCCCTGCTACCAGCGCTCCCGAACCCGGCGCGCCCGCAGCCTTCGCCGCCGACCCGCTCGGCGACTTTATGCCGCCCGCCTACCGCGTCGGCGGTTACGGCGAGGACTTCGACCCCGCCGATCCCTACGGCGAACGCACCTACAGCCTGAGCACCGTAGACCCCGCCTCCCTCACCGCCGGGCTCAACGACCGCCAGGAAGAGGCCGTACTGCACTCCGGTTCACCCCTGCTCATTGTCGCGGGCGCGGGCTCGGGCAAGACTCGCGTGCTGACCCACCGCATCGCCTACCTGCTCGCAACGCACCGCGCGACCCCCGGCCAGATTCTCGCCATTACCTTCACCAACAAGGCCGCAGCCGAGATGCGTGAACGTATCGAGGCGCTGGTTGGCCCGCGCGCCAAGCACATGTGGATTTCGACCTTTCACAGCTTCTGCGTGCGCGTGCTGCGCCGTGAGGCCGCCGCCCTGGGTTTGAAGTCCACCTTCACCATTTACGATTCGACCGACTCGCAGCGCCTGCTGAGCCTCATCATTAAAGAGCTCAACCTGGACACCAAGAAGTTCACCGCCAAGGCCGTGGGCAACCGTATCTCCGCGCTGAAGAACGAGCTGGTCAGCGCCGAGGCGTACGCATCCCGAGTGGCGAGCGATAACCCGTACGAGAAGACCATCTCGCAGATTTACACCGTCTACACGCAGCGTCTGCGCGCCGCCAACTCCCTCGACTTTGACGATCTGATTGGCCGCACCGTCTTCTTGCTCAAGAAGTTCCCCGAAATCGCGAACTACTACCGCCGCAAGTTCCGCCACATCCTCGTGGACGAGTACCAGGACACCAACCACGCCCAGTACCAGCTCGTGCGCGAGTTGGTCGGCGCCCACGCGAAGGCACCGGCTGACCGCGGCCCCTACCCGGACGCCGTGCCCCCTGCCGAGCTGACCGTGGTGGGTGACTCCGACCAGTCTATCTACGCCTTCCGCGGCGCGGACATCCGTAATATTACGGACTTTGAGAAGGACTACCCGAACGCCCACACGATCCTGCTGGAACAGAACTACCGTTCCACGCAGAACATTCTCTCCGCGGCGAACGCGGTCATCGAACGCAACCCCGACCGTCGCCCCAAGAAGCTGTGGACCGCCTCCGGCGCGGGCGCGAAAATCATCGGTTACGTGGCTGAATCCGAGCACGCCGAGGCACGCTTCATCACCCGTGAAATTGACCGCTTGGCGGACGAGCACGGCGTGCAGCCCGGTGACGTTGCCATCTTCTACCGCACCAACGCGCAGTCCCGAACCCTCGAGGACATGCTCATGCGCGCCGGCCTGCCCTACCGCGTGGTCGGTGGTACCCGCTTCTACGAGCGTAAGGAAATCAAGGATGCGCTCGCCTACCTGCGTGCCCTGAGCAACCCCGATGACGACGTGAACGTGCGCCGCATCCTGAACGAGCCCAAGCGCGGTATCGGGGCCAAGTCCGAGTCCGTGGTGGCCGATTACGCGACCGCACACCGCATCTCCTTCTTTGCTGCCGCCCGCCAGGCCGCCGATGTCCCGGGTCTGGGCGCCGCCGCGGTCAAGAAGTACGCCGAGTTCGTGCGCCTCATGGATGACCTGGCGCAGATTGCCCGCACCGAACCCGCCGCAACCTGCCTGGAAGCGGTCCTGGAGCAGACCGGCTACCTGGCGGCTCTGCGCGCCTCCAAGGACATTCAGGACGAATCGCGCGTGGAGAACCTCTCCGAGCTGCTTGACGCCATGGTCGAGTTCGAGACCGAGAACCTCGGCGCCGACCTGGAGCAGTTCCTCGAGCACGTGGCGCTGGTTGCCGACGCCGACTCGATTCCAAACCGCCCCGCCAGCGCGGAGGGTGAGAGCGCCTCCGCCGCACAGATTGCCGCCGAGGCGGCCGAGGCGAAGGCCCAGGGTATGGTCACCCTCATGACCCTGCACACCGCCAAGGGTCTGGAGTTCCCCGTGGTGTTCCTGACCGGTATGGAGCACGGCCTGTTCCCGCACCAGCGCGCCCTGACCGACGAGAAGGAAATGAGCGAGGAACGCCGCCTGGCGTACGTGGGTCTGACCCGCGCCATGGAGCGCCTGTACCTGACCCGCTCGGAGACCCGCACCATGTGGGGTAAGAGCCAGTTCAACCCGCCCTCGCCCTTCCTGGAGGAGATCCCGGAGGAGCTCATCGAGTGGAAGCGCACCGCGGGCTTCTCGGGCTTCGGCGCCTCGGGCATGGGGGCATACGGCGCTCGCGGCGGTGGCTCCTATGGCGGCAGCTCCTACGGTGGTGGCTACTCGGGTGGTTCCCGTTCCAGCTATGGTTCCGGAGGCTACTCGGGTGGTTCCCGTTCCGGTAGCTACTCGGGCGGGTACAGTTCCGGTGGCTCGCGCGGCTCATACGATCCCTACGAGTCCCGCCCCGCACACCGCTCCGAGCCGTCCACCGCGGATATTAATGGCTCGGCGAGCTACGGGCTGGCGGCGGCTACCGCCTCCTCTAAGGTGACGAACCGTTCCCGCGTGCACCAGAGTAAGGAAATCCCGACCCTGGCGGTTGGCGATACCGTGCGCCACACCAAGTTCGGCGAGGGTCGCGTGCTCGCAGTTGAGGGTAGCGGCGATAAGACCGTGGCGAAGGTGCGCTTCGGTTCGGAAGAGAAGCGCCTGCTGTTGCGTTACGCGCCGCTGGAGAAGGTCTCCTAACGCTGCCCGGTGATAAACGTGGAGGGGCGGGCATCCGATGATGTCCGCCCCTGCCTTGCGCGTGCTTTAGGTGCATGGCTCCTAAACCTTTTCCCGGCATGCGATACGCGGTGATATCCACCCCGCAATATCTGTGACCTGAGTCGCTAAAATCCCGTATTTCGGGCTCCGTGAGTGCGAGCTCATGCCGAATCCGATAGAGTAGAAACGAGAGAAATTCCCCGCGTCAATGATGCGCGTGCGCCGGGTGCGAGAGACCCCTATCGCACCGTAGCGGGCACATGGGGAATACTCCTCTAATGACCAGGCCGAGCGTACACCGCGCTCGGCACCACTTCGAAGAAGAAGGACACCTGTGGACCTTTTCGAATACCAGGCGCGCGAGCTCTTCGCCAAGCACGGCGTTCCCGTGCTCAAGGGCATTGTTGCGACCACCCCTGAAGAAGCAAAGGCAGCAGCTGAGGAAATTGGCGGCCTGACCGTCATCAAGGCTCAGGTTAAGACCGGCGGCCGCGGTAAGGCCGGCGGCGTGAAGCTCGCAAAGTCCCCCGAAGAGGCTTACGAGCACGCTAAGGCAATTCTCGGCATGGACATCAAGGGCCACACCGTTCACCGCGTGCTGGTCGCCGACGGCGCAGACATCGCTGAAGAGTACTACTTCTCCCTCCTGCTGGACCGTGCAAACCGCTCCTACCTGGCAATGTGCTCGGTTGAAGGCGGTATGGAAATTGAGCAGCTGGCAGCTGAGCGTCCCGAGGCGCTGGCCAAGGTTGAGGTTGACCCGCTGGTCGGCCTGGACCAGGCTAAGGCCGAGGAGATTGTGAAGGCAGCAGGCTTCTCCGCAGAACTGCAGGAGAAGGTTGTTCCCGTCCTCGTCAAGCTGGGTGAGGTCTTCAGCAAGGAAGACGCAACCCTGGTTGAGGTTAACCCCCTCGTTCTGACCCCCGAGGGCACCATCCTGGCCCTGGACGGCAAGGTCTCCCTGGACGACAACGCAGAATTCCGCCAGCCCGAGCACGAGGCTCTCGTGGACAAGTCCGCTGAGAACCCGCTGGAAGCTAAGGCAAAGCAGTTCGACCTGAACTACGTGAAGCTGGACGGCGAGGTCGGCATCGTTGGTAACGGTGCAGGTCTGGTTATGTCCACCCTGGACGTCGTTGCATACGCTGGTGAGAACCACGGCAACGTCAAGCCCGCAAACTTCCTTGATATTGGTGGCGGCGCGTCCGCTGAGGTTATGGCTGCCGGCCTGGAAATCATTCTGGGCGACGAGCAGGTCAAGAGCGTTTTCGTGAACGTCTTCGGCGGCATCACCGCATGTGACGCAGTGGCAGACGGCATTGTGAAGGCTCTGGAGATTCTGGGCGACGCAGCAACCAAGCCCCTGGTTGTGCGCCTGGACGGCAACAACGTTGCTGAGGGTCGCCGCATCCTCTCCGAGGCGAACCACCCGCTGGTTGTTCTGGCTGAGACCATGGACTCCGGCGCTGACAAGGCAGCAGAGCTCGCTCACAAGGCGTAATCGCCAGCAAAGGATTTCAAGGAAGTAATATGTCTATCTTTGTGAACAAGGACTCCAAGGTCATCGTTCAGGGCATCACCGGTGGCGAGGGTACCAAGCACACCGCACGCATGCTCGCAGCAGGCACCAACATTGTGGGCGGCGTGAACGCTCGCAAGGCTGGCACCACCGTCACCCACAAGGCAAAGGACGGCTCCGACATCGAGCTGACCGTGTTCGGTACCGTGGCTGAGGCCATGGAGAAGACCGGCGCGAACGTCTCCATCGTCTTCGTTCCCCCGGCCTTCACCAAGGCAGCAGTTCTCGAGGCTATCGAGGCTAAGATCGGCCTCGTCGTCGTCATCACCGAGGGCGTTCCGGTTCAGGACTCCGCAGAGTTCTGGGCAGCTGCTAAGGCATCCGTGGACGAGAACGGTAAGCAGATCACCCGCATCATCGGCCCCAACTGCCCCGGCATCATCTCCCCCGAGGAGTGCCTGGTCGGTATTATCCCGGCGAACATCACCGGCAAGGGCAAGATTGGTCTGGTTTCCAAGTCCGGTACCCTGACCTACCAGCTGATGTACGAGCTCTCCGACATTGGTTTCACCACCGCTATCGGTATTGGTGGCGACCCCATCATCGGCACCACCCACATCGACGCTCTGGAAGCTTTCGAAGCTGACCCCGAGACCGAAGCAATCGTCATGATTGGTGAGATCGGTGGTGACGCTGAGGAGCGTGCCGCTGAGTACATCAAGGCAAACGTGACCAAGCCCGTCGTTGGTTACATTGCGGGCTTCACCGCTCCCGAGGGTAAGACCATGGGCCACGCGGGCGCTATTGTCTCCGGTTCCTCCGGTACCGCTCAGGCGAAGAAGGAAGCTCTGGAAGCAGCAGGCGTGAAGGTCGGTAAGACCCCCTCCGAGGCTGCAAACCTGATGCGCGAAATCTTCGCAGCGAAGTAAACAGCATAGTATTGCGGCAGATGCCGGTAGTCCATGAGGCTACCGGCATCTGTGCTTTAACCGGGAGCTCAACCGGGACAGCGCGTTGGAAAATACTGGAGGCGCTGGGGGAGTGTGCCGGGGAAAAGAGGAGGGGTAGAGCCGCTCCAGCTGTCGAACAGTGCTGGGATTTGAGGGTGCTTTTGAGGTGTTTGAACCAGGGCGGTAGAACTTGCGACAGAAAGTAAGATTGTGCACATCCGCCCTAATTAAGGTGCAGATATGACCTCGACCTTTGTATACTGGAGTGCATTGAGCCTAGTCAGAATCATTCTGAGTGGCTCCAAGAAACACCACCACTCACAGGAGATCACCACACTCATGACCCAGCCCATCTCTCGCCGCACTATCGCCAAGGCAGGCGTCTGGTCCGCACCCGTCGTCGCGGCCTCCGTAGCCGTTCCCGCATACGCGGCATCCAAGGAAACCCCCGGCGTTCAGTACGGTGTGTACGTCAGCGTACAGAACAACGGCGGCTACGTCGGCTACGCGTCCTCCAACAACACCGGCACCATCAACCCGGCGACCCCCGAGGCGCACTTCACCGCCACCACCAACCCCGACTCCGACATCAACTGGGACGACGCAACCTCCAAGCCCAAGTACACCACCTACGTCAACGGCGAAGGTAAGTTCACCCCCGTCACCAACTCCCAGACCGGCGCTAACGGCGCATACATGTCCTCCAGCGGCTTCTGGTGGTCCGTACCGACCAAGGACACCGCAACCGGCACCGGCTACATCCCCGGCGGCAGCGTCACCCTCGCAGCGGGTGCGACCTTCGTGACCGAGGTTGAGTACACCGTCTCCGCCAGCGCCCAGTCGTTGACCAAGCTCGGCAAGATCAACGGCCAGTCCTGGAGCCCCTCTAGCCGCCAGCTGACCGGTAAGACCACCGAGCTGGTCGCGTCAGCAGGCCAGGCGAAGTACCTGTCCGTCGCGCAGACTGCCGGCACCTGGACCGCAGAGGTTCCGACCATCACCCAGAACTCTGACGGCACCTACACCTTCAAGGGTCGTATCGTCTACACCACCAGTAAGGCGTACACCACGAAGCAGTCCGGCACCAAGTACTACAGCCAGACCAACTTCATGCCGGCGCAGCTGCGCTTCCCGGCGAACGACGGCTGGGTTTCGTACAAGCAGACCTCCAGCGTGCAGGTCGCAAACCTGACCTACTCGAGCAACGGCGCGAGCGGTTCGGAGAGCGTTTCCGGTCAGGCCACCACCGCGGAGATTCACCCGTAATCGGGCTAACCCGTAAGAGCTTCGGGTAAAGGCGTAAAGAAACCCCCGACGGGTGAGTTCAACTCACTCGTCGGGGGTTTCTGTATGCTCAGAATGCGGCACTCACGGGGGAGTGTAGAGCATACCTGAGCGGCTATATACACTTGTCTAAAGCTTATGTAGAGGATGAGGTTAGCCGACCGTCGTACCGAACGCCAAACCCAGCAGATAGGTCACGAACGCCGCACCGTAACCAATCAGAATCTGGCGAATACCGCGCTTGAGCGGGGACGCACCCGAGAGCAGGCCCACCACGCCGCCGGTGAGGCCCAGCGCCGCACCCACGAACAGCAGGGACAAGATCATCGCGCCCACACCCGATATGCCAAAGATATAGGGCAGGATCGGGATCAGCGCGCCCGAGGCGAAGAACGAGAAAGACGCCGCGGCGGCACCAATATCGGTGCCCAGAGCCACGTTCTCCTCGCGCTCATCATCGTCATGATGCGACAGGGACGGATCGCAATCGCAGTCCAGGTAGCCGAAACGCTCCAGGGCACGGTGATGCGCAGCCTCCGGGTCCATGCCGCGGGCGCGGTAGATGAGCTCCAGCTCGTTCGAATCCAAATCCAAATCGTGTGCAACACGCAGGGTAACCTGGGTCGGCTGGGACGCATCCAGCAGCTCACGCTGGGAACGCACCGAGACGAACTCGCCCGCGGCCATCGACAGCGCACCGGCCAGCAGGCCCGCAACACCCGAGAGTAGAACCATCGAGCTGGATGCGCCCGAGGCGGTAATACCCATAATCAGGGCCAGGTTTGAGACCAAGCCGTCGTTGGCGCCAAAGACCGCCGCACGGAAGTTGCCCGAGAGCTTCTCGCGGCCGCTGGTTGCCAGGGCGCGAATGATCTCCTCGTGGATGGCTTCGTCGGCCGCCATCTCCTCGGTTGCGTCGGGGTCCTCGGCGTAGGGGGAGCGGGACTCGGCACGTTGAGCCATCGCCAGAATAAACACGGAACCGAAATTCTTCGCCAGGAACTGCAGAAGCAGGGACTGCAGGGAGGGGCGCACGCGCACATCCGCGTGCTCACCGAGCATATCGCGCCAGTGCTGCTGGTGACGCTTTTCTGCCTCCGCCACCTGCAGCAGAATTTCGCGGTCGGTACCCTCGGCACGCTTCGCCAGGTAGCGATAGATGCGCGCCTCCGACTCCTCGTCGGCCAGGTAACGGCGCCAACGCTTAATCTGCGCCGGGGTCGGGTCGGTAACTGCCCGGTGGCGTGCCGGCTCGTTCTGGAGCATCTCGGTTTCAGCGCCGTGCTCGTAGGGTGCGTGCGTACTCATAAATCCCTTCCGCGGATGCGGTGCGTGCGGGGTGTCTGGCCCCGCGCGCGCTGATAATGCGTTCAAATCTGTGTTGGCCAGTGAACCACTGTAAAGCACTTGGAATCGGAAATCTAGGACGGCTCCACCGGGTGTTGAAGTTCGCCCCAACGTACTTTTGGGAGCCCCCGCGTCGAGGAATCTTTCCTGATCGGAGTGCCGGAACGATGCGGTTGGTAGGCTACGGGGAAGAGGGTAGATAGCGCGACGCGGGTGTGCAAACGGGCGGGCGTCCCCACGCAGTGTGTGGGAACGCCCGCCCGAAGGTAAGCATCTATTCCGGCTATGGGCCGGGAGCGCTCAGCCGGCCGGTAGCGGCCGGGATGAATTTAGCGATTATCGCCAGCTTTACTCGGAGATCTCGCCTGCGCTGTTCTCGAGGAATGCGCGGATGAACCACTGGAACTTCTCCAGCTCGGCGGTCTGGCCAATCAGCAGGTCCTCGGTGATGGGGTCGGCCTCGCCCGCGAAGGCCAGAGCCTTGCGGTGAGCCTCAATCACGCGGGTGTACACGTCGTTCAGGGCGCGCAGGTGGTCGGCAACGCGTGCGCGGCCAACGGGGTAATCCTCGACGGGGCGCTGTGCAACCAGCGCGCCAGCCAGGCCGTTGGGGGTTGCGCCCAGGGTTGCCATACGCTCTGCGATAGCGTCGACGAACTCGCGAACGGTGTCGACCTGGGGGTCAATCATTTCGTGAACTGCGATGAAGCCGGGGCCGGTCACGTTCCAGTGGGCGTGCTTCAGAATCAGGTGCAGATCGTTCAGGTCGTGCAGACGAGCCTGAAGGACGTCGGAGAGTTCCTTGCCGGTCTCGAGGGTCAGGCCGGGAGCGGTGTACTTTGCGAATGCCATATGCGTTCTCCTTTGAGATGTCGCGTCGTGCTATTACAGTTCGTTTCGGCCCGCGGAGGTTACCGTCGCCCGAGTCGAAGCGTCACTATCGAGTTAACCATCCTGGGAACCCAATGTCAATCTTTATTATGAGTAATTCGTAATAAATCGTCACATGATGGGGTGTAGTGGAATCCTACTGGTTCACTAGCGCGCGAACCGCCTCCAGGTTCAGCTCCTCGTGGCTCATGCGTGCGGTGCCCAGTTCTGCCGGAACGTCCAGCTCGCCCGGCACCACGATTACGCGCATACCCGCCGCGGTTGCACTGCGCACACCCGAGGGGGAATCCTCGATTGCCACGCACTGAGTCGGGTCAACGCCCAGGCGCTCGGCTGCCAAAAGGTAGGGTTGCGGATTGGGCTTGGGGTGGGTGGTCTCGTCGTTGCCAATAACGACCGAGAATGTGCCCTCGGGTGCGGCATCGGCGGTGCGGCGCGCAATGGAGGTGGTGGCGTTCGTGACGATAGCTGCGGGGATGTGTGCGTCGCGCACCTCGCGCAGGAAGGGTTCGATGCCCGGCAGGAATTCAACCTCTCGGTGGGAAAGAGCCTCGCGCACCTTGCCCACGAGCAAATCGTTAATCTGCTTGTCGGGCAGGTCGACGCCGCGCTCGCGTAGGCGATCCAAGGTGAACTTCATTGACAGGCCCAGGCAGTCGAGGGTGTCCTGCTCGGTCCAGGTGCCACCAAATTCTGCGGTGAGAGCAACCTTTGCGGCAGCCCATACGGGTTCGGTGTCGACGAGGGTTCCGTCGTGGTCGAAGAGAATGGCGGCGGGGAAGGTGTTCGTAGTCGTCATGTCATTAAGCCTACCGGTTTATTTCTGGGGTGAGCGTAGGACGGCGTCCCCAATCGTCACCAAAAAATCTGTGCCCGCGTTCTGGGGGTTCTTGGCGATAGTGAGCAGTGCATCGGCAACGTCTTTACGGGCAATCGTGGGGATGCCCGGAGTTCGCTCGACGCTCGTCATGTCAAATACCTTCACCCCGCCCTTACCGGGCTTGTCGGTCAGCCTGCCCGGATGCGCACGCGAAATATACGGCTGATATTCGGTGACCAGGGCGTCCGCCTTAACCTTGTCGGTAAAAATGCCGCGCATGATGACCTTGCAGACCAGGCGCATGGGCAGGGATGCGGTCCGTACCGTATCGCCCACACCGTAGGCACTCATCAGAACGCAGTGCTTTACGCCTGCGCCCGTGACCGCCTCCATGATGAGGGGCAGACGCTCCTGCATGAACGTGGAGGAGAGAAATTCTCGCACCGTGGCTTTCTGCCCCAGGATGCTGACCATGACGTCCTGCCCTGCGGAGGCTGCGGTGAGCCGCTCGGTATCGTTGAGGTCGCCGGGAGTAATCGTGAGGTTCGGGTGGGTTCCCAAAAGTGTTAGCGCCTTATCGGGATTGCGTACGTAGGCGGTGACCGAGTGCCCCTCCTCGAGGGCTTTGTGGATGAAGAGGCGGCCGGTGCGGCCGGTTGCGCCGAGAACCAGTATTTTCATGTGGGGTCCCCAATCTTTAGCTGTTATGGGAACCTATAAGCGCCCAATCCGGTCAGTATAGCAATGCGGCTTCGACTGGGGGTTTTGGTGGGGGCTTTGACAGAGAGTTTTGGTGGGGGCTTTTGCTTGGGGGTCAGGGGTATGGGGCGGGGTGAAAAATACGAAAAAATTTTTTGCAAGAGGGTTGCGAAACATAGTTGAGCGGAGTAGACTCAAGTTATGTAATGCAGGGACACATAGGATAAACCCCTCGAAATACGAAAGGACACCATGGATATTAAGTTCACGACCAAGAGTCAAGAAGTTATCTCCGCCGCTAACACCAATGCGCAAACGGCGGGTAACCCCACTATTGAAACCGCGCACATCCTCAAGGCCCTCATGGACCAGCGCGAAGGCATCGCAGTCTCCGTGCTCAAGGCAGCAGGCCTGGATGTAGACGCCATCTCCGAGGCTGCTTCCGCAGAAATCAAGAAGCTGCCCAAGGCATCTGGCTCCTCCGTGCAGAACGCCTCCTTTAGCCGTTCCGCACTTTCCGCCCTGCAGGCTGCGCAGACCCGCGCACAGGGCTTCGGGGACACCTACGTCTCCACCGAAATGATTCTGCTGGGCATCGCCAGCGGAACCGATAGCACCGCTGAAGCAATGCACAAGCTCGGCGCTACCGCAGACCTCATCGCACAGACCATCCCCAACGTCCGAGGAGACCGCACCGTGGATACCCCCGACCCCGAAGGCACCTTCCAGGCGCTCGAAAAGTACGGCACCGACCTGACCGCCATTGCCCGCGCCGGCAAGCTCGACCCGGTCATCGGCCGTGATTCCGAGATTCGCCGCGTCGTGCAGGTGCTCTCCCGCCGCACCAAGAACAACCCCGTGCTGATTGGTGAGCCCGGCGTCGGTAAGACCGCCGTGGTCGAGGGCCTGGCACAGCGCATGGTTTCCGGCGACGTGCCCGAATCCCTGCGCGGCAAGACCCTCATCAGCCTGGACCTGGGCTCCATGGTCGCAGGCGCAAAGTACCGCGGTGAATTCGAGGAGCGCCTGAAGGCAGTCCTCGAGGAAATCAAGAAGTCCGAAGGCCAGATTGTGACCTTCATCGACGAGATTCACACCGTCGTCGGCGCTGGCGCATCCGAAGGCTCCATGGACGCGGGCAACATGCTCAAGCCCATGCTTGCCCGTGGCGAGTTGCGCCTGATCGGTGCGACCACCCTGGATGAGTACCGCGAGAACATCGAGAAGGACCCCGCACTGGAGCGCCGCTTCCAGCAGGTGTACGTGGGCGAGCCCAGCGTAGATGACACCATCGGTATTCTGCGCGGCCTGAAGGAGCGTTACGAGGCACACCACAAGGTGCAGATTGCTGACTCCGCACTGGTTGCCGCAGCAACCCTGTCCAACCGCTACATTCCCTCCCGTCAGCTGCCGGACAAGGCAATTGACCTGATTGATGAGGCAGCATCCCGCCTGCGCATGGAAATTGACTCCGCACCGGAGGAAATTGACCAGCTGCGCCGCGCCGTGGACCGCCTCACCATGGAGGAGCTGGCCCTGGCCGACGAGACCGATCCCGCATCGGTCGAGCGTCTGGAGGCCCTGCGCAAGGATATGGCGGACAAGAAGGAAGAGCTCGACGCCCTCAACGCTCGTTGGGAGGCTGAGAAGGCTAGCCTGAACCGCGTGGGTGACATCAAGACCCAGATTGACGAGCTGCGTTCCCGCGCAGAGGTTGCACAGCGCGAGGGTAACCTCGCCGAGGCATCTCGCCTGCTGTACGGTGAGATTCCCGCAAAGCAGGCTGAGCTGGAAGAAGCACAGCGTGCCGAGGACACCGCCAAGAGCGAGTCCATGGTCTCCGAAGAGGTTACCGCAGACGATATCGCCGAGGTGATTTCCTCCTGGACCGGCATTCCCGCAGGCCGCATGATGCAGGGTGAATCCGAGAAGCTGCTCGAAATGGAGAAGCGCATCGGTGCCCGCCTCATCGGTCAGGAAGCCGCAGTGGTCGCTGTCTCTGATGCTGTGCGCCGCGCCCGCGCCGGTATTTCCGACCCGAACCGCCCGATTGGTTCCTTCCTGTTCCTGGGCCCGACCGGTGTCGGTAAGACCGAGCTGGCTAAGGCACTGGCCGAGTTCCAGTTCGATGACGAGCGTGCCCTGGTGCGTATCGACATGAGCGAGTACTCCGAGAAGCACACCGTGTCCCGCCTTGTCGGTGCCCCTCCCGGATACGTCGGCCACGAAGAGGGCGGTCAGCTGACCGAGGCCGTGCGCCGTCGCCCCTACTCGGTGGTCCTGCTCGACGAGGTTGAGAAGGCACACCCCGAGGTCTTCGACATCCTGCTGCAGGTGCTCGATGACGGCCGCCTGACCGACGGCCAGGGCCGCACCGTGGACTTCCGCAACGTCATCCTGATTCTGACCTCGAACCTCGGTTCGCAGTACCTGGTCAACCAGGACCTGCCCTTCGACGAGCGCTCTGAGAAGGCTCTGGAGGTTGTGCATCAGGCATTCCGCCCCGAGTTCCTCAACCGACTGGACGACATCATCATGTTCCAGCCCCTGTCGGCTGAGAACCTGGGTCAGATTGTGGGCCTGCAGATCAAGAGCATGGCTAAGCGCCTGGAGGACCGCCGCCTCACCCTGAACGTGACCGAGGCAGCCCTCGAGTGGCTGGGCAAGACCGGCTACGACCCGGCATTCGGTGCCCGCCCGCTGCGCCGCCTGGTTCAGCGCGAGATTGGTGACCGCCTGGCTCGCGGCATCCTCTCCGGCGCTATCCACGACGGCGACACCGTGACCGTGGATGTGAACCCGGACGTTGCCAGCGACGGCCTGGTCGTGACCTCCGAGCGCGAGCAGAAGGCTGAGGACTAAGCTCAACCGGTTAGCCGGACGGAGCCGATTGGCTCAGCGGGCTTAGCCCGTGGCTGACTCCGCGAGTTCGAAACCGCAAGAAATAGGCTGTGGGGTACCCTCGAAAGGGGGTGCCCCACAGCCGTTTAACGTACTAAATCACAGAGCATGGGAGAAGAATGGACCGCTGGACTGACCACCAGAACTTCGCCGCCGCCGGTGAGCAGCGCGAAGAAATCGCCTCCGTGCACAGGGCCGCGATTCGCTCTATCCAGCGGGTCGTGGCGGATACCGCCGAACCCCACGAGGAGGGGTACGCCGCCGAGGGCATTGCTCGCCTACTCAAGGCGGGTAAGGTTCTCGTGCTCACCGGCGCGGGCGTGAGCACCGAGTCCGGCATCCCCGACTACCGCGGCCCGGGCGGATCCCTGCACGACCACCGTCCCATGACCTACCAGGAATTCCGTTACGATGATGCCGCCCGTCAGCGCTACTGGGCGCGCTCCTACGTGGGTTGGCGCCGCATGCGCCGCGCCCAGCCGAACCGTGCCCACTACGCGCTCGTTGAGCTCGAGCAGCTGGGCGCTATCAATGGCGTCATCACGCAGAACGTGGACGGCCTGCACGCCCGCGCCGGAAGTCGCAATCTGTTGGCCCTGCATGGCGATCTGTCCCGTATCGTCTGCCTGGACTGCGGTCAGGATGAGGGCCGCGAGAGCCTGGATGCGCGCCTGGATGCCGCGAACCCTGGCTACCTGGACCGCCTGGAAAGCCGTGACCTGCGCGTAAACCCCGATGGTGACGTGGAGCTGGACCAGCAGTACATCCAAGATTTTCGGATGGTGCCCTGCCTGGGGTGTGGCTCGACCCGTCTCAAGCCGGATGTGGTGTACTTTGGCGAGTCCGTGCCGGCCGAGCGCAAGGCGCGCAAGGACGCCATGCTTGCCGAGTGCTCGGCGCTGCTGGTGGTGGGTTCCTCGGTGGCGGTGATGAGCAGCTACAAGATTGTGCTGGAGGCCCTGCGTGCCGGCAAACCGGTTGCCGTCATTAACGGTGGTCCGGGCCGTGCGGATACGAAGGCCACCTTCCTGTGGCGCACCGGGGTGGGGGAGGCCCTGGAGCTCATGCTTGATGCGATTGACAGCTAGGCTCTCGATGGTCCGGCCGCTGCGACCACCCGCCCGCGGTTGTGTTGCAATTCATTGCAAATACACCCTTGACTGGTGAAAATACCTTGGAACCCGGGGCTAGAATGAGGGAATGGACATTCGAAACACTATCACTCGCTTCGGTGCCACGGCCCTCATCGGTTGCGGTTTGGTTGTGACCGCCATCCCCGCCACCTTCGCTCAGAATGACGGCGAGACCGTCACTCACGAATACCAGGACCGTGCCGCCTCCCACATCTCCGAGGTCTGGTACAAGGGTGAAACCCTCGAGATCTCCGGCGAGGGCTTCCTGACCCAGGACCGCGCCTCCGGCTCGACCATCGCCATTAAGCTCAACAAGGGCGCCATTAAGATCGACGGTAAGGACTACCTCGAGGTAACCGCCAACGATAAGGGCGAATTTACCGTCTCGATCCCCTGGCAGAGCGACCTGGAGGATCGCGTCTCCGTTGACGTCTACCTGCTCTCCGGTTCCCTGAAGGACAATGACACCGCTCGCGGCGGCAAGGCAGCCACCGTGAAGATTGAGGCTCGTTCCGTGGCCCCCGAGAGCCCCAGCGCCTCGGCAAGTGTTTCGGCAAGCGCCGAGCCCTCTGCATCCGCCAGCGCTACCGCCGAGCCGAAGAAGGAATCCAAGGCTGATTCTTCTGCCAGCCCCTCGGCATCGGCTACCGCAGCTGACGAGACCGTCGCCTCGGTGGATGCCGAGGTGAAGAACCGTGCCGATGAGAAAGCCTCCGCTTCCGCCTCGGTGAGCCCGAGCGCCACCGCATCGGCTTCTGCGTCTACCGTTGTTTCTCCCTCTGCCTCCGCTGAGGTAAAGAACGAGAAGAAGGCCGACCAGAAGGTATCGACCGCTAAGAACGACCAGAAGGCCGAGCAGAAGGACGGTTCCCAGCAGGCTCCCGCCGCGCAGGATCAGCTGGGTGGCTCCTCGAGCGTCCAGGCCCCCGCAACCGAGCAGCCTTCGCCCGAGAGCACCCGCTTCGCTAACTGCTCCGAGGTCGCCGCCGCGGGCCTGGCCCCCATTCCTTCGAGCCACCCGGACTTCCGTAAGCAGTTCGACGCCGATAATAACGGCCTCGGCTGCGAGGTTGTCGACAGCGGCTCCTCCTCGAACGGTGGTTCCTCCTCGAGTGGCAGCTCCTCCTCGCAGGACAATCTCGGCTCCAGCGGATCGGGCGCCCAGGACCGTCTCGGCTCTTCCTCGTCGAGCGCCTCTCTCTCGAGTCGCGCGCAGCGTTCCTCGCTGGCTAATACCGGCGCCTCGAACGTGTTCACCGTGGCCGGCCTGGGAATGGTGGCCGTTGGCTTGGGTGTTGCGGGCGTGACCTCTGTGCTCCGTCGCAAGAACTCCTAAGTTTAGAGTTTAGGAATCCGGTGCTCCGGGCATCGGATGCGTTGTTCCAGGATTCCCCTCGCTCGCCTCGCGGGCGTGGGGGATTCTGCGTTTAACGGGGTCCCGAGCGGTAGGGCGTTGAGTGGGTTTACGGACGGAAAACCGTCTAAACTAACGCCCGGATTCCAAGGCGCCGGTAGCGTTCGAATTCTTTGAATATGCGATTGATTCTTCAACTCGCCCCTCAAGAATTCTTCAAGAAGGGCCCATTAAGTGAGTCAGCTCATGTTAAATCGGCATCATGCACCCCGATATTGTCAGGTTCGGTCGTTAGAATGGGGGGCATGAGCATTCGAAACAACATCGCACGCATCGGTGCCACCGCCCTGATTAGCTGTGGCCTGGTTGCTACTACCGTCCCCGCTACCTTCGCTGACGAAGCTGCACAGGAGATTTCCTTTACTTACGCAGATTCCGCACGCCTCATCACCCCCGACACCTGGGTTGAGGGTCAGGGCCTGACCATCGTGGGTGAGGGTTTCAAGACCGCTGACGGCGCTTCCGGCTCCGTGCTGGCCCTGAAGCTGAACAAGGGCGCAGTGAAGATTAACGGCCAGGACTACCTGGAGATTCACGCCGACGAAGCCGGTAACTTCAACGTCACCGTTCCCTGGCAGGCAGAACTGCACGGCAGTGTTTCCGTTGACATTTACCTGCTGTCCGGCTCCCTGAAGGACGGCGACGTGCCCCGCGGCGGCAAGGCTGCGACCGTGACCATTAAGGCCGCTAACGAGTCGCTGCCTACCCCGGCTCCGAGCGAGTCCACCGAGCCCACCCCGGCTCCCTCCGAGGACCCGACCCCCGCTCCCTCCGAAGACTCGACCCCGGCTCCGACCACCGAGGCTCCCAAGCCTGCTGAAGAGACCTCCGCACCCGCAGTTGAGGACGCTAAGGAAACCAAGCCCGCTGAGGACCAGAAGCCTGCCGAGCAGAAGTCCGAGGACCAGAAGTCTGACGAGCAGAAGTCTGAGGACCAGGCCGCTCCCGAGGGCGACCACGCTGAGGGCGATTCCGCAGCTCCCAAGAGCTCCAAGGATTCCGATAACCTCGTGCTGGGTTCCTCCGACAACGACAACCTGGGCTCCGGCTCGAACGACAACCTGGGCTCCGGTTCTTCCAACGCATCCTCCAAGAGCTCTGCATCCCTGGCTAAGACCGGTGCATCCGGTGCGATGACCGCTGCTGGCCTGGGTCTGATTGCTCTGGGTGCCGGTGGTGCAACCATCGTGGCAACCCGCATGCGCAAGAAGGCATAAGTACATACTGAATTCTAGGGTTACTCCCTAGAAACCCGAGTGGGGCTCCCTCTGATGTAGAGGGGGCCCCATTTGTTGTATCCGGGCGCGGCTGACCGCCTCACTGCGCCCCGGTAATTGAAAAAACCTTAAAGGTAAAACGCTCTGACCAGTCATTTAATCGGTGTTCGCGAAGACATAAGTGAGAATTACAGAGCGCACAGGCGTGACACAGCTTCGGACGGGATTCTAGAAACCAAGCAGAACACGTAGGTACTCAAGCCGGAGCCGAGAACAGACGGCTCGGGAAGCTGGAAACCTACCCCACGACCTGGAGCACCCCATGACAATCCTGACCATGGCGATTGCAGACGCCCTCGCGATCGCAATCCTGTGCACCCTTTACCTGGTGCGTCACCGCAACCGCGAAATGATGATTTCCTACGCGGTCATCAACGCCGGTATCTTCACCGTCTCGGTGGCCCTGGTCTCGGCGGGTTCAAACGCCTCGGCCATGGGCATGGGCCTCTTCGGCGTTCTGTCGATTATTCGACTGCGCTCCACCGCCCTGAGCCAGCGAGAAGTCGGCTACTACTTCGTAGCCCTCTCGGTCGGTATGATCGCCGGTATCAACATCAGCCCCGCGTACATCGCCTTCATCCTGATGGCGGCCCTGGTGGCTCTCATCGCAATCCTGGATGCGCGTAGCGCCCCCGCGGTCAAGGGACAGACCCAGACCGTCACCGCCGATCGCGCGATTAGCGATGAGGAAGAGCTCAAGGCTTACCTGGGCGCCCGCCTGGGCTACGCCATCACCTCGGTCAAGGTGACCGAGCTGGACCTGGTGAACGACCTGACCCGAGCTACCATCACCTACCAGCCCAAGGAGACCACCGAGGGCGGCACCCCCGCAGCGGCGGAGGCAGCAGTACCGCAGGTAACCGCAACCCGCCAGCCCGCGGCAACTCAGCCGGTAGCGCCCACCGCCGAGGCGTACGCCACGCTGGATACCCGGATGATGCCGCTCCAGCGGACTCCCGTCGCTAAGTAAGCCCGGTAGGCACCACCCCAAAATCTAAAATCCACGACAGACGCACTACTCCCGCCGCCTTCGACGAATCGAGGCGGAACCCCAGAAGGACGAAGACCCATGACTAACGCAGCCGCAAACATCATCCCCGCAGAGTGGAAGAGCATCAGCCTCGAAGCCATGAACGAGAAGGCAGCCATGCAGACCCGTGTGGACCGCAAGTACATCGTCGATGCGGAAACCGCCGCGAAGGTACTCTCCACGCTTGACGCAGACGCCTCCGTCATGGACATCAAGGGCCAGCGCGACTTCGCCTACGACTCGGTCTACTTCGACACCCCGCAGATGCAGAGCTACCACTCGGCAGCCTACAGCCGCGACGATACCTTCAAAATCCGTACCCGTAGCTACCTGGACTCGAAGCTGACCTTCCTGGAGGTCAAGACCGACGGCGAGCAGGACATGACCGTCAAGAAGCGCATCCCGTACACCTTCGAGAAGCGCGATACGCTCACCGCGGAAGGTCGTGAGTACATCACCGCGGCACTCGGTGACATCCTCGCGGGCCCCGTGCACAAGCTGGACGCGGTCCTGACCACCGGGTACCGCCGTACCACGGTCTTCCTGCCGCAGAGCGAGAAGAACCCGGTCGCCTCCCGCATGACGGTGGACACCAACCTGACCTGGACCCCCATGTCCGAGAACATCCTCATGGCGGGCGTGAACTACCGTAACTTCCACGGCAACCTGGTCGGCACCACCTACGGCCTGCCGAACACGGTCATCATCGAAACCAAGTCGGGTGTGGAGCCCTCCGTAGCGGATCAGCACCTCTGGGATGCGGGCATCACCCCCTCAAAGATTTCCAAGTTTGCAACCGGCATGGCGGCGCTGAACCCGCAGCTGGCAAGCAACAAGTGGAAAGAGACCCTGGAGAACTGGATGCACCTGGAACCGGTCAACGGCACCCGTCCCGACGTGGATACGCTGACCGAGGAAGACTACCGCAAGCTTCTGACCGAATGTTACGCGGCCGCTTAGGGCCGTCACCCCGGATGCGCGGGTAGGGTAGCAGGCTCTACCCGCGCGGATGGAACCGGATCCTGACCAGACATAGTCCTGACCGGGCGCAGGCACCAACAGGATTCGCTAAGAGTACGCCTGACCCCCAAAGATTTACCCGAAAACCGCAGCGGCACTACATAGTGCTTGTGAATCACGAAGAGGAATACCGTGAAAAAGAGCAATATGATCAAGAGTGCAACCTCCATTACCCTCCTGGCGGCCCTGGCCCTGACCGGCTGCTCGGCAACCTCGGCATCGAACACCAGCGCGACGAGCGCCATCAGCACCTCCACCTCGAGTGATTCCGACACCAAGTCGAAGACCGCCGATTCCTTCTCCACCGACGTGAAGAACGGCGCGAAGCTCGCCGAGGACACCCACTACTCCGCGAAGGATCTGACCTGGGATTCCTCCAGCGAGGTCACCATCGATCTTTCTAATCCGACCGCGACCGACGGCGTGACCGTCAGCGATGGCGTCATCACCATCACCAAGGCGGGCAACTACAAGCTCACCGGCACCTATAGCGGCCAGGTCAAGGTTGAGGCAGCCGACAGTGACATGGTCCGCCTGATCCTGGATAACGCGACTATCACCAACTCCACCGGCGCGGCCATCAACGTGGTTGAGGCTGATGAGGTCGTTATCTACACCGCCTCGGGTAGCACGAACACCGTCTCTGACGGCTCCTCCTACTCCGATACCGCCAGCGGCAGCCCCGACGCAGCCATCTACTCCAAGAGTGACCTGACCCTTGCCGGCGAGGGCACCCTGAAGGTTGAGGGCAACTACGAAGAGGGTATCCACACCACGGACGGCCTGGTCATCGCCTCCGGCACCCTGGAGGTGACCGCCGCGAACACCGGCATCAAGGGTAAGGATTACGTCGATATCCTGGACGGCACCGTAACCGTGACCGCAACCAAGGACGGCATTAAGGCAACCAATGACACCGACGGCAACCGCGGCTGGGTACGCCTGAGCGGCGGTACCGTGAACATCTCCGCCGGTGACGACGGCTTCAAGGCCGAGCGCGTGCTGGAGATTTCGGGCGGTACCCTGAACATTACCCAGTCGAACGAGGGTATCGAGGCGCAGTACATCAACATCCTGGACGGTACCGTGAACGTGACCAGTTCCGATGACGGCATCAACGCCTCGTACAGCACCACCAGCACTAGCTCGACCGGTACCGAGTCGGCTTCGACCTCCACCACGCAGACTGCCCAGACCAACCAGACTGCCCAGAGCAACCAGACCGCGCAGAGCAACCAGACCGCGCAGAATACCCAGAGCGGCCAGTCGGCACAGGGTAATGCAGCGCAGGGCGGTCAGGGCGGTCAGCCCCCGGCAGGTGGCCAGGCGCCCTCCGGTAACATGGGTCAGCCCCCGGCAGGTGGCGGCGGCATGGGCGGTGGCCACGGCACCTTCGAGGTTGTCGACGCGACCATCAACATTGCCGGTGGTACTGTCACCGTGAACGCAAACGGCGACGGCATCGACTCCAACGGTACGGCAACCCTCTCGGGCGGCACCCTGGTCGTGAACGGCCCGTTCACGGGCGGTAACACCTCGCTGGATACCAACGGCGACCTGCTGCTCAACGGTACGACCGTGGTTGCGGGTAACTCCGGCGACATGTTCGAGGCGCCCGCATCCTCCTCCACCAGCGGCTACGTGAAGCTGACAAACCTGTCGAATGTCAGCAGCGGCACGACCATTCAGGTGGCCGATTCCTCGGGTAAGGTGGTGGCCAACTACAAGGTGACCAACTCCAACACCGCACTGATCCTGGTTTCCAGTGCCAATATCACCAAGGGCCAGAGCTACACGGTGTACACCACGACCGATAGCGTGGATGCCTCCAGCACTTCCGTGGCCTCGAACGCCACCTCGCTGGGTAGTTTCACCGCAAGCTAGGGCCCGGAACTTGGGAATCCCATAGACCCCGCGCCGGAGGTCATGACCGGTGCGGCTGATTCTCTCGATGCCGGTCTTGTGAGTGAGCCGCTCGAGAGACGCGAACCCCGCTTCGAAGCTGAGTATGCCTTCGATGCGGGGTTCCGTGCGTGGAGAGCCGAGAGCGAGAAAAATAAAACGGATGTTCTGGTGCATAGGGGTGCTCCGCTCCGTAAAATACGTGTTGCAGAGCGCGACATTGAACGTCAAAACAGGGTACTCTATAGTGTAGTAAAGACTGTAGAACGATCCGAGGGAGGGCGTGCCCCGCGCGCCCGTAGCTTCGGACAGGATGAAAGAGGGGGTCACGCCATGGGGCGCGGCCGTCAGAAGGCTAAAGCAACAAGGCAGGCTCGGGAGATGAAGTACTTCAGCCCCGAGACCGACTACAGCGCTCTCGAGCGTGAGCTCAGCAGCGCGAAGAATACCAAGTCCTCCGATTCGTCCCGCCGCCGCTATGACGACGAGGACGACTACTCGGCATACGCTGAAAAGTACGCTTCCTACGAGGATGAGGCATAGGGATACGCGGAATGATTCGGTAGGTATCGACCGAGCGTATTCTACAGATGATGAACCGGCTTGAGGCCCCGCACGGGGTGCTCAGCCGGTTTTTTCGTGCCCTCAAGACCCCAAGCCGAGAGGGCGAGCCCCGGGAGGAGCGCGGATAAGAGGACGCGTAACCGAGAAAAACACGAAGGAGACCGCTCAGCCGGAGGCCTCGAAAGACGGAACACCCCTGCATAAAATAATTTCGGCTGAATAAGCATACATAGCTGAGGCACAGCTTAGTCATGCCTGGCGCTGAGAGTACACGGGCAATCTAGAGTCATGAATAACGAACAGAACATGACTCAGAACAGCAACCAGACCACCCAGGCCGCGGCAGAACAAACCGCCGCAGAGCAAGCCGCAGTAGAACAGAAGCTCGCCAAGAAGAAGCTCACCCGCCGTATCTTTATCGGAGGCGGCCTCGGCGCGCTCGCCGTTGTTGGCGGCGGCGCGGGCTGGGCCTACAACCGCTACCTGGCAGAGCACACCGAGATCGAAGATACCACCGCCTACGAGGCGGCCGCGGCCCAGGCGAACGCCTCGGCATCCGGCTCCGCCACCGCAAGCCCTAGCGAACTGACCGGGGTGAAAATCGATGGCCAGAGCCTCACCGCTAACGAAGGCTCGATTACCATCACCTCCACCACCACCGGTAGCGGCTCCGACGCGGTTGTTTCCTTCGTCGCGGACATCAAGCTCGATAACGCGACCCTGCTGCGTAGCGCCTTTGCGAACAACAAGTTCGGCCAGAACATCATTGGTACCCCCTCGAATATCGCCTCGGAGCACAACGGTATCTGGGCCATTAACGGCGACTACTACGGCTTCCGTACCACCGGCATCGTGATCCGAAACGGTGTTGTCTACCGTGACTCCGGTGCACGTGAAGGCCTCGCCTTCTACCGCGACGGCTCCGTCAAGCTCTACGACGAAACCGCAACCAACGCCCAGACCCTCGTCAACGAGGGTGTGTGGAACACCCTCTCCTTCGGCCCGGCCCTGGTGAAGGATTCCGCCATCGTGGATGGCATCGACAGCGTTGAGGTGGACACCAACTTCGGTAACCACTCGATTCAGGGTAACCAGCCTCGAACCGGTGTGGGTGTGCTCGGCGCCAACCACCTGGTCTTCATCGTGGTCGATGGCCGTTCCACCAACTATTCGCGCGGCGTAACCATGACCGAGTTCGCGCAGATGTTCAAGGACCTGGGCTGCGTCAGCGCCTACAACCTGGACGGTGGTGGCTCCTCCGCCATGGTCTTCAACAACCAGCTGGTCAACCGCCCCCAGGGTGGCACGAAGGAGCGTGGAACCAGCGACATTCTCTACATTGCCGGGAGCGCATCATGATTATTCTAATTCCCGCATATAAGCCTGACCAGTCTCTTGTCCGTCTTGTGCACGCTCTAAAGGCGCAAGACGCGAGCGCAGAGATTCTCGTTATCGACGATGGATCCGGTAGCACCTATGCGCCAATTTTTGCCGAGCTGCACCTGGATGGGGCCATCGTTCGGACCCACCCCGTCAACCGAGGCAAGGGCGCGGCCCTGCGTACCGGCATCGCCTGGGCGAAAGCAAACCGCCCCGGTGAGGTCATCGTCACCGCCGATGCGGACGGCCAGCACCTCCCTCGGGACATCTTCCGTGTGGGTGTGCGCACCGAAACCGCCGCGGCGGCAGGGCAGCGGACCATCATCCTCGGCGTGCGTACCAAGCCCGACCCGAACGCCGGCGAAGAAGGCACGAAGGTGCCGCTGCGCTCCAAAATTGGCAACAGCGCAACCGTAGGCTTCTTCGCCCTGGCGACCGGCGCCCGCGTGGCAGACACCCAGACCGGTCTGCGCGGCTTCACCCCGCAGATCCTGGACTGGCTGCTGCAGATTCCCGGCGATAAGTACGAGTACGAGTTCTCCATGCTGCTGCGCGCAACCCGCGCAGACGTGGAGTTGGTGCAGGTACCCATCGTGAAGGTCTACGAGCCGGGCAACCCGACCAGCCACTTTAGGCCTCTGCAGGACTCGGCGCTGATTTACGCACCGCTGCTTGCCTTCCTGGCGTCCTCGTTTGTGACCGGCTTCCTGGTGGATGCTATCGCCCTCTTCGTCCTGGTGGGCTTGGGCGTTCCGCTGCTGGCAGCCGTGATTGGTGCCCGCGTCATCTCGGCGCTGACGAACTTCACCGTCAACCGAATGCTCATGCACGACGGAGGCGCACGCCCCTCGGCATCCTCCTCGCTGGTACGTTACACCGTGCTGGCGGTGGGTATCCTCGCAGCCAACGCGGCTCTGATGGAAACCCTGACCGGCCTGGGCGTATCCCTGCTGGTCGCCAAAATCCTGACCGAGCTCATCCTGATTCCGGTGAGCTTTGCGGTTCAGCGCCGCTGGGTTTTTCTACCCACCCAGCGTCAGGAAAACCCGCGAGAAAAGACAACGGCAACCAACGCACCCTCGGGTCTGCGTGCGGTCAGCTACGAGTCCGCTCGCGTGGAGGCAACCGGTATCCGTACCGGTGTGCGCGCCTCCCAGGTACGCCCCTAGCTCGTCTACCCTAGCGTCCAGCTCGCTAGGGGCGTACCCCAAGATTTCTCCCACCTGTCAGTCGTGAGGGTGGGTGGGAGAAGCAAGCTGCAGCACCAAATGCGGCAGCGTTCTGTTCACGCAAAGCCCCCACCGGGACGTACCCGGCGGGGGCTTTGTGATTGTCATTCTTTGAGGTTTCCCACGGCTAACGCCGCCGGAAGACTGAGGGGTGAGAGCTCACCGAATTACTGACCGGGAATCAGGCCGTGCGGGGTGATTAGGAACGGCGGGTTGTGATTCGTGGTCGGGTTGGTCACGTAACCGGTGCGAGCCGCACGGGTCGGGTACTTCGGTGCACGCTTGGGCTTGGGGTGCGCCGGGGTGACGTTCTTGCCCTGCAGGACCTCAAGAGCGCTCGCGGCGTTCGCGATACCCGCGCCGCATGCATTCACATCGCAGGTCAGCGGCTTTGCGCTCTGCTTGAGAACCTGCTTTGCACGATCGGCGGTCAGCGAGGGATCCACGGACTTCATCAGGGCGATGATGCCGGCCACCTGGGGAGCCGCCATGGAGGTGCCATCGTACTCGGTGTAGCCGGCACCGGTGGATACGGTGGTGCCGAGGTCCACGGTAGACATGATGCCGTCGCCGGGGGCGCTCACATCAACGATCTTGCCGTAGTTGGAGAAATCGCTGCGCTGGCCCTTCTGATTCGTGGAGCCAACCACAATCGAACCGCCGCAGTTTGCGGGGGCAATCTTGGAGGTGTCCTGATCGTCGTTACCGGCGGCAACCACCAGAATGGCACCACGCTTATTCACCTCGGCAATGGCCTTGGAGTAGGTCGCGGGGCAGGTACCCTCGCCACCGAGGGAGAGGTTGATGATCTGGGCGGGGTGGGTGTTGGCGGGCACGCCTTCAACGGTGCCGCCCGCGGCCCACACCATGGCATCCGCGATATCGGAGTCATAGCCGCCGCACATGCCCAGGGCGCGCAGGGGCAGAATCTTGGCGTTGGGAGCCACGCCCGCGATGCCGCGCTTGTTGTTCATGATTGCGGCGATGGAACCGGCCACATGGGTGCCGTGCCAGTTGGACTCGGAGGCCTCAGAGCCAGCGGCGCAGACGCCGGCTTCTTCCCAGTTACCCTGGTCGGTGGGGTCGGCGTCGCGGCCGTTGCCGTCACGGGCGATGGAGGGCTCGGTGATGAAGTCGTAGCCGGGCAGAACGTTCGCGTCGAGGTCCGGGTGCTTGACGATGCCGGAGTCAATCACAGCAACGGTCACGCCGGAGCCCTGGGTGGTGGCCCAGGCCTCGGGAGCGGAGATGCCCTTAGCGTCGTGTAGGTTCCACTGCTGGGGGTACAGGGTGTCATTCGGGGTGACGGCCGCCTGGTTCTTCGAAGCGCTTGCGGCCTTGGCCAGGGTGCTGGTGGCCTGGCGGCGCGCGCTGGAGCGGCGCATCAGGTCGGGCTCGACGGAGGCGACGGAGGCGTTGGAGCTCAGCGCCGCCATGTACTTCTCCGCCTGCTCTGCGGTGAGCTTGGAAGAAGTGGTCACCACGGTTGCCTTCTGGGAGGTGGTGCGCACGTAGTTGGTTTTGACATTGAGCAGGTCGTCGATCTTCTGCACGTCGGCGGTGATGCCGGAGTAGAGAGAATCGCTCCAGGTGGCAACATGGGTGCCCGCGGGGCTTGCCCAGTTGATGCCGCCGGCGTTCAACGCGTCATCGGTGTAGGTGATGACGAAGCGGTTGAAACCTGCCTTCTGCTGATCGGAGCTGAGGGAGGAGATGGTCGTGTGTGCTGCGGCGCGAGCTGCGTTGCTGGTCTGGGCGGGAGCCGCGAAGGTTGCGGGTGCGCCCAGGGAGGCCACGAGTGCTGCGGCGGTTCCCATGCTCAGTGCGACGCGTGCGATGCGGCGCGAGGAGGGATGAGTGGTAAAAGACATCGGGGTCCTTTGCATATGTGAGTGCCGGAAGCGGCAGTTGGTGAGGATGACCCACTCACATAAATGCACTTTTCGGAAAACATTTATATTTCTTTGTGCGCCGCGTTGGCAGTGCGGTAACGGAAAGAAAAATGCACATTACTGCATTAATGTGCAATGTTTTCTAAGCCCCTGGAGGAGTTTATTTCGGAAGTGGTTTATGCGGTGAGATATTGCTATCCTAGCACCTTTCCCTCATGGCAAAGCTCCAAAAACCGGGAATGTGGCACAGCTAATGTATTTTTTTGATTTTGGGATAAAAATAAAGAATTGCCTAGTCAAGACAATATTGAGAGATTAAAGTAAAGATTTAGATATTCCTCAGCCCGGCATAAATAGTTGCATAGCAGAATTGATATTTTAGGAATAAAGTATCGCATTATCGCAAGCACCATTCCGCCGGGTAGTGCATGAACACCACCTGATGGGTCGTGGCATGAGGGGACCGAGAGCACCGAGAGCGCGGGGCGTTAGGTTGGGAACGGCAAAGGCGGGGCTCGGTGAAGGCCCCTCACCGAGCCCCGCCTGACGCACAACCGGGCTTGCGGGATGAAGCGCTTAAAGTGCTCGTCCAGAAGGTAGAGCCTGCCCGATGTGGGGGGGCTTAGCTCACCAGGGTGAGTTCACCGGCCTCACGGGGCTTCTGCACGGGGGAAGTCACCGTGTAGTCCCCATCCTGCTGGGAGTCCCCGTCGTCGCTCAGGTCGTTCGCATCCTGCGACTGGGTGCCGGATTCCTCGGAGGAATCCGCGTCGGCCGAGACGGCATCGGGGTTGATGGCCTCTGCGTTATCGTTGGTCATCGTAGCCGGCTCTTCGGCGCTATCCGGGGCCTGTCCGCCCTGAACCTCAACGGAGGTATCCTGCGCATCAATATCGGACAGGGCCGTGCGGTGGGCGGAGGTAATTACCCTGGAGGTGTAAATGGTGCGCGGGCGGCTAAAGGACATCTTGCCCTGCGCGTCCAGGTTGCCTACGTACTGAGCAATCTTACGGCTACTGATGATACCGCGTCCGCAGTAGCCCTTGTCGCACTTAATCGGGTTGGCCGCGGCGTTGAAAGCGGAGCTGTAGACCTTCTGGCGGCTGACGTTTGCGCCGTTCACAAACTGCTGAGCCAGGATACCGGACACGTGCGGTGCCGCCATGGAGGTGCCGCTCCTGTAGACGTAGTTGTACTTGCCGTTGGGGCGGTTGATGCTGTCAATACCCAGAGAGAGGATATCGGTACCCGGGGCAGAGACGGTAACGGTCTTGCCGTAGTTCGAGTCCGATGCGCGGGTGCCATTCTTGGTGCTGTTACCCACCGCGATGACGCCCTTGCAATTGGCCGGAGCAAACTGCGAGGCATCAATCCCGGCGTTGCCGGCGGCTGCGACCACGATAGCGCCCTTAGAGAGCGCGAAATTAATGGCCTTCTGGTAGGCGTTGGGGCATGCTCGAACGCCGCCCAGGGACAGGTTGATAATCTGTGCGGGATGCTTATTATCGGGAACGCCGTTGATGTGACCGCCCGCCGCCCACATGATGGCGTCGGCGATGTCCGAGGTCTGACCACCGCATCGACCGAGCACGCGAATCGGCTGGATGGCGGCCAAGTCAGAGACACCCGCAATACCCTGGCGGTTCTGGCCGCGTGCGGCAATTATGCCGGCAACGTGCGTGCCGTGCCAGGTTGAAATCTGCGCGTCCTGCATGTCGCCGCAGAGGTTGAAGGGAGCCTGATCGCCCTCGTCAGTGGGGTCGGCATCGCGGCCATTGCCGTCGCGGCCGCTCACCGGATTGCTAATGAAGTCGTAACCCGGCACTAGAGAGTGGATGAGCTCGGGGTGGCGGGTGTAACCGGTATCAATCACCGCAACGGTCGTCTTCAGGCCGCGATACAGGCGCGCGTTGCCGGTGTTGCCGATGCCGACGGTGGGGTTGGTGAGGTTCCACTGCTTGGAATACAGGGGGTCGTTGAAGACGAAGGTGCTTTCGACCGCCGGGTAGTTGACGTAGTCGGGCTCCACGGAGGCTACGTTGGGGTTGGAAGCCAAGCGGTCCATGAACTCCTGGGCCTGCTGCTTGTCCAGCTTCTTGGAGGTCTGGACAATTGCGTCGTTGGAGGTGGTGGTGCGGACAACCCCACCGCTGGTTTCGAGGGAAGCCGCGGAGGAGTCGATGGTCTGTTGGATGCCGCTGTCCAGGTCACCGGGGGTTACTCCTCCGGCCACCTCGGCATCTCCGCTACGCTCCTCGGCTCGCTGCTTTGCATCGTCGGTGTAGGTAACGATGAACTGGTCAAACTTCTGCTGGGGAAGGGAACCGGGAGCAACACTTCGCGGAGCACCCTGGGGCGATCCCGCGCTGGTGGGAACGCTAAAGGGGGAAGCGGGAGTGGTAGCTTCGGTCTGGTCGGCCTGAGTGGCATCCTCGTGGGGCGCCTGCGCAAGGGCTGCAGGAAGGTTGCCGCCGAAGATGAGGGAGCCTGTGGCCAGTAGGGCGAGGCCTGCGCGGAAGGGTTTCATGACGGTGGGATGGTTGGCTCTGTGTGACGCTGTGGAGTGGCCAGCTGAGGGCACGGGCCAGTGGAGCTTCATGAGAAATCTCCTGATGAGTTGAGAGTACGCGGATAGTGTGGTGTGTACCGGAGCCGTCCTGCGTTTTTCGTCTACGGCTAGGTATTGCTAAGCGACGTAAACCGAGGAACGCAGGAAAAGATTTTCCGTCGATACGCTAAGAAGCATGGAATCGCGCATATCTTTTGGATGGCGTATAAAGGTACCTCATTAAGCTATCACCTAAAGAAGAGATTGAGGTATATCTCTACTATATTTTTTATATCAAGATGTGAATTTTTCCTTGTGGAATGGAATAGCCTGCCCGCGGCTGAAGGAATTCTGAGCTTAAGGTTGAAAGTTAAGCGCTCAATAGGTGGGTGGTGCAGAGTCCCGATTCGAACCCGGGCGCTTATTAGCACTATAGTGTAAGCACTTTAATGCAGAGAAAATGTTCTTGTCATTAAAATAAAGAGAATTAGAAGAACGTGAATTAAAACTAAGAGTGCCTCGAAAATAAGGGGGGGGATTTCCAGGGGAAGCCAAAATGGTGGAATGCCCAAAGTACAGGAGACCCAAAGTACAGGAGGGTCCGGTACGCAGAGGGCCGGGGTGGTCCCACACGAGTGGAGCCACCCCGGCCCTTTGGTACGGTCTCATGACCGCTCAAGTACGTTAGGAGGCGTAAGAGCCCAGCAGGCGAACCGCGCCGCCATCCACGCCCTTAGCGCCCTGAATGTAGTCGGCGCTATTGGGCTCGGGGTCACCAGCAGCCACAACATCGCCCATAATCCAGGCGGGGATACCGCGGTCGTTCAGGCGCTTGGTAGCTGCCTCAGCCACGGAGGGGTCAACGATGGCGATCATGCCCACGCCCAGGTTCAGGGTGCGTTCCAGATCGGCCAGCGGTACGTTACCCAGCGAACCAATCAGGGAGAAGATGGCGGGAATCTGCCAGGTGGAGCGGTCCACGCGACCCTCCAGGCCCTGAGGCAGAACGCGAGCCAGGTTAGCAGCCAGGCCGCCACCGGTCACGTGAGAGAAGCCACGCACACCACTGCCGGTGGTGCCGTCCTCGCCGTTGACGGGGAAGGCAGCCGCCAGATCCAGGCAGTCCGCCGCGTACACACGGGTGGGTTCGAGCAGTTCCTCACCGATGGTGCGGCCCAGCTCGTCCACCTGGCGCTCCAGGCCCCAGCCGGCTACGTTCAGGACCTTGCGGACCAGGGAGTAGCCGTTGGAGTGAATACCGGAGGAGGCCATGGCAATCAGCACGTCACCCTCGCGCACGCGGTCCGGGCCGAGCAGCTCGTCCGCTTCAACCAGACCGGTTGCGGCACCGGCGACATCGTACTCGTCCTCGGCCAGCAGGCCGGGGTGCTCGGCGGTCTCGCCGCCGACCAGGGCGGTACCGGCCTGTGCACATGCGCCAGCGATACCGCGCACGATATCGGCGATGCGCTCGGGAACGACCTTGCCGGTGGCAATGTAGTCGGTCATGAACAGGGGCTTGGCGCCACAGACCACGATATCGTCTACAACCATGCCAACCAGGTCGTAACCGATGGTGTCGTGAATATCCAGGGCCTGAGCAATGGCAACCTTGGTGCCCACGCCGTCGGTGGAGGTGGCCAGGTAGGGCTTGCGGTACTTGACGAGCTCGGAGACGTCGTACAGGCCCGCGAAGCCGCCCACGCCGCCAACAACGGAGGAGTTGTGGGTTGCCTTGATGGCGTCCTTCATCAGCTCGACGGCGCGATCGCCGGCCTCAACGTCAACACCTGCGCTCGCGTAGGTTACGGTGGTGGTGTTCTCGCTCATTAGGATTCCTTCGGGGTAGCGGTAGCGGAGGAGTTGGCGGGAGTGCGGTCCGCCTCGGTCAGCAGGCCCTCGAGATCGGCGTCGGGGCCGGGGTTGCACATGCCCATGCCGGGGTCGTCATCGGAGACCTTTACGGTGGAGGGGTCGAACTTCGTCTCGAGGGTTTCGGTGCCTTCGCGGGTGTCAATCGAAACGGCCTCGGCGTGTTCGGGCTTGGCCGGGACTGCGCGCTCGACGGTCACCTCGGCGGCCTTACCGGCCAGCGGGCCACCCTTGCCCTTCTCCTCGGAATCGAAGAGGGACTTGCCTCGGCGCTCTTCGCTGGGCAACTCGATGGGGTACTTGCCGGTGAAGCAGGCGGTACACATGTTCTCGGCGGGCTGCTCGGTGGCGGCCATCATGCCTTCCTCGGAAATGAAACCGAGCGAGTCGGCACCGAGGGAGGAGGCAATCTCATCCACCGACAGGCCGTTCGCAATCAGCTCGGCGCGGGAGGCGAAGTCGATGCCGTAGAAGCAGGGCCACTTTACGGGCGGTGAGGAGATGCGCACGTGCACTTCCTTCGCGCCGGCCTCACGGAGCATACGCACGAGGGCGCGCTGAGTGTTACCGCGAACGATGGAATCATCGATAACGATAAGGCGCTTGCCCGCCACGACGGACTTGAGCGGGTTGAGCTTCAGGCGGATGCCGAGCTGACGGATGGTCTGCGAGGGCTGGATGAAGGTTCGGCCCACATACGCGTTCTTGACCAGGCCGTTGCCGTAGGGAATGCCGGATTCTTCGGCGTAACCAATTGCGGCGGGAACACCGGATTCGGGGGTGGGCATGACCAGGTCGGCCTCAACCGCGTGCTCGCGGGCCAGCTGACGGCCCATCTCAACGCGGGATTCGTAGACGCTGCGGCCGGCGATGGAGGTGTCAGGGCGGGCCAGGTAAACGTACTCGAAGACGCAGCCGGCGGGCTTGGCCTCCGCGAAACGCTGGGAGCGCAGGCCGTTTTCGTCAATGGTGATGAACTCGCCGGGCTCAACCTCGCGAACGAAGGAGGCACCAACGATGTCGAGGGCCGCGGTCTCGGAGGCAACAACCCAGCCGCGCTCCAGGCGACCGAGCACGAGCGGACGAACGCCCTGGGGGTCGCGTGCGGCGTAGAGGGTGTGCTCATCCATGAAGGTGAGGCAGAAAGCGCCGCGCAGGGTCGGCAGCAGGTCGAGGGCTGCCTCTTCGAGGGAACCGAAGTCGTGCTCCGCCAGCAGCGCGGTAATCAGCGCGGTGTCGGTGGTGTTACCCTGCGCCAGCTCGCCGTGCTTGGGCGGCTTGCCGCCGTTCTTCTCGAGCACACGCTCGTAGAGGTCTGCAGAGTTGGTGAGGTTGCCGTTGTGGGCCAGGCAGAGCGTGCCGTGCGGGGTGGTGCCGAGGGTCGGCTGCGCGTTAGCCCAGTGGGACGCGCCGGTGGTGGAGTATCGGGCGTGGCCGATAGCGTGGTCACCGGGCATAGAGCTGAGCGTTGCTTCGTCAAAGACCTGGGAGACGAGGCCCATGTCCTTGTACACGTGGATGCGCTTGCCGTTACTGGTTGCGATACCTGCGGATTCCTGGCCGCGGTGCTGAAGCGCGTACAGGCCGTAGTAGGTTAGCTTTGCCACGTCCTCGCCGGGGGCCCAGACGCCGAAGACGCCGCAGGCGTCCTTGGGTCCGTGGTCAATCGGATCGAGGTCGTGAGTGAGTTTTCCGTCGGGGCGAATCAAGTCACTTCTTTTCGACGTTGGGACTGCGGATGCGTCTGCGCGGGTGCGAGACGGATGTGTGTTTCTGCGCTCGTACCTGCCTGTATGTGCGATGGCATACACCAGACCCTTAAAAGTGTACCGGGTTTCGGCGTGGATGTGGTGAAGGATACGCTAAATACCCCGGTATGGACATCTCAACGCAGGCCACGGAAGCCGGGTAAAACCGTGCGGATTAGCGGGAACGAACGCGAGCCTAGAAGAGCGGTAGCAGACCGGAGAGGTTGCTGCGTTCGCCGGAGGCATCGAGCGCACCGGCTGCCACGGCGCGATCCCACGGGCAGGCGCCCAGCACGAGCGCCGCCCAGACAGTCGGTGAGGTCTCTACGACCGAGGGCGGGGTACCTCGCGTATGGCGGGGGCCGGCCACGCACTGGGTGACTCCCAGCGGGGGCACGCGCACCTCCACGCTATTGCCGGGGGCTAGGGTGGCCAGTTCTTCGAGGGTAAAGCGCACGAAGGTTGCGCGCACGGAGCGGGGGAGTGCCGCGAACGCCTGTTCTATTTCGACGGGTACGAGTGCGGTCTCGGAAGGCTCAGAATCAAAGGAAGCGAAGAGTGCGCGCACCTCGCGGACCGCCGCCATGCCCGCCTCCTCGCTCGTCTTGCGTCGAATGGTCACGGCTACTTTCCCTCCGGAGCTTCAGCAAAAAGCTCCTCGTGCACGCGCAGCTCGCCCACCTCAACCGGCTTGCCGTCCACGTAGCCGCCGGTCACCGGGGGAACCACCAGCGCGAGTAGGCGCTCGCATTCTTCAGTGCTCAGGTATCCGCCAGCGACCAGGGCGCGCAAGGCCACGGCGTACATGGCGCGGTGCGAACCGTCGCTCATCTTTACCACCACGGACGCACCCGAACGCAGACCGATGCAGAGCACGCCCTCCGCGCCGCCCTTGACGATCGCGTCCAGTTCTTCGCTGAGCACGGTGTCGGGGGAGCCGGGTGCCTGAATCAGCTCGGGGTAGTCCACCATGGCGGTCGCGACCGTGGAGGCGCGCGCATCCGCCCCGAGGTTGCGGATTGCCGCACCGAGGGTCGAGTAGGCGCGTGCGGCACCGGCTAGGGAGACGGCGTGCACGGGCGCACCGCAGCCGTCAACGCCGATTGCGGCTACGGGCTCGCCGGTGAACGCCTCAATTTCTTCGGTGATGACCTGCTGTAGCGGGTGGGCGGGGTCGAGGTAGTTGTGCAGGGTCCAGTTCTGCGAGCCCTCTTCGAGGTCGCCACGCTCGAGCTTGGCGGTGCACGCCCACAGGAACGCGGCGTGCTTACCGGAGCAGGGGTGCGCCAGGGCAGTAGCGGCAAGGTTCGCCTGAACCATTGCCTGGCGTGCCTGCTTGTCGGAGGGGTAGGAGGGCTTGAGCGCCAGGTTCGCCGGGGTGAGCGGGTTGGTTTCGGTGCTGCCCTGGGTGAGTACGTCCTGCACGGCGCGCATCTGCTCGAAGGTGCCGCGGTGCGAGCCGCAGGCGATAGCGACCTGGGAGCCGCGCAGGGGCGCGCCCGCCTTCATGGATCCGATGGCCTGCAGCGGCTTGGCGGCGGAGCGCAGGTAGAAGGGCTCGTGAATGTCGCCGAGGGCGAGCTGCACATCACCGTCGGGGCCCAGTAGGATGAGGCGGCCGCGGTGGCGTGCCTCAATGAAGTTGTTGCGGGTGAGCTGCGCGAGTTCTACGTCGAAGGCGCTGCTGTGGTTGGTGGTGTGAGTGGTGGCCTGTGAGGTGGTGCTGTTGGTCATTCTTCTAGTTTAAACGGGGTGTGCGGCTTGCCCCTATTTGTGTCTGGTGGCGCGGAGCTAGGATGGGCTGGCGCGGTCAAGGGAGAGCCGTGTGAAGAGATTCACGTTTACTGGGAGTTGAAGTTATGAGTAACTCATTTTTATAATTGAAGGGTGCTCAAGCGCAACGGGTAAGACTAAGGCAAGTGAGCGAGGCACAGCCCGCACGAACCGAAAAACCCAGCACCGCATAGGACCGACCACGATCGACGCCCGACAAACCATTCTGGCACCTCGACGTACCGCCTCATGAATACGGCGATGACCAAGGCAGCGGCAGATGAGTAAAACCCCACCCCGTCAATCGATGAGCTATGAGTGTACCTACTCAAAATCTCATTATCTCCGCCGCGCCCCACTATGCGATCTGAGAACGGGCGTAAAGTATCCAGTAGGAAATTGATGCAGTCCTTAGGGGTCGACCCCGGACCTAGGAATAAATCGCTAGGTGCGACCCGGTACGAGTATGCATCCTTACCGCCCCTCACCCCTCTGAACTCACTCTCGAGCGGTGAGCGGCAACCATGTAAAGGAGTACATCCATGGCAGAGCAGAACAGCACCTCTACCTCCGCACAGAACTCTTCCCCCAAGGGCGGCGTGAGCGCAGAATCTGAATTCCACGCAAAGTTCTTCCCCATCCTGGCCCGTGTTGCTTCTGTGACCGCAGTGCTCATGTACGTGTTCTACTTCCCGCAGATTATCGGTAACCTGAGCGGTCACAAGGGTGACTGGATTCAGCCTCTGGTTGCGGCTATCAACTGCACCCTGTGGGTTCTGTACGGTCTGTGGCGCCCCAAGAAGGACGTCCCGATCATCATTGCGAACGCTCCCGGTATTGTCTTCGGTGGCCTGGCTGCTATTACCGCCCTCATCTAATTTCATCGCGTAGCGACTTCTACGGCCCTTTTCATGTGCCCTTCGGGGCGTCGAGGCATGAGAAGGGCCGTTTTTTAGTGCCCTCGGCTCCCCTTTTTGAGAGGGTACCGGGTACCCTAAATACTATGAAGGTTTTGGTACTGGGCCCCGGTGGCCGTGAACACGCTATTATCCGTGCGCTTCTGCGCGATCCTGAGGTGACTGAGGTGCACAGCGCCCCCGGCAACGCCGGTATTGCTCAGGATGTTCCCGTCCACGCAATTGATGCGAATGACCCCGCCCAGGCAACCGCCCTGGCACGCGAACTGAACGCCGACCTGGTCGTTATCGGCCCGGAGGCGCCCCTGGTCGCAGGTGTCTCCGATGCGCTGCGTGAGGCGGGTTTTGACGTTTTCGGCCCCTCCGCGGCTGCCGCTCAGCTGGAGGGTTCCAAGGCCTTCGCGAAGAAGGTCATGGAAGAGGCCTCCGTACCGACCGCGCGTGCCCACGAGGCACGCACCCTCCCCGAGGCTGAGGCCGCCCTGGACGAGTTCGGCTCCCCCTACGTGGTCAAGGATGACGGCCTGGCTGCCGGTAAGGGCGTTGTGGTGACCGAGGACCGCGCCGTAGCGGTTGAGCACGCGCGCGCCTGCTTCGAGGCCGGCGGCTCCGTAGTCATCGAGGAATACCTGGATGGCCCCGAGGTGTCCCTCTTCGTCATCTCCGACGGTAAGAACGTTCTGCCGCTCTCTCCCGCCCAGGACTTCAAGCGCATCTTCGACAACGACGAGGGCCCGAACACCGGAGGTATGGGTGCCTACACCCCGCTTCCCTGGCTGCCCGAGGGCTTCGTGCAGGAGGTCGTGGAGAAGGTGGCCCGCCCGACCGTGGCCCGCATGGCTGAGCGCGGCACCCCGTTCGTGGGTGTGCTCTTCTGCGGCCTGGCTGTGACCAACCGCGGCGTGCGCGTCATCGAGTTTAACGCCCGCTTTGGCGACCCCGAAACCCAGGCAGTTCTGGCGCGCCTGCGCACCCCGCTGGGTCAGCTGCTGCGTGCGGCTGCTCGCGGCGAGATTTCTGAGGGTACCGAGCTGGACTGGGATCCCCGCACCGCGGTGGACGTGGTCATGGCCGCCGAGAACTACCCGGGCACTCCCCGCAAGGGTGACGTCATCTCCGGCCTGGATAAGGCGAACGCCCTGGAGGGCGTGCACGTGATTCACGCGGGCACCGTGGTTTCCGGCGAGGAAATCCACACCGCCGGCGGCCGCGTGCTGGCCGTCGTGGCGCTCGGTGAGAACCTGGGCGCCGCCCGCGACGCCGCCTACGAGGGCGTCCGCGCCATCTCTTGGGCTGGCGCGCAGTACCGCACCGACATCGCGCTGAAGGCTGTGGAGAATCGCATCCACATTCCCGCCCCGCGCGACTAAAACCTAAGGTGACCGGCTTCCCCGCTTGAGGGTGGGGGAGCCGGTCGCTTCTTTGCCACTCGCTTCTTTATTCCTCGCCGCCTCAGCTTTTCCCGGGTTCATTTCCTCGGCTCGGGGTGCTGGCGGCGGCGACCGGGGTGGGTTGGGCTCTCAAGATTGTGCCGTATTGATGACTGATGGCACTATCGGGAGCCGTGCCTGTCGCGGTATTGTAATTACACAGACTTTTTGCATCCACATCACACCACCTCATCAGGAGAAATTCTCATGACTTCTCGTTCTAACCCCGTGGAAATCCCGGGCTGGACTCACATTTATTCCGGTAAGGTCCGCGACCTGTACGTTCCGAATGAGGAACGTTTTGATGCTACCGGCTTGACCGTCAATGATGACGCTGAGCTGCGTGCCGGTTCGGTCATGGTTGTTGCCTCGGACCGTATTAGCGCTTTTGACCGTATTCTGCCCACCGAGATCCCGGATAAGGGCAAGATTCTGACTCAGATGTCCCTGTGGTGGTTTGAGCAGCTTAAGCAGGTTCCGAACCACGTGCTGTCCACTGACGTTCCGGATGTTGTGGCTGGTCGAGCAATGATTTGCCGTTCGCTGAACATGTTCCCGGTGGAGTGCATTGTGCGCGGTTACCTGACCGGTTCGGGTCTGGCTGTGTACAACGAGACCGGTGAGATTGCTGGTGTGAAGCTGCCTGCGGGCTTGGTGGATGGTTCCCGCCTGGAGACCCCGATTTTCACTCCGACCGGTAAGGCCGAGGTGGGTGAGCATGATGAGCTGGTGACCCGTGAGGAGCTGTACGCTGAGGTGGGTCAGCCGGTGGGCGAGCGCCTGGAGGAGCTGAGCCTGAGCCTGTACACCACTGCGGAGAAGATTGCTCGTGAGCAGGGCATTATTCTGGCGGATACCAAGATGGAGTTCGGTACTGATTCGTACCGTGGCGAGATCACTCTGGGTGATGAGGTTCTGACCCCGGATTCTTCGCGTTTCTGGGATGCTCAGCAGTACGAGCCGGGTCACGCGCAGCCGAGCTTCGATAAGCAGTATGTGCGTGACTGGTTGCGTTCGCCGGAGTCGGGTTGGGACGGTTCGGATAACGTGCCGCACCTGCCTGAGGAGGTTGTGGAGAAGACTCGTGCCCGTTACGTTGAGGCGTATGAGCGTCTGACCGGCACGAAGTTCTAAACTCAATATTTCGGGCTGAAGTAAGTCTTTGAGATAGCTAAAGGGCGGTGCCCCGGAAGGTCATTCTTCCGGGGCACCGCCCTTTAGCTATATGGGTTTATGCGGTTGAGGGGCAAAGCCTAGCCGGCGTGAACGTCTTCGTCGTGTACATTCTCGTGGCACAAATCCTCGTGCAGAATATCCCGCGCCGGATGCTGCCGCGCCCGCTCCTCCGCAGCACGGTCAGACAGCGAATAAAACCACGTAATGTGCTCGCACACCCGCTCATAGGCGGCCTGCTCATCGTGAGAGGTAATCGCCTCAATAATGCCGTAATGCTGCTCCTGCAACGTGCGCTTGACCGCCTCCCAATCCTTCAGGAAAGGAACCGCCTCCTGTACATAACTCATCGTTGCCATGTGCAGAGAGTCAATGACCGTATCAAGCACAATATTGCCGCCGAGCTTCGACAGTTCATAGTGAAAACGCGTATCGCAGAAATGGAAACGCTCATCACTAATCTGCTCATCCATCTCCGTAAGGTGCACGCGCGCCCGCTCCAACGCCGCCTCACGCTCCGGGGAATCCGGTGCAGCCGCCGCCGCACGGGCGGCAGGGCCCTCCAACAGCAGGCGGGTTGAGACGACGTCCTTCACCGGCAGGCTACGGGTCGCAATGTGCATGCGTAGCGCCCAGCTGAGCGCATCCGACGGCTCCGAAATGATGATTGCACCCGACTTCGGGCCCGAACCCGTGCTCGAGCGAATCAGACCCAGCGCATTTAGAACCCGCAGCCCCTCACGCACCGAGGGGCGGGAAATGCCGTACCGCGCCGCCAGCTCACGCTCGGAGGGGAGCTTATCGCCCACGCGTAGCTCACCAAGACGCAGGCGACGCTCAAAAGTCTCCAGAACGATGCTGTAGCTGCGGTCCTTCAGTATTGGTTCATGAGCGTGGAGCCGCGCAGGCTGAACCGGCTTGGACGCTGTCGCATCGGATGGGGAGGCACCGGGCCGAAGGTCATCCTGAGAAGTCTGCGGCATGAAATCTCCTAATAACGAGGGGGAGTATGGAAGAGCGGAAGCTCCGAGCGGCTGAAGCGAAGTGAAGGGAAGCCGAGGGACAAAGAAAGCGGGGCGGCAGAACCGAGAAGGTTCGCCGCCCCGCCGTGGCCACCGGAAAATACCGGGGCGAATGTCCTACGGCCCTTGAGGTTTTCACCTCAGGAACTCTCTAAGGGGTGAGCCTCAGATTAGGGAACCAGGAAGGACAGAACGTTGGTCTGCAGGAAGACCAGGACGCAGACGAACAGGAGCATAGCGAAGGACCAGGGGAGGACAGCCTTGAGGATGTCGGATTCCTTGCCTTCCATGTCCACGGAGGTAGCAGCAATAGCCAGCGACTGCGGGGAGATCATCTTACCGACCACACCACCGGTGGTGTTAGCAGCCAGCATGAGCTCGGGGGTTGCGCCGTGGATACCTGCGTGCTGCAGGTTCTCAGCAGCAGACACCTGCAGCTTGGAGAACAGTGCGTTCGCACTGGTGTCCGAACCGGTCACAGCGGTACCGATCCAGCCCAGAGCCGGTGCGAGGAACGCGTAGACGGTGCCCAGGCCTGCCAGGAAGGTACCCATAGCAATGGTCTGACCGGAGAAGTTCATGACGTATGCCAGTGCCAGAACCGAAGCAATGGTCAGGATGGACCAACGCATGCGGTAGACAACGGAACCGAACTCGGTGAAGATTGCCGGGAACTTGAAGGCGTAGCGGCCCTTCTCGTTGAAGAAGAAGTAGACCACAGCAACAACCAGACCGGAGATGATCAGCAGGGTGCCGGGGTTGGACATCCACGCGAAGTTGTAGACTGCATCCTTGACGGGCTTGCCGTCAGCGGTGACGAGGCGGGAGCTCAGAGCCTGGATGTCGATCTTGAGGACGAAGCTCTTCAGCCATGCCTTCAGGCCAGCGTGCAGGTTAGCAACACCGAAGATTGCAACGACGATGACGTAGGGCAGCAGTGCCATCCAGACGCGAACGGCGGGCAGAGCTTCCTTCTCTTCAGCCTGTGCGGGCAGGCCGTAGCGTTCACGAACGCCCTCGACGCCGCGCGGCTTCCAGAACTGCAGGAAGATAACGGCAACGCCCATGGAGACGATGCAAGCAACAACGTCGGTCAGGTTGAACGCGGGGGTAGCAGCGGTGACCCACTGGGTAATTGCGAAGGAAACACCGATGATCAGTGCGGGCAGCCAAGCGTCCTTCAGGCCCTTCATACCGTCGAGGATGACGAGCAGGATGAGCGGAACGAGCATTGCCAGGAACGGAGCCTGGTGACCAACGATGGTTGCGATAACGTGTGCGTCCTTGCCGCCGACGTCAGCTGCGGTGGTAATCGGGACAGCAACTGCGCCGAATGCCACGGGTGCGGTGTTAGCGAGCAGAACGGTAATAGCAGCCTTGAGGGGCTTAACGCCCAGGGCGAGAATCATGGTTGCGGTAATTGCAACGGGAGCGCCGAAGCCAGCCAGTGCCTCGAGCAGACCGCCGAAGCAGAATGCGATGAGGATAGCCTGGATGCGCAGGTCGCCGCCGCCGAGGCGGTCAAACACGCGGCGCAGGTCTTCGAATCGACCGGAGAGAACGGTGATCTGGTAGAACCAGATGGCTCCCAGAATCACCCAGCAGATGACCAGGCCGTAGATGGCGCCGCGGACGGCGCTCAGACCGGCGAGGTCAGCGGGCATGTGGAAGCCCAGCGCTGCTACGAGGATGGATGCTGCCAGTGCCACGAGTGCGGACCAGTGAGCGCGTGCCTTAACGCCCAGTAGCATGACAAAGAAGGTGAGGAGGGGGATCGTTGCGACGAGCGCGCTTAGCCCGAGGCTACCTCCAACTGCGTTGGTTACAGCGGTGTAAGTTTCCACTGGAACTCCTTTGGTTCAGGGTGTGTCTTGTGTATGGTCTGACCATTTGATGATGCGTGAGCGAACGGATCTTTGTTCTCTCGCGGGGGATGTGGTCAGACCATTCATCGCATGTATAGAACCATACCCGACGTATTGCGGTTTCGCCAAAAGCACACAGCTTCGTTACGGGCCGTCGAGCGGGTCGGGCTCGAAATTTTTCTGTGAATTTGCCGCTATATTGCGGCGCTGATAGTTAATTCCAGGTTCTGACACACAACTCGCGAGACCGACCTAAGGGTACCCATTTCTGTACGTCAGGGAATCGAATGTGACGCGGGAAAAATGCACACCGATTGTTGGTTTCGTGAAAAATAATGCCCCTAAAAACATTGAAAGAAAGGGGGTTTGTGCCTATTTTCCGCGAATTCTCACATTGCATATCTGCGTTTGATGAGCGTTCAAATACGCTCCGGCGAGATGCTCTGATTCGCGATTCAAGAAGAGATGGGGTCACATATACCGGAAGGTAAGAAAGTGTACCTTAGAGTCAGGATGACCTAACCCTTTATTTAACAAGGAAAGTATGCCCTATTCCGAGTAGAGAAAAGAAACGTAACAGTGTTAAATAGCAAGGACTAGATAAGACATCACCACGGTTTCTGATCCCACCGCATCCCACCTCCACTTGGGGCGTGCACCGCCTGTTCGTGCTTATGGGCATCCCGCCAACGGCCCGGCAAAGTACGCAGAACAACGCTCCGCCTGCCCCAGACGCAGGCGGTGAGACCGAGAAACTCTGAATACAGAGGAAAGGACGGCAAGTCATGCGTATTGCACTCTTCTCCACGTGCATTGTTGACGGCATGTACCCCCGCGTAGCTCGCGCCACCGTCGAAATTCTTGAGCGCCTGGGCCACGAGGTTGTCTTCCCCCCGAACCAGACCTGCTGCTCCCAGATGCACGTCAACTCGGGTTACTTCGATGACGGCTACGAAATCGTTAAGAACCACGTCGAGGCCTTCGACTCCTGGGACTGGGATGTGGCCGTTGCCCCCTCGGGTTCCTGCGTTGCCTCCCTGCGCGACCAGCAGGCTATGGTAGCCCGCAGCCGCGGCGACGAGGCCCTGGCCCTGAAGGCCGAGCAGATTGCCTCTCGTACCTTCGAGCTCTCCCAGCTGCTGATCGACGTCCTCGGCATCACCAACGCAGCCGAGCAGCTCGGCTCCTACTTCCCCGAGCACGTCACCTACCACAGCTCCTGCCACGGTATGCGTCTGCTCCGCCTGGGCACCCGCCAGCAGGACCTGGTCCGCACCGTTGAGGGCATCAAGTACACCCAGATTGAGGGCATGGACCAGTGCTGCGGCTTCGGCGGTACCTTCTCCTTCAAGAACCCCGATGTTTCCGGCGCCATGGTCAACGACAAGGCCGACAACGTCGAGGCAACCGGCGCATCCATCTGCACCGGTGGTGACTGCTCCTGCCTCATGAACATCGGTGGTGCGCTCTCGCGCCGTGGCTCCGACGTGAAGACCATTCACTTCGCTGAGATCCTCGCCTCCACCAAGGAAAACCCGCTCAAGATTGACTCGAAGAACATCGAGCTCTCGATCGCCTAAGGAAAGACAAGACCTCATGACCGCTATTCAGCTTGGTATGCCCAAGGTCGTTCATTACGGCGAGGGCAACATTTTCGAAGAAATCCCCTTCCCCAAGTACGCCAAGGAAGAGCTCAAGAACGAGCAGCTGCGCTCCAACCTGCGCTTCGTGACCCACGCGATTCGTAACAAGCGCGCCCGCGTCACCGCAGAGCTGCCCGACTGGCAGGAGCTGCGCAACACCGGTGAGAGCGTCAAGAACTACGTTCTGGCAAACCTCCCCGAGCTGCTCGAGCAGTTCGAGCGCAACTTCACCGCTGCCGGTGGCCACGTGCACTGGGCCCGCAACGCCTCCGAGGCAAACCAGATCGCTCTGGACCTGATCCGCGAGCAGGGCGTGGACGAAATCATCAAGATCAAGTCCATGGCAACCGCAGAGACCGGTCTGAACGAGTTCCTTGAGGAAAACGGCATTAACGCCATCGAGACCGACCTCGCCGAGGAAATCGTGCAGCTGGGCCACGACCGCCCCTCCCACATTCTGGTGCCCGCAATTCACCGCAACCGCCGCGAGATTCGCGACATCTTCCTGCGCGAGATTGAGGGTATCAACCCGGACATCACCGATGAGCCGGCAGAACTGGCAGAGGCATCCCGTAACCGCCTGCGCAACAAGTTCCTGAACACCACCGTGGCAGTCTCCGGCACTAACTTCGGCATCGCCGAGACCGGTACTCTGACCATCGTGGAGTCCGAGGGTAACGGCCGTATGTGCCTCACCCTGCCCGACACCCTGATTACCTTCATGGGTATCGAGAAGATTCTGCCCACCTTCCAGGACTACGAGGCCTTCCTGCAGCTGCTGCCCCGTTCCTCCACCGGTGAGCGCATGAACCCCTACACCTCCATGTGGACCGGCGTCACCCCCGGTGACGGCCCGCAGAACATGCACGTCATCCTCATCGACAACGGTCGTACCGCCGTTCTGGCCGACGAGGTTGGCCGCCAGGCTCTGCGTTGCATCCGTTGCTCCGCCTGCATGAACGTGTGCCCCGTGTACGAGCGCGCAGGTGGTCACGCCTACGGCTCCACCTACCCGGGCCCCATCGGCGCGATTCTGTCCCCGCAGCTCTCCGGTATCGAGGCTGCAGAGAACAGCTCCCTGCCGTACGCATCCTCCCTCTGTGGCGCGTGCTTCGAGGTTTGCCCCGTGAAGATTAACTTCCCCGAGGTTCTCGTGCACCTGCGCGCCAAGGATGTCGAGTCCAAGCACGCCGTTCGCGAGTTCGAGGGTAACAAGAAGGCTCCCTTCTCGCAGATGGACGCCATGATGCTCGGCGCGAAGAAGCTCTTCACCTCCGGCAAGATGATGTCGGTCGCGGAGCGCGGTCTGCCCATGTCCCGCCTCATCGCCGGTCGCAAGCACAAGATCACCGCTGTTCCCGGTATCGTCGGCGGTTGGACCGAGTACCGCGACATCCCCGAGCCTCCCAAGGAATCCTTCCGCAACTGGTGGAAGAAGGAGAAGGGTAAGACCGCGGCACGCGATAACGCACCGCGCGTTGACATTCAGGCACTCATCGAGGCCAACAAGGGTAAGGCAGCTGAAGCGGCTGCAAACGCTAAGGCTGCTCAGGAAGCCCGCGAAGCTAAGGAGAACAACTAATGTCCTCTGCTAAGGAAGATATCCTCGCACGCATCCGCTCCTCTCTCGAGGGCGTAGGCCCCGCACCGGAGCCGGTTCGTAACTACCGTCGCGTCAGCGAGCTGACCGAGGAGCAGACCATCGACATGCTCGTCGGCCGTCTGATTGACTACAAGGCTAACGTCTTCTTCGCCACCCCGGAGAACATCTCCGAGGTTATCGCGGAGCGCCTGGGTGAGAAGTCCACCTACGTGGTGCCCGAGGGCCTGGATAAGAAGTGGCTGCCCGCCGATACCGCCGAGCGTAAGCACGTCACCGACTCCGGTAGCACCCTCAAGCCCGGTTGCCTGAGCCTGAAGGAACTGGACGCCGTGGACGCCGTGGTGACCGGTTCGACCGTCTCTTGCGCAGAGACCGGTACCATCTTCTTGAACACCAACCCGGAGGAAGGCCGCCGCGCCATCACCCTGGTGCCCGACCACCACATCTGCGTGGTCCCGCGTTCTACCGTGGTGGAGCTGGTGCCCGAGGCGATTGAGCGTATCACCTACACCCGCCCGGTGACCATGATCTCCGGCCCCTCCGCAACCAGCGATATCGAGCTGATTCGCGTGGAGGGTGTGCACGGCCCCCGTACCCTGGACGTCATCATCTACGACGCCAAGTAAGCGGAACCTTTAGATAAAGAACCGCCTAGCAGGCTTTCAAAGCCCGCTAGGCGGTTCCTTACGTTATGCCTATTTTTTCCTATCGCACGATATATCTCAGGCCGTCAGCGGAGAATCTATAGCGTTTTAGGAGTGCTCGAGTCAGCGCTGCGGCGCTCCGGCCGAGGCTCCTGCTGAGAGAATACCTCCTGTACAGGCGCTCCTGCATAGACGCTTCTGCGCGAAATATCCGGTGCGGGAACGGCCGCCGAGTTGTTCGCGGGTTCCCCGGGGATCGACAGCTGGGCTATGCGCGGCGCAGGGACGCAAAACAAGGGCGGGGGAAGATTGCTCTTCCCCCGCCCAGGGTGTGTGCTCCTCAGAGCCGGGTCCGCCAGATACACACGGACCGAATGGTCTGAGAGGATGCGCTACGAATTAGGCACGTGCGTCGAAGTGCTGCAGACCGGAGTCCTCACGGCTACCGCCCTGGCCATCGCCAACGTCGCGGTAATCGTTAATCCACTCGATCTTCTTGACCCACTTCACCATCTTGTAGCCGTGCATGGAGTCAGCACGCAGACGGAGCGGGCCACCGTAAACGTCGGGCAGCGGCTTGTCGTTCATGCCCCATGCCAGGATGGTTTCGTCTTCCATTGCCATGGAGACGTCCAGGCACTCGTAGTAGGGTTCGGTCGGGCGGCCGTCGTAGGTGTGGCCCACGTGGCCGAAGGAGGTGACCATGACGTAGCGAGCTTCGTCGGTCTTCTCTACCAGTGCGAGGACATCGCGCAGGCGCACGCCCTCCCACTTAGCAATACCGGTCCAACCCTGCATACAGGTGTGCATGGTGATGTTGACTTCCTTGCCGAGCTTCTTCAGGTCGTCGATGCTCAGGGACTTCGGCTCCTTGACCAGGCCGCCAATCTCGAGGCGGTAGTCAACGAACTCCTGCTCCTTCAAGCGGTTCCACTCGGTGCTCTCACGCTCTGTCGGGGGACGAGTGTTGACCCAGTGGAAGGGGGAGATGTCAGCATCGGTGAAGGTCTTCTTCTGAACCTGACGCGAGGAGATGCGATCCAGCAGGACGTTACGAATCGGCTGGGTCAGACCCCAAATGAAGGTCTGGGTGAATCGCAGGTCGCGCAGGGACCAGTAGGAAGCCAGGAGCCACAGGGCCACAGCGAAGACGATGCCGCCAATCAGCATGGTCACTGCCTGTGCGAACTGAGCAGCGTCAATCTCGTTGTAGGGCTTGTTCAGCATCATGTGGGCGATGTTGTACTGCGGGTGAACAACGAACACCAGAGCCACGTGGATGACGGTGAACACGCAGTAGAAGGCCATACCCAGGAAGTGGATGGAACGGGCGGTCTGGCGGTTACGGAACAGGCGCACGTAGCCGGGGAAGCGACCGCAGAAGGCCGGGCTCATAATGGGGCCGGTTGCAATCATCAGCGGTGCGACGATGAACACCACGGTGAAGTACATAATCTGCTGTAGAGCATCGTAGGGCTGGAAGTGCTCAATCGAAGGGATATGCAGGCCAGCGTAAATCTGGATGGACTCCCAAGCCTGGGGAATGATGTCCCAGCTGGTGGGGACGATGCGGCGCCACTGACCGGTCAGGAACAGCAGGCCCACGTAAATCAGGCCGTTAGCAATCCAGATGAAGGTGACCAGTGCGTGCCATGCGCGGCCCAGACCAATCTGGCCCTTGCCGGGCAGAGAGATGAGCGGCGACAGGGAACGCTGATCGTCACGGGCAGTAAATGCGCCGGGGGTGGTAGGGACCTTGTCCTTGGTGAACTTAATCCACTCGGAACCCGGGGTGCAGTGGTTGTTCCAGTACAGACGGGGGTGAGAGGCGAGAACTTCCCAACCTGAACGAATCAGGAAGCCCATCATAATGAAGTTAATAAAGTGGGTAATTCGGAGCCAGGCCGGGAAGTCCAGCTCCACGCCACCGGTACTCGCGGTAAGGAGTAGATGGTGCATGATGTTTCCTTCGGAAGTGACTGTGTGTGCAGACAATCGTTAGGATTCAGTGCGAGGCCTAGAGGTGCTATCTAAGGAGAGTAAACTCTCTCGCTCATATATTCCTCCTCATCATTGAGAGCCTTCGGGGGTATAACGGGTGCTATATCTCCGGCAAGAGCACACCCCGTGTGAGAGGGTGCGCACCAGCTCCTGCCAAGGCAGAAGCGGCTCTGCGTATGTAGTTGTTTTATGTGTGTTTAGGGACCGAGCCCTGTGTACTTTCAATTTTATAGGACAGGGTGTCACCCGCAAAAGCTAAGACACGTCATGTCTCGTAATATTTGCGTGAAAAATCCGAATTTAATGAAAAAAGGCCCCGAGGGCAGGAATAAACAGGGTTTTCAGGGGTGGCCGTCCACTAAAGAGCGTCCTGAAAAGTTTACGTCAATGCCTGGAGTGCAAAAACTTGAGGGAGTGGAGATGTGATACAAGGAATAGCGAGCGTTTGGGTTTTATAGACAAAAACCACATAGAGTGGATGTAACCTTATACTCGGCGCGATGGGCGCAGAGTAGGAATACAACCACTCTATGCGGTCGGTAGTAGCCTAGTCCGAGAGATCGTGTGAAGAATCTCGAGAAGAGGAGCGCGTAACCGCACGCTTCTTCGCGGTAGCGCGGGTGGGGGCACCCTCCTCATCGCGGCTCTGCGCCTTGCCCTCAGCGCGAACCGTCGGGATGAGTCCGGTTGCCAGCTTCACCTGCGCGTTACGCTGAGCCTTCTTCGCGTTCATCTGCTCCTTACGGCTCGGCGGTTCCGGGGTGGAATCTGAACCACCCAAAGCGCGACGGATGGACAGCGCAAGCAGAGGGAAGAGCAGAACCGTCAGGGCGCCACCTGCCACCAGCAGCGAGGACGTGGACTCCTCCAGAAGACCCGAGCTGGTCGCAACTTCCGTCACCGCCACGATAATGGGCAGACCGGCCGCAGAATAGAGAGCCATCTGGGCCTTCTGACTCTTCGAGGTCAGGCCCGAACGGGTATCCACCAGCATATCGGCCAGGAACACCGGTACGCCGCGGCAGAGCAGAATACCCAGAACCACCGCGACCAGGCCCAGCGGATTCGAAGCCACCGCGGAAACACTGATGCCCATGCCACTCACCACGAAGAAGAGCGGAATAGTGAAGGCAAAACCCACCGTCTCCAGACGGCGCGTAATCAGGTGCAGAGCCGCGGGAGGAGTCAGCGAACGCAGGATGATGCCCGCCGCAAAGGCGCCCAGCACCGCATCCAAATCGAAGAGGGCGGTGCACATGATAAGGGTCGCGAGCAGGAACATTGCAAGACGCAGAATCGTCTGGCCGGTCGTATTGGCTTCGGCCGCAATAATCTGGCGCAGACCCGGCAGGTGCGTAAACAGACGATGCGGGATCAGAGCCGTCACCAGAGCCACGACCATGAATGCCAGTAGCACCACAAACGCCATGCCCGGCGATCGCGAAGAAAGCAGCAGAGAAATAGCAAAAACCGGCAGAAGCTCACCCACTGCTCCGTGCACCAGCACCGCATTGCCAACCGCCGTGCCGGCCGCACCGTGCGACTTCAGCATCGGCAAGAGAGTGCCGAGCGCCGTGGAGCTCAGCGCCACGCCCACCGCGACATAGGTATTCACCTCGTGAGAGAAACCGGTGATCAGCGCCGCGCCCAACATGCCCAAGCCAAAACACACACCCCAGGTCACCAGCGCGGTAGAGCCCTGGCGGCTACGCAGGGAGGAAACGTTAATCTCAAAGCCCGCAATGAGGAAAAGCATACCCAGGCCCAGCTCCTTCAGCAGGGGGATGCCGCCCTCGGTACCGGCCAAATGTAGCACGTTCGGGCCGATGAGCATGCCAAAAATGAGCAGGAACACCACATCGGGGATGCGCTTGCCCGTCAGCCGCGAAAGTATTGGAGAAATCAACGCGACCAGCGTAATCCAAAAAATGGAAATGAACTGGGCGTTACTCTCAGCGGATGCCGCGTCGCTCAGGGTTGTGCCCGAAGCGAGCACAGTACCGGAAACCTCCGGGGCCACCATTAAAAGGGATGGCAGAGTGGGAAACATAGAACCTCATATGCAGACTAAAGAATATAGTGGGCGGTGTCCGGGAACGCCATTAAAGAACCTACCTATACTACATACTTCACACCGTCGTTCCTATTCGAGAGCCTATCACCTCGTCACTCCGTGGGATATCGGCAGACCGACACGCAAGTCGATGCACAAGAAGCATCGGGCAACGTGACGAGGGCTCCACCGGTCGCGCCCCGGCTCGCACAGCAATCGACGCTACACTTAACACCTGTGCCGGAGGCATCGCCACCCGGTGCGCACTCACCACACCGAACCACCCGAAAGAGCGACACATGGCAGCACGAACCACAGCGCCCACCACCTCCGGCGGCTCCACCCTGCGTGCCGCCTCCCTCGGCGGAACGCGACGCGACCTCGGACTCGACCTGGCCCGCGCCTACGCCGTGCTCACCCTGCTCATCGCCTTCGGGTACTGGCTGCAACTTATCCCCGTCTCGTGGAGGTTCTGGGTGCCGCAACTGGTCACCCCCGCCGAGCCGCTCTTCGCCGCCATCCTTGGAGCCGCGGCCTGGCACTACGCGCGTACCGCAAGCTTCCCGCAGCTCTTCGCCGGGACCATCGTGCGTTTCCTCGCCCTGCTCGTGCTGGGCGTCGCCGTCGTGCAGGGCGCGGCCTACGTTCCGCTACCGGGCGTGACCACGCCCGCCCAGGGCTTCGCATACTCGCTGCCCTTCGATATGCTCATTCACCTGGCAATCCTGACCCTGCTGACCCTGGCCGTCGTGTACCTGCCGCTCTGGGTCCTCGCCGTGCTGACCATTGCCGCGAGCCCGTACCTCTCCTGGACCCACGACATTCTCCTCGAAGCCGCAGTGCGGGCCGATGCGTGGAGCGCCGGTGCCTTTCCCTTCCTCAAAGCCAACGGTCTGAACCTTACCGCCAGCGCCCAGCTGCTCTGGGTCATGTGCCTGGGTATTCTACTGGTGCGCCTCTACACGAGCCTGGGGGCCAAGATCGCGGTGCCCGTCGTGCTCGCAGTGCTGGCGCTCTCCGTCTACCGCGTCTTCAACCCCTACACCGGGCTCGGCGTGCTGGATGCGCCCCACGTGCAGCTGACCCTCAGTCTGGCCGCCACGCTCTACTTCTGGGCCGAATGTGCGCGACTACTTTCCGCACAGGCGGGTGCCCTCACCCCCGTTGCCCGCCTCGGGCAGATGTCGCTGAGCGCCTCCATCGTGCTGAGCGCGCTCATTATCTACGCCGGCCCCACCATCAAGGCCTTTACCGTGGGTGAGCACTACATCGCCACGGGAGGTTGGGGCACCGCCGTGTACTGGACCGCCTTCCTGATTCTGGGCATCATCATCGCGGTGGGATTCTGCGCACTCTGGGCCCGCATGGCGCGCTCCCTGGCCGGCCGCGGCCCCCTGGAGGCAATCCTCGCCCTTATCTCCGGGCGCGGCTAGAAACATAGCGTGAACGACGACCCCCTATCTGCGTACCGCGGGTAGGGGGTCGTCTGTATATGCCCAGAATCTGCGCGGGAAGAATACCGCAGATACGACAAAGCCCCGGTCATGAAACCATGACCGGGGCTATCTGTCGGGATGACAGGATTTGAACCTGCGACCTCGTCGTCCCGAACGACGCGCGCTACCAAGCTGCGCCACATCCCGAGGTTAACCTATCGGCGAATACCGTAGGCAACTCACCTAGGATAACCCAAAAAAATACGGAACGCAAACAGAGCAACCAAAAAATCGCTCGACCCGTGCTAGAGGCTGAAGCAAGCCTCGGAGCCGGGTTATTCGCCTTCCTCCGGCGCCCGGTTCAGCTCATCCCAGGAGGCGTACATCGCCGCGAAGCGACCACCGGCGGCAATCAGCTGCTGCGGGGAGCCATCCTCCACCACGGCGCCATCCCGAATCACCAGCACGCGGTCGGCGCTGAGCACCGTTGAGAGGCGATGGGCAATCACCAGGGCCGTGCGCCCCCTCAACAGTGTGTGCAGGGCCTTCTGCACGGCGCGTTCGCTCGGAATATCCAGCGAGGCGGTCGCCTCGTCAAGAATCAGCAGGCGCGGATCGGCAAGGAAAACGCGGGCAAAGGACACCAGTTGACGCTGGCCCGCGGACAGGGAGATACCGCCGCGGCCCAAAAGCGAGTCGTAGCCATCGCGTAGCCGCTCAATGAACGCATCGGCGCCCACCGCCTTCGCGGCCGCCTTCACCTGCTCATCGCTCGCCTGCGGGTTACCCATGCGGATGTTCTCCAGGATGCTTGTGGAGAACAGGAACACCTCCTGCGTCAGCATAAGCACCTCACGGCGTAGCTGCGCATCGGTCAGGTCGCGCACATCCATGCCGTCGATGCGCACAGCACCCGAGGACACGTCGTAGAATCGCGCCACGAGCTTGGCAATCGTCGACTTGCCGGCACCTGTCGGACCCACCAGGGCCACCGTCGTACCCGGTTCGATGCGCAGGCTCGTCTTTTGCAGGGCGTGGCGTTCACTCGTGTAGCCGAAGACCGCATTATCCAACTCCACCAGGGCGCCGCGTGCCGAGTCTTCAGGCGAAGAAACCGCAGGACCGGTCTTCTCGAGAACGGGAGAAACGGGATTCTCGGGATCGGCAACCTCGGGCTTCTCCGCGAGGAAGGCAGACAGCTTCTCCAATGCCGACATCGCGGACTGGAACATGTTGTAAAACTCCGAAAGCTGCATGACCGGCTCAAACACGCGCCGCGCGTAAATCACCAGCGCCAGCAGGGTACCGACCTGCATATCGCCGCCGAGCACCACGTAACCGCCCAGCACCAGGGCCGCCGCGATAAACACATCACCCAGAAGGATCAGCACGGGGGAGTAGATGCCGAAGACCTTAACCGAGTCCATGACCCGCACACGGTAGCTTTCGGCCGTCTGCGCATACTCTGAACGGAGCTTCGCCTCCGCGCCAAAAGCCTTGACCGCGCGGATACCGGCAAAAGTCTCGACAAAACGGCTCGTCAGGCGCGCCGAATCGGTGCGCATACGGCGGTACACCGGGGTAGCCCGGCGCTGGAACCAGCGCGTCAGATAGTAAATCGGCACACCCATGAACATCATCAGCAGGCCGATTCGCCAGTCCAGCGCAAAAATAGCCACCGCAGAAATAACCATCGACAGCAGGGTGATGGCCAGCTGGCTGATGCCGCTGTCCAAGAAGCTGCGCACCGTATCAATATCGTTGGTCAGGCGCGAAATAACCTTACCCGAGGTGTATTTCTCGTGGAAAGAAACGCTCAGCGACTGGGCGTGCGCAAAGACTCGCTTGCGCAGGTACACCACCACGCCCAGCGAAACCCGCACCGTGCAGGCCACGTTAAGCCAGCTGCAGAGAGCGCCCACCGCAACCGTCACCGCGAAGAGCACCACGAGAACCGTCAGCGGCCCCGAATCCCCCTGACGCAGGGGCGCGATGGCGCTGTCCAGCACGCGGGCAATCAGCAACGGCTGAACCGCCGAGGCAATCGTGACCACAAAAACCGACAGAATTGACACGATGAGCGCCACGCGATGCGGACGCAGGGAGTGGCTCAGCAGGGCGAGGGAGCGCCTCCTCGTCTCGGCTCGTTCCTCGGGGCTGGCTTCCCGCCCGGAAGGCACCGGGAAATGGGCTGGCATTAGCCCTCCTCCATGGTCATCAGCCGGCGGTACTGCTCCGAAGATTCCATCAGCTCGGCGTGGGTACCCTCTGCCGTGATCGTGCCGTCAACCATCAGCAGCACGCGGTCCGCCAAGGCCACCGTCGAGGGGCGGTGCGCCGTCAGCAGGGTCGTGGCGCCGCCCAGGCCCTCCAGGCCCTCGCGCAGACCGTTAATGATGCGCTCCTCGGTGTCAACATCCAGCGCAGAGAACGGGTCATCCAGCAGCAGCACGGAGGGACGCTTCGCCAGGGCACGCGCCAGGGACAGGCGCTGACGCTGGCCACCCGAAAGGCTCAGACCCTCCTCACCGATAATCGTGTCCAGCCCCTGCGGCAGCTCGTAGGCGAACTCGCAGGCAGCCAGCTTCAGCGCGGTGTTCAGAGTTGCCTCCAGCTCGTCGCTGCCGGGGTAATCCTCGTCGGAGGTGCCGCCCTCGTACTGGTCGGCCACGCCCATCAGCACGTTCTCGCGCACCGAACCGGAGAAGAGGACCGCCTCCTCAAAAACGAACGCGGTCTGCGCTCGCACCTGCTCCACCGAAAGATCCGCCATATCGTGCGAGCCCAGGCGGAGCGAGCCGGAGGTCGGCTCGTAGAAGCGAGGCACCAGCGAGAGCACCGTGGACTTGCCGCTACCGGTAGCGCCCACCAGAGCTAGAATCTCGCCCGGGAATGCCTTGAACGTCACGTCGTGTAGCACGTCAGCCCGCGGAAGCTGTACACCCAGCGAAGAATCAGCCGCCGGATTGGGCGCGGGGGCGGACTCCTCGTAGCTGAAGGAAACCTGGTTAAAGGCCACCGATACGGCGCCACCGCTGGGGTACTGCATGCTTTCCTTTCCGGAGCGTGCCGCTCCAGAGGCGTCAGAAGGATGAGAAGAAAGAGAAGAGCGCTGCGCGGAATCCTGAGCGTTCGCGGGGTTCGGGGAGTACTCGTCGGCCTTCGCCGGGTCTATCAGCCGCACCACCTCAAAGCCGGGCTCGTCCATGACCTCGTTATGACGTTCAAGAGCCACCTTATAGCTCAGGTACGCGGACATGAGCGAGGTCGAACGAATCACGTGGCTCAGCACGGTCGTCTGCACCGCAAAATAGGCGGTCATCGCGCCCAGGCTCAGCGCGCCGTTGGCGACCTGCGAAGCGCCAAGAGCCAGCGCGACTGCCGTGGAGATACCCACAATCAGGGTCTGGTTCAGCGCCACGCGGGCCACGAGCATCGATCTGCCGTACTCGCGCTCCTGCAGAGCATCCACGGCCTGGGCGTAGCCGCGAATCTGCTCGGGGGAGCGTCCCAGCGCCTTAATCACGCGGATGCCGCGCACCGACTCTTCGATGCGGGTCGAAAGGTCACCGGTCAGCTGCTGAATCTCATGGGAGACCCGGTAGTACTTGCGCGTGAAGTTCACCAGCGACAGCACCAGCACCGGCACCGTCACCACGAAGACCAGCGCCAGCAGGGGCGATGACTGCAGCATGTAGAAGGCGCCGCCCAGGAACATGACGATCACCGTCAGCAGCTGTACGATGCCGAAAGAAAGCCAGCGGCGTATCGTGCCCAAATCGCTCATCGAACGCGTCAGCAGCTGGCCGGAAGGCCAACGGTCCAGCAGCGCAATTGGCGCGCTGAGCAGCCGATCGAAGAAGTTCATGCGCATGGACATCTCAATGGTGGAGGTCGGATCCACCAGCAGCCAGCGTCGCCAGTACGCGAAGGATGCATGCGCAATGGCTAGGACCAGCACCAGGCCGCCCGCCGCCCAGATGGCGCTCTCAGTGGCGCTGTGCGAGAGGTGATCCACAATCATCTGGAGCACCTGCGGAATCGAAATTTCCAGCACGCCGGCCCCGAAGGCCACCAGCAGGCCCACGCTCCAGCGCAGGCGAATCGGGCGCGCGTAGGCGGCCAGGGTGCGCGGGGCATGCTGACCGTGCGCGTAGTCGATGGGGGCGGGAATCGGTTCGGGCGCCGTCTCGAGGAATGGGTTGCGGCGTTGCTTTCCTGTGTGCGTTGTTGAAGCCTCGGACATTAGCGGCGACCACCCGCCGTGCCGGCGGGCTCACCGGCGTCGCGTGCCGTCAGGGTCACGAGCACTGCCTCGGGCGGGCAGAATAGGCGCACCGGCGCAAAGCGGGAGGTGCCCAGGCCTGCGGAAACCTGCACCGGGATGCCGGACTGCTCGCTCACGCCCTTGGCGCGCGAGGCAGGCAAATCGCAATTGCTGACAAGCGCCCGACCGCCCGGCAGACAGACCTGACCGCCATGTGTATGACCGGCAAAAATAGCCTGTGCGCCGTCCTGCACGAAGCGGTGCAGAGTGCGCATGTAGGGGGCGTGAGCCACGCCGATGCGCACGCTCGGCTCAGTGCTCTCGTCGAAGGCACCGGGGGCGAAACCTGGATGCTTATCGTAGCGCAGGTGCGGGTCATCCACGCCCGAGAACTCCAGGCGCAGACCGTTTAGCTTCAGCGTATCGTAGCGGTTGACCAGGCCGGTCCACCCGCGCGATTCGAACGCCTCGTGCATCTGCTCTATGGGCAGGGCCACGCGCGAACCCTCCTCAATCGTCTGAGGGGTGCGCGGCTGCCACAGGTAGCGTGCCGGATTCTTGAAAATGGGCGCGAAATAGCAATTCGAGCCGGGCACAAACACGCCGGGGAAATCCATCAGCGGGTCGAGCGCCTCCAACAGCGGCTCCATACCGCCCACGTGAGAGAGATTGTCGCCCGTGTTCATGACCAGATCCGGCTCGAGTGCGGCCAGCGAGTGCATAAACTCGGTCTTCTTCCGCTGCCCCGGAATCATGTGCATGTCCGAGATGTGCAGAATCCTGAAGTCGGGGCTACCGGCGGGCAGCACCGGCAGGGACTCGGTGCGGAGCTGAAAATTGTTCAGCTCAACAAAGTGCCCGTATGCCGCCGTGGCGGCCCCCAAGGCTGCAGTGGCGGCTACCGCCCCCGCAACCTTCTTCAGGAGCGGGGAGGAGCCGCGTGCGCCGGGGACCGCCACGGGGACGCGGGCGTTGACTGCGTTTTCACACATCATCAATCGCCTTTCAAACCTCAGCCTTAGCTGGGGTTGGAGTTATAAGACAGAACCTTATCGCTGGGGATGGTGAAGTCCTTCGTATCGTACTTCGGGGCGATGGCCTTCATAAAGGTCTGCCACTGGGCACCAGCGTAGGTTGCACCATCCACGTAGTTCAGCACGCGACCGTTAATGCCCACACCGTTCAGAGAGCGGAAACCGAGGTTGTTCGAACCAACCCACGATGCGGTGGCCAGGCCGCGGGTGTAACCCACCTGCCAGGTCTGCGAGGAGTTATCGTTCGTACCGGTCTTTGCAGCCGAACCGTTCGGCAGGCCGATGCCGCGCTGAGAAGCAGAACCGCCAGGCTGGATAACGCCCTTCAGAACCCAGCTGACACCGTTTGCGATATCCGGGTCCAGAACCTGCTCGCACTGATTCTGGTATTCCTTCATGGTGTCGCCGTTGTTCTTTAGGATCTTATCAACGGGGCGCGGGGTGCAGTACTTACCCTCAGAAGCGAAGATAGCGTACATCGAAGCGCTGGTCAGCGGGGAGATACCGTACTTGGTACCACCAATGTTGGTACCCAGGTCGGGGATGCTGTGCAGCGGCTCGCCGGTACCGTCCAGCGCGTGCATCTTGATGGACAGGTCGTGCACATCGCACAGGTCCAGCTGGGAGAGCATGCCGTACAGGTACGAGTTCAGCGACTGGCGGATACCGTACGCCGCGGTGTTGTAGCCTAGGCCACCGTTGAACGCGTTCTTGTAGGACCAGCCGTTTGCCTGGCCGGTGTAGTAGTACTTGCCGCCGTCGTAGCAACGGGCGTTCCAGCCGAAGCTGGTGGGCCAGAACAGCTGGGTACCGTTCACGGTACCGTTAGCACCGCGGCCGGAAATCAGCCACTGAGCCAGAATAATCGGCTTGAAGGTCGAACCGGGCTGGAAGCCGCTGGTACCGCCGTAGGCCGCGTCAACGTTGTAGTTGTACTCGGTCTTGGAGTGGTCGTTCGCGTCGGCGGGGGTACCGAGCTCGGTGTTCTGAGCCATGGCAATCACGCGACCGGTACCCGGCTCGACACTGGTCAGCGCGGAGTTCACGTCGTTCCAGTTGGTGGCGGCCGGCTGGGTGGAGTCCACAGCCTGCTTGGCCACGGTCTGAGCCTCGGGGTTCAGGGTGGTCACAATCTTCAGACCGCCGCGCTTAATCGCGGTGTTGCGCAGCTCGGCGGTAGCGCCCAAGCTTTCGTCCTGCAGCAGGTAGTTCACCACGTAGCGGCAGAAGAAGGCCTTATCGCCGCTCAGGGAGCAACCCTGCGACTTGGGGTGGACGTCGAGCTTAATATCGCTGGCGATAGCCTCGCTGTATTCCTTATCGGAAATCTTGCCGTCGCGCAGCATGGTGCCAAGCACCACGTCGCGGCGCTCGCGGGCCAGCTCGGGGTTCACGGTTGGGTCGTACACGTTCGGTGCCTGCACCAGGCCCGCGATCAGAGCGGACTGGGCCACGTTCAGGTCCTTAGCGGAGATGCCCCAGTAGTACTGTGCGGCAGCTTCGACACCGTAGTTGGAACCACCCAGGTTCACGATGTTCAGGTAGCCCTCAAGGATTTCATCCTTGGACTTGTTCTGCTCCATCGAAATCGCAAGCTTCATCTCGCGAATCTTTGCAGCGTACGTCTTGTTACCGTTGAGGGTCGCGGTAGCGTCCTCACCGCGGGACACCGCGGCGTCCACGATCAGGTTGTTGACGTACTGCTGGGTCAGGGTGGAAGCACCCTGGCGGCGGCCGCTATTGGAGTTAACGATGTTGTTGAGGAACGCACGGCCAATACCGATCGCGGAGACCGCACCGTGCTTGTAGAAGTCGCGGTCCTCAACCGAAACGATGGCGTCCTTCATGTGCTGAGAAATCTGGTCCAGCTTGACCGGGTCGCGGTTCTCGTCGAAGAAGGTCGCGATTTCGGTGGTGCCGTCCGCAGCGTAAATCGTCGAGGGACGCGAGAAGGGACCTTCCGCAATATCTTCGGGGAGGTCCTGGAACCATGACATCGATGCGTTCGCGACCATGCCGGCACTCACGGCCGGAGGCACGACAATGATTGCCGCGAGGAAACCGGCAATCACGCTGAACGCGAGGAACTGCAAAAAATCTCCCGGGCGGCGACGCGCACGGGTTTTCTTAGATGAAGCCATTCATTCAGTTTAACCCATGAAGCTGTGAGAGGAAGCCCTCTCTGGAGAGAACCTCGGTTGAGGCGCTCACTCGGGTTTTCCGACCGCTAGATAGCCGCCGGAGACGCGGAAAGGGAGGCGCAGCACGTGAAAAACACAATGTGACAATCCCTTTTACAAGTAGGGCCCCGAAAGCTAGGCTAGAGGGTATGAAGAAATGGGAATACGCAACTGTACCGCTGATGATCCACACGACCAAGGCAATCCTCGATAACTGGGGCGAGGACGGCTGGGAGCTCGTCACCGTGCTCCCCGGTGCCTCCGCACCCGCCGGCGCAGCCCCCGCATCGAACATGGTCGCGCCCACTCAGGGTAACCCCATCGCCTACTTTAAGCGCGAGAAGGCCGACTAAACGTCGCCCCTCCGGCGGCTCCCCCAGCTATCTTCGCTCCGCGCCGAAAACGTGGCTGCAATTGGGAATAGCTGAGGCGGGCCGCCGGTTAGCCGTTTAACCCTTCGAAAAGTGAAGGGTACACCGCGGACCCGTGGAAAGAACTGTATAACGGCACGCAACGCACACATCTCATCACCGTCCGGGTGTGAACACCCGCAATCCTTCTGGAGTAATCATGACTGAATCTCGCATCGAAGCCCGCATCCGCGAACTCGGCTACGAGCTGCCCGTCGCACCCGCCCCCGTCGCCGCCTACGTTCCCGCGGTGACCTCCGGCTCCTACGTGTACACCTCCGGCCAACTGCCCTTCGTCGACGGCGTTCTGCCCGCCACCGGTAAGGTCTCCGGCTCCGGTGAAGAGGGCTTCGTGAACCCTGAGGATGCGAAGAAGTACGCGGGCATCAGCGTGCTGAACGCCCTGGCCACCGTTAAGTCCGTGATTGGTGACCTGGACCGCGTTCAGCGCGTCGTAAAGGTTGTGGGCTTCGTGGCCTCCGAGGTGAACTTCACCGCTCAGCCGGCCGTAATCAACGGTGCCTCCGAGCTGCTCGGCGAGATTTTCGGCGAGGCTGGCCAGCACGCCCGTTCCGCCGTGGGCGTGCCCGTGCTGCCCCTGGATTCGCCCGTCGAGGTCGAGATTATTGTTGAATATGTCTAATCAGCTGTACACCGGCGCGCTGCCGCTGTCGGCTATCCGCGCGGCCCAGGCGCAGCGCGCCTCCCAGGAAGGTCGCCAGGTTGAGACTCCCGGCGGCGCCCACGACGTGAAGACGCTGCCCCTGCCCGTGCAGGAGCGCCGATTCGGCACCGCGGAGGTATCTGCCGAGCCCGAACATCCCCGCATGTTCACGGGCCGCAACTCCTCGCCCGCACCCCGCACCGAGGCCATTCAGCGCCTCTACGTAATCCCGGAGTTCATGCGAGCCGCCGCGGAAAGCTGGTGCGAAGAGGGTAACGAGGGAACCCCCGGTTGCACGATGCGCCAGGCGGCCTCCGTCATCTTCGTGCGCGACGGCGACAACGGTTTGGAGACCATCTTGACCTACCGCCCGGGCACTTCGCCGCTGGGCGTGGTGGCCTTCCCCGGCGGTACCGCGCTCCCCGGTGACGACGAATCCGCCTCCTGGGTGGGCCCCGGCGCCGAATACTGGCAGAAGCAATTTCACTACTCCGACGTGACGAAAGCGCGCCGCAGCGTCATGGCCGCCGTGCGCGAATCCTTCGAGGAGACGGGTATTCTGCTGGCCGGCGAGGATGAACAGGACGTCGTGGAACGCTCCAGCACCCCCGAGCTGATGACCTGGCGCGAGGCAGTGGCCGATCAGGACAAGAGCTTCGCACACTTCCTGTCTTCGAGCGGGCTCAGTATTCGCGCTGACCTGCTGCGCCCCGTGGCGCGTTGGCAGTCCCCGGACTTCTTCCTCAAACGCTACGACATCGCCTACTTCACCACCGCCCTGCCGGTGGGGCAGGACCCGAAGCTGCTGCTCGGCAAGGGCGTGTGGGGTGATTGGCTGAACGTGCGTGAGCTTCTGGAAGCGCGCGACACGAGCGAGCTGGGCGACCGCATCGGCCAGCCCAATACTGTGGGTCGCCGCCTGGAAGAGCTCGTGACCCCCGGCGTCATGTGCATGCTGGAATCCCTCGCGAGGGCCCAAACCTCGGTGGCGTGGCTGTCGAAGCGCCGCCGCATCGAGGTGCGCAAGGCCGTGCTCGTGAGCCATAACGGCGCTTGCATGCTCTCCTTCACCGAGGTGGAGCCTCCCGCTCCGACCGGGCCGGTCTTCACCGGAGGCCTGGGCGCGGTGCCCCAGACCGGAAGCGAGCTGGACGGACGCGTCGCATAGCCTCGGGCCTGCGCACGCTGGGCATGCACACTCTCAGACCGACCGTTACCGAGGCCCAGGTCGCCTCGGCCGCACCGCTCGACGCATAAATTAACGGCAGGAGCCGCCTCCCCATGCAAAGGAGGCGGCTCCTGCCGTACGTAAAGCGTAACGTTGCGGCACTCATCCTGCCTGGCAGAGCCGGGACGAAAGACCGCAAGGTCGGAGAATGATAGCGGTTATGCCGCTACCGCCTAGCGGGAACGCTGGCGCAGGCGGGGCAGGTCGAGGATGACCACGGCGCGTGCTTCCAGACGAATCCAGCCGCGGGAAACAAACTCGGCCAGAGCCTTGTTCACGGTCTCGCGGGATGCGCCAACCAGCTGTGCCAGCTCTTCCTGGGTCAGCTCGTGTGCAACGAGCACACCGTCGGTTGCGGGGCGGCCGAAGCGGTCGGCCAAATCCAGCAGAGCCTTGGCCAGGCGGCCGGGAACATCGGAGAAGACCAGATCAGCCAGGGCCTCGTTAGCGTGGCGCAGGCGACGAGCCAGGGTCTTGATAACCTGGTCGGAAATCGAGGGGTCGAGCTGCTGGGCACGTTTGAAGGACTCGTGCTTAATAGCTGCCAGGCGGGTCTCGGAAACAGCCACCGCGTTGGTCGAACGGGGCGAAGGATCGAAGAGAGCCATCTCGCCGAACACATCGCCGGGGCCCATGATGGCGACCATGTTCTCGCGGCCATCGGCGGCGGTGCGACCCAGCTTCACCTTGCCGGAGAGCACGGCAAAGAGCTGATCGTCCTGGTCACCCTCGTAGAAGAGGACGGCGTTACGGGAGAGGTCAATCTCCTGAATGTCATCGGTCAGCAGGGCAAATGCTGCGTCGTCAAGGTTCGCAAAAAGAGGGGTGCGACGGAGGATCTCGAGATCCATGAAGTTCTCCTAGATATGAGGTGAAGAGCCGAAGCCCGTGATGTTCAGTGAGTGAGCCTGAACCTATGTAAAGTATCTCACAACTGGAGTGTGAGACGGCTCAAGCGGGTGTGACATATTCAACTGATAAGAGCGTACCCTAAAATTTTGGTTTAAGCACTCAGAATCCGGAGCTTTACAACAAAAGTTTTTCATTCCCGGTAAATTCTAAGGTTTAGCACAGCTTATGGGTCTACTATCGGTCCATTGGGTGTGCCCACCGACGGGCCGCATATCGTGGGTGCATCCCTGATCATTTCTACCCACCCCCAAGGAGGCCCCGTCAAAATGGCTGACATTAACCCCCTTGATATCGTCATCCCCATTCTTCTACTGCTCTACTTCCTCGCCGGAATCCGTAGCGGCTTCTTCACGACCCTCGGCACCTTCCTCGGCCTCGGCCTGGGCGTTTGCGCCGCTGCCTGGCTCGTGCCCCTGGCCGTCGCCTCCGTCGGGACCCAGTGGAGCCTCATCACCGCGGTTGGCGTGCTTATCCTCTGCCTGACCATCGGGCAGTGGCTGGGCATCGTCGCCGGACGTACCATCCGGAAGGTCACCGACGTTACCCCGCTGAAGGGCATCGAACGATTCTTCGGTGGCGTGCTCAACCTCGCCGCCTGCGCCCTCGTGCTGGTCGTGCTGACCATCTCGATGCGCACCGTGCCCATCCCGCAGCTGAACACTGCGCTCAGCCAGTCCAAGACCCTGACCTGGATGGTCGCCAGCACCCCCGACGCCCTTAAGGACCAGATTGACTCGGTCCGTAACAACGTGCTCGCCTCCACCTCCATTCCCGAGGTCAGCGAGCTCATCGCCCCCGAAGCATCCGCCCCGACCGAGAGCGTTGAGTCCGATGCGCTTGACGCCGCCAGCGCCTCCGTCGTGGAGATCCTGGGAGCCGCAGAGCAGTGCGGCTACACCTCCACCGGATCCGGCTTCGTGGCCGACACCGGCCTGGTCGTCACCAACGCCCACGTGGTCGCCGGCGTGAGCTCCCCGGTCGTGCAGGACTCCCGCGGACGCACCTGGCCCGGCACCGTGGTCTACATGGACACCGAACAGGACCTCGCGTTCATCAGCGTGCCGAAGCTTCCCCTGAAGCCGCTTACCATCGGTAAGAACGCCTCCGCGGGTAGCCTCGTGACCTTCATGGGCTACCCCAAGGGCGGCCCGTTCAAGGCGCTGCCCGCCACCGTGCAGGGCATCGGCAACACCCAGACCATCGACGCCGACACCGGCCGAGCCAACGCCATGCGCCAGGTCTATCAGCTGGCAGCCGACGTTCAGCACGGCAACTCCGGTGGTCCCGTCCTCGACGAGAACGGCAACGTGGTTGGCGTGATTTTCGGTAAGGCAACCACCGGCCAGACCGGCTACGCCATCACCGCGACCACCCTCAAGCAGGCCCTGGCCGAGGGCGGTAACAACACCGCCGCCGTCTCCACTGGATCCTGCCGTAAGTAGCTAGTATCGAGCCGCGGAACAGCGGCACAACAGATCAGGCTCCCGCCCTCGCACGAGGAACGGGAGCCTGAACTATTTAACGAAAGGGGGAGGGCAAGTTACTCAGCGAGATGCTGCGCTGCTATTCCGCCAGATGCTGCACTGGGCTATTCCGCCAAATGCTGCGCCAGGAAATCTACCGCCATGACGTAACCGTAAGCGCCGGCACCGGCAATCACCGCGGTGGCCTGCGGGGATACGAAGGAACGGTGACGGAACTCCTCACGGCGGTGAACGTTCGACAGGTGCACCTCAACCACCGGAAGCTCCGCCGCCTCCAGAGCGTCGTGAAGCGCCACGGAGGTATGCGTGTACGCCGCCGGATTGATAATGATGGCGGCCCCGCGCGTGCGGGCACGCTGAATCTCGTCCACCAGAACACCCTCGTGGTTGGACTGCATGAATTCAACGTCGAAACCGTGGGCGGCGGCACGCTCACGCACTGAACGCTCAATATCGTGCAGGGTCGTGTAGCCGTACACCTCGGGGCGGCGCTGCCCGAGCAGGTTCAAGTTCGGGCCGTTAAGCACAAAAATCGTATCTGACATAGAACCAGTGTGGCACAGCAGGCACCCGCACAGTACGAGCCAACGCGAACTGCCCAGAAAATGACGCGGTATAGAAGACGGAGGCCAACTACGGTGAACCTCGCTACCGTCCGCACCCCAAAGCCCGGTACCCTCACGCTATGACCGAGAACGCCACCCACCCCGCAACGGCCGCACAGAACACCTCGGCCCAAGACACTGCGGCAGACAACACCGAATCACTCCTGCAGATTCGCGTCGTCCCAGAGTTCAAAGCCGCCGCGGCCGCACGCCGGCTCAAGGCCCGCGCACCCGAAAGCCACCTCTCCACGGTGCGCCGCGCCCGCAAAATCAACCGTATCCTGGGCGAAACCTACCCCTACGCGGTCGCCGAACTCGACTTCGACACCCCCTTCGAGCTACTCATCGCCACCGTGCTCTCGGCGCAGACCACCGACGTGCGCGTCAACTCCGTGACCGGTGCGCTCTTCGCCCGCTACCCGGATGCCACCGCGCTCGCCTCCGCACGCTACGAGGAGGTCGAGCCCTACATCCAGTCCCTCGGCTTCTACCGCGCCAAGGCACGCTCCATCGTGAACCTCTCGCGCCAGCTCGTCGAGGAGCACGGCGGGCAGGTGCCCTCCACCCTCGAGGAGCTCGTCAAGCTCGCCGGAGTCGGCCGCAAAACCGCAAATGTGGTGCTCGGCAACGCCTTCGGCGTGCCCGGACTGACCGTCGACACGCACTTTGGCCGCCTGGCCCGCCGCATGGGATTCACCACCGCCGAGGCCCCCGAAGCGGTCGAAAAAGACGTTGCAGAGCTCATCGAACGCAAGGACTGGACCATCTTCTCGCACCGCATGGTCTACCACGGCCGCCGCATCTGCCACGCCAAGAAGCCCGCCTGCGGCGTATGCCCGGTTGCAGATCTCTGCCCCTCTTACGGCATCGGCGAGACCAACGAGCAGAAGGCCCGCAAGCTCATGAAATACGAAATGGCCCCCGGCCGCGAGGACCTGCACCTTCGCTTTCTGCAGGGCGCAACCCGCCGCCAGCTACAGGCCGAGGGGTACCCGCTCAGCGCCTAGCCGGCCCCTGCCGTACACTGGTGAAATCGCCGTAGACGGCCCGCCCGGATAGCGCGAGCCATGGACGAGCACAACCCCACGCCTGCATACGATGCGGAGAGCAACCAACTATGACCGTGACCAGCGGAACCGAGCACCCTGCCCGTGACCTTCTCGAGGCCCTCGCCAGCGGCGGGGTCGAATTTGACGTGGACGCCCTGCTACGCAGCGCCCCCGCCAGCCCCCTGAGCAAGGAGGCCGCCGTGCTGATTCTCTTCGGCGTTCTCGATGACTCGCCCTCCACCGGCGAATTCGAAGGATGCCCCGAGAACGTGGGTGCCGACCTGGACGTGCTTCTGCTCGTGCGCGCCGCAACACTTCGCGCGCACGCCGGTCAGCCCGCCTTCCCCGGCGGGAAAATCGACCCCGAAGACTACACGCTCGCCGAGTCCACGGGCGAACCGGTCGCACACATCGCCGCACTGCGCGAGGCCGTGGAGGAGACCGGCCTGGACCCCGCCGGCGTGCAGGTCCTCGGCCAGCTACGCACCCTGCCGCTTCCCATCAGCGACTTCATGGTCACCCCCGTCATCGGTTGGTGGAACAGCCCCGTGCCCGTCAGCGTGGTCGACCGCAACGAGTCCGCGCTCATCGCCCGCGTGCCCGTGCGCGACCTGCTGAACCCCGCCAACCGGCACACCGCCTACATCAAACGCGGCCGCACCTCGCACCGCACCCCCGCCTTCGATGTGCGCATGCCCGGCGGTGAGGAGTTCACGGTGTGGGGATTCACCGCGATTTTGCTGGACCGCATCTTCGACTCGCTTGGCTGGACCGTGCCCTGGAACCGCAACGATCTACGTCCAGCACCCGGGTACGAGCCCTAGAACCCGCCGGTCGTATGGCGTGCCGGCCAGCCGGTGGAAACGAACGCGGCCCCACCCCACGGCGGCCCGCACAGCCCGCCGCGGGTTATTTACCTTCGGAGTAATCGTGTACGTGGTGCACCGAGACGGGAAAATCCACCGGGACCCTGCCGAAAAGCAGACGCGCTGCCTCCGCCGCACACTCGCGCACGATGCGAGCCACGCGCTCGGCCTCCAGCTCCGGACCGCACAGCAGCAGCTCATCGTGCAGAAAATAGACGATGCGGGTGCGCATGGGCATGCCGAAAATCGTCTCCGTCAGCAGGCGGGTGCGCACCGAACCCATCCAGCACAGCGCCCACTCCGCGGCGGTTCCCTGAACAATAAAGTTGCGGGTCATGCGGCCGTGAGCACGCGCGGTCGACACCGCACGCGATTCGGCCGCCGGTGAGGAACGATCCGCCACAATCTCGCGAAAACGATCGCTCACCGGCGGTGAAGTGCGCCCCAGAAAAGTCGTCACCTGACCGCCCGCCTCACCGATGCGCGCCGCCCGCTCCGTGAACTCCATGGCCTGCGGGAAGAGGGCCGCAACGTGCGGAAGAAGCGCCCCAATCTCGCCGCTGCGTCCGCCGTACATGATGGCGAGCATGCCCACCTTGGCGTGGGCGCGCTCCGTCAGACCCACGCCCTTGAGACGCGCCAACTCGGCGATGCCGGCGTACAGGTCAGCGCCTCGTCCGGCCGCTGCGAGCGCCTCATCCCGGCTGAGGGCCGCCAGGATGCGCGGCTCAATCTGCGAGCCGTCCGTCACCGTCAGAATCTGCCCCTCGGGGGCCTGAATTGCCTGCCGAATCTCGGCGGGAAGCTGCAGGGCGCCGCCGCCCGAAGCGCCCCAGCGCCCGGTCGCGGCCCCGCCCACCTCAAGGTGCGGGCGGAAAGCGCCCTCAGAAACCCAGGTGTCGGACCACGCCCAGCCGTTGGCGGTCCAGATACGGTACAGCTTCTTGTAGCGCAGAATCGGTTCAATGAGGGCCTGCCGCTTCTGCCGCTGCGAGGGCACGGCCTTCGCCCAGCTCTTGAGCTCCCAGGACCGGGTCGACGTCACCGAGGCACCCGCCGACTGCAGGGCGTGTAGAAGCTCCTGCGGTGAGTCGGGGTTAAGCGTGGGCATGAACAGCATGCGCTGGATCTCTTTGACCAGCTCCTGCATCTTTTGTGGGCGTTGGCCGGGCTCGGGCCGGGGGCCCAGTAGTTCCTGCAGGTGTTCGTGGTGAGCCCTCACGTTAAAGGGGATGCCGTAGTACCCGATTTCGGCAGCGACGAGGGCGCCCGCCGATTCGGCCGCCGCCAGCAATCGCAGACGTTCGGGATGCTTCGAGGAGCTGATGGCCCGCGCCTGGGCCAGCCATTCGCCCATGAGGGCGCGCACGACGGGGTGTTCCGGCAAAAGACGGACGGGCCCGGCCGAAAGCTGTGCCTCGAAAGGCTCGTGAGGCGCCGGCTCAAGAAGATCGTGGGTCCCCGAGGCCTGCGCGGGATTCTTTGCGGAAGCACCGGCTGAACCGGCGTTCTTCTGAGCGGCACCGCTCAGGAAATCCGCGCCGAATAGTTCCTCCTGCCCCTGAATTTGGCGGGCCACTGGCAGGTATCCCTGGGGCTCTAGAGCCTCGGCGAGTTCCGAGAGGTCCAGCTCGGTTTCGTAGCTGACAAAGCGGCTGGGATGCGTGGCTGCGGTCCGCAGAATACGCTGCACGAGCCGCAGATCGTAGCACTGGTGCACGCGCACCCCGCGCCGCAATAGCAGGGGTGCGATGTGGCGGGTATCGGCCCAGATCCAGCGCGGGGGTCGGCGGTCCGAGGACCGCTCGGCCCTCCGCTCAACCTCGCGCACGTAGGCCGCCAGGTTCGCGGCGCTGACCCGGTCTGCGCGCAGAATCTGCGGAATGAAGGAAGGGTCGGCCAGCTGCTCGGCGGTGGGGTCTTCGTAGTGGAAAGCTCCCCATGACGTCACCGGGCTCTCCGCCCGTCCGCGCGCGGGCACGCCCGCCGCAATGCGGGCGGTGACGGGCTGATTCGCGGTGCCGGTGCGGGCCGTGATGTCCGCACCGGTGGCGGGGCTGAGGAGGATGTACATAGTTCCATTATCGGTGACGACCGGGTGCGGGCCGTGACGGGGCGTCGAGCCTGTGGATAGTAGGAGCGGCTGAGCGGCTGAAGGGGTTGTGCGAGGCTGGGGGCGCTGTGCGAGGCCGGGATGCCGTGTGAGACAGGGGTGCTGTGCGAAGCGGGGGCGGGTCTTGAAGCGGGTGAGTTTTGGAGTAAGCGAGTTTTGGGGCGGACGACTTTGGGGCTGTGCGGTTTTCGCGTTTCGTCATAAAGCCGTCGGAACGGAGGCTGAGCGGCCAAAACGAGGCGAAAACGCCCTGTGGATAACGGATTTTTCGGGGTTTAAGCCGGAATTATCCACAGAACGATTGTTCTATATTTGGGGGTTTTCCTCACGTGGTGTGATGAACCCATGAAGAATACCGACCAGCTACAGAACCCGCAGCGCACCCTACTCGCTGACTCGCCGCGCGTGAGGGCGCAGATTCCTCCGCGGGAGTCGGAACAGGGCCTTGCCCCCACACCGCCAGCTGGGGCGCCTCACGGGGTGCCTATGCCTAGCGGGGTGTCTGCCGGGGCGAGTGTTTCCGCGCTGATGGTGCCCGAAGACTACCGGGCCCGCGCCGTGGCCGTACAGGCGAGGGAGCGCATCCTGCGTTCCCCGGAATTCAGCTCCCTCGCGCTCGACGGAGCCGCGGCCTTTAACGGGCCCTCATCAGCACAGCCCTTCTTCGAGTCGCCGTTGCGTCCTCTCCTCGAGGGGGTCGTGGAGGAGGTTATCGCCGAGATAGACGGAGCCCCGCCGCCCGGTACGCTCCCGGGGTCGCCCCGGGTAGCCCCCGGGCTCCTGTCTCGCTTTATGCCCCGGGTCCTCTCGGGTACCCTATCCCTACGGAGAAAGCCGGGGAAGCTACCGGGCGTTTTTACTGCACATCTCGCAGGTCCGCGCGCTGCCGGACGGGGGACCGCCCCGTGGAGCTACCCCAGCGTCGAACACGTACCCGTCGACCGAGAACTGGCTCTGCGCTACCTGGGGTCTGAGCTCTACGGGTTTGGCGCGCTCGATTTGCTCCTCGAAGCGGGGGAAAAACTCGGCGCCGCCATCACCGATATCTACGTGAACTCACCCTGCGATATTTGGGCGGGCATCGGTGGTGAGGTTCGCCCCGTCGCCCTGAGCCTCGGCAACGAGCAGCGAGTGCGTGCCCTGGCCGAGCGCCTTATTCGCCGCCGCGGTGGGCAACTGGATACCGCGCACCCGGCTGCCGACGTCAGCGATGAGGTGGGTCGACGCATCCACGCCGTCATTCCGCCCCTGAGCGAGCGCACCCGCCTGTCCATCCGATTGCCGGCAAGGGAACGCCCTGGCCTAAACCGCCTCGTCAGCGTCGGATTGTGCGATGCCGCAACCGCCGACTACCTGCGTCGCATGGTGGCCGAGCGCCGTGGATTCGTCATTAGCGGCGGTACGGGAACCGGTAAGACGACGCTCCTCAACGCCCTGCTGGGGCTGTGTGAACCGGCCGAGCGCATCGTCATTCTGGAGGACACCCCGGAGCTCGCCCCCGAACACGAGCAGGTCGTTGCCCTTAGAACCCGAGCCGCGAATTCAGAGGGGGCGGGCGCTATCGGCCTGGGCGAACTCATCGTGCAAGCCCTGCGCATGGGCCCGGACCGCCTGGTTGTGGGGGAGTGCCGCGGGGCGGAGGTGGTGCACCTGCTGACCGCCATGAACACCGGTCACCGCGGTGCCGGGACCACGTTGCACGCCAATAGCGCCGAGGCGGTGCCTCGCCGACTGATTGCCCTGGGCGCGCTCGCGGGCCTGGATTATAGAACGGTTGCTCTGCATACGGTGACGGCTTTTGAGCGCATTATTCACCTCGAGCAGCAGGGCGGCCGCCGCCGCATTGAGGGCGTGTATAGCCTGCACGTTGAGGGGCCCGAAGAGCGGTTGCGGGTGCGGAGGATTCCCATTAATCCGGAGCCCGGTCGAGGGGTAGCCCCGTCGGAGTCAGCCGGAGGCGTCCGGGAAAGGGGGAGAACATGAGAGCCGCACGAACCGCATCGCTGAACCTGCGGGAGCGCTGGAAGAATCGCCGCCCCGGCGTAGCGGATGCCGAAGAGATGCGCGTGTGGCCACTCGTGTTGCGTTCCCTGGCCCTCAACCTGCGGTCGGGGATGAGTCTGCACGAGGCGGTGCAATCCCTCTCGTACCCCGAAGAGCACCCACGGATCGGTGAAGATATTCGCCGGTTTATCCGGGCTCTGGAGACTGCCGCGGCCTGGGGGCTATCGCCGCATCTGGCTTGCGAACAGGTTCTTGACGAGGATGAACGCAGCCTGAGACCTCACAGCCGAGAACGCCTGCGCGACCTGTCCCTCAGCCTGCGCATGAGCGAAAACGCCGGAGCGCCCCTGGCCACCAGTCTGGAGCGAGCCGCCGAGCACGCCGAGGAACGTATCGACGCACTCCTGGGACGGCAGAGCGCGCTGGCGGCGCCTCGAGCTACCGGTCGAATCCTCTCGTGGCTACCGCTCATCGGGCTGGGACTGGGAATGTTGATGGGCAGCGACCCGCTGGGTGTGCTCACCGGCTCGGTGGCTGGTGCCCTCGCGGGCTTGCTCGGACTCGCGCTGGCCCTGATAGGGCGAGGGTGGACGGCCCGGCTGGTGCACCGGGCCGAGGAGGAAAGCGAGGGGAGAGGCTCTTCTACCGCTCAGCCCGTCCGACTCGGTGGGCATCTCGCGAGGGAACCGACCGGTCGTGAGGGCCGACGCTTCGGCTCTTTGGGGCACGCGTCTTTGGGGCACACGGAAGCCTGCGCTTCACCCGGAGCGGACACGGCTCTCATGTTGGAGCTGCTCGGCGCGCAGCTGAGGGCCGGGCTCTCGCCACTTTCGGCCCTGACGGCTCTCGCCGAGGCCCTGAACAGCGGGCAACTGCGAGCGATATGCCGCCGACTGCAGATGGGAGCCACCTGGGAGGCGGCCTGGGCCGGAACCGCCACGGGAAGCTGGGGTCCGCTGAGGGACGCACTCGCCCCGGCCTACACCGCCGGTAGCCCGAGCGCGCCCCTGCTCAGGGCCCTCGCCGACGCGCAACGCCTGAGTGAGCGTCGCGCCGCGGAGCGGGCCGCCGGAAAACTTTCGGTTGCCCTGGTCGTGCCCCTCGGACTCTGCTCCCTACCGGCATTCATCTGCCTGGGCATCGTGCCCATCCTCATTTCGCTCCTGCCGACCCTCACCGGGTAGGCCCCGCGGGAACGATCCCACATTCTCGCGCCGAGTTGAACGAACCGCTCGGTGCGCAATCCCAAATACCTTGAGAAAGGAAGACCAATGACGAACATTCTGACCCCCACCTACCCCGAACGACGTGGAGAGAACGAAGCCGACCGCTACGAGGCGGAGGCTGCCCAGACTATCCTCGGGCCCGTGCCGCTCTCGGTTGCTATCGCCACGACCCTCAAACAATTACGCGAGGAATGTGCGGACCTCTTCGATGGGGATGAATTGCCCGATACGAAGGCCACCAAGATTACCCTGCCCGGCGCCTCGAGCGAGGCCCCGATGGGGCTCCCGCAGGAGCTGGCTCAGAGCGAAGAACGCGTTCTGAATATTGCCCGTGCCCTGGCCGAGGGATGCACCCTAGACTCTTGTGGCCCCACCTGCTGCGCGCTGGGTTGCGCACTTGACGAAGGCGAAGAACGTAGCTCGCGCGCTGCGGGAGATGGGACTGAGCCCGCTGAACCGACCGGGCGTTACGGGACTTCATGCGGGGACGAACCGCTCGAGCTCTCCACCGCTCTCGGCGCCGCGGAGCGTGAAACGCACGAAGCCGAACGTTACGCCCCCGCCGGTGACGTGGAGGAGGGCGCATCCACCGCGGAGTACGGAATCGTCATGCTTGCGGCGGTCGGTTTCGCGGGGCTGCTGGTGGTCATCCTCAAATCGGACGAGGTGCGTTCAATGCTCCTGGACATCGTGCGTAACGCCCTCTCGATTGCGGGAAACACGGGCCTGCTATAGGGCTATAAGATATTGGGCCAGGCCTAATTATGACCGGTAGAAACACCTGAAATATCAGCACAGGAAGGAGGAATAAAGAATGACCGTTCGTGTCATTTTAGGTCGTATTGTGGGTAGGTCTCGGAGGCGCAACCCTCGGCCCGAGGAACTGGGCGCCGTAACCGCCGAGTTCGCGGTGGCCCTGCCCGCCGTGACCGCGGTGCTCGCCCTCTGCCTGGGGGCAGCCTCCACCGGCGTGGCCCAGGTAAAGCTGGAAGAATCGGCCCGGGCGGCGGCCCGTGCAGCCGCCCGGGGCGACTCGGAAGCCGAGATTCGTGCGGTCGTCGAACGCATCGACCCGGCGCAGAGCGTGCAGGTGAGCGCGGCGAACTGGGAGCCTGGTGAGGCCTCGCAGGTGCAGGTCGTGGTGACCCGTCCCGCTCCCGGCGTTATCGGCTCCGCGACGGGATGGACCCTGCGAGCCGAGGCCCATGCCCGACAGGAAGGAGGCATCGATGAACCGGAAGAACCGGGAGGGCACAGCGCCGACTCTGGCGACCCCGGCTAGGGCGGGCGACCCGGTATCCGCGGGGTCCCGGGAGGAGGGCAGCGGCACAGTTCTCGCGTTGGGCATCGTGGCCGTTCTGCTGATTATGACGGTGACTGTGGCCGGACTCATCGGGGCGGTTTCCGCCAACCGACGGGCCTCCTCCGCAGCCGATCTCAGCGCCCTGGCCGCGGCGGACGCCTACAGGGGTCTTGCCTCCGGAGACCCCTGCGAGGTGGCCAAGGAATGGGCCGTCAAGAACGGCGCCCGGCTGGAGGCGTGCATCTTCCCGGACCGACCCGAAACCGTGGAGGTGACGGTCGCAGTGCCGGTCAGCGGCCCGATGAGCGTGCTGGGCCCGGCGAGAGCGCGAGCCCGGGCGGGAGCCGCGCACCCGCTGGGGGAGCACGCCCCGGAAGTCCCCGAGGTTGAGGACCCTCCCGAGGAGATGCCCGCGGAGGAAGCGCCACCGACGGACTGAGCTTCGGGAGTCTAGCCCTCGACGGCTTTCTAATCCCTGGCGACTATCCCGGGAGTCGCCCCCTCTTCCGTATCGGTGCTTCCGTCGATGCTCTTCAGCATGGCCCTCAGCAGGGCCATCGCGCCGGCCTTGCTGAGGGGCTCGTTGCGGTTACCGCACTTGGGCGAGTGTACGCAGGAGGGGCACCCCTGCTCGCATCCGCAGCTTTCGATGGCCTCGAGGGTGGCGCTCAGCCACCGCCGAACCGCGTTGAAGCCGCGCTCGCTGATGCCCGCACCGCCCGGCGCGGCATCGTAAACGAAGATCGTGGGCTGGCCGGTATCGACGTGGTAGAGCGTGGAGAGCCCTCCCAGATCCCAGCGATCGCTGGTGGCGATGAGGGGCAGCAGGCCGATGGCGGCGTGCTCGGCGGCATGCAGGGTGCCCGGGCCGTCCTCTTCGGTCACTCCGGCCCCGAAGAGGTAGCTGGGCTCGAACGTGAACCAGACGGCTTCGGTGATGAGCACCTCCGGGGGCATGGGCATGGGCTCGTTACCCAGGTGCTCACCGCCGTAGACCGAGAAACGTTTGTAGCCGGTCACCTGGTTGGTGACCTGAACCTGGCCGCGGTGCATCGTGAGGACGGTGTCGGAACTTTCGCCGGGGCCTACGCTGCGGGCCTCCTCGAAGCGTACGCGCGCCCGCTCGGCGAGCACTCGCACCTCGGTGGTTTCGATAGCTCGCGTGTAGAAGTCCGGGTTGGCGCGGCTGAGCAGAATCACGCGCTCGTCCTCGCTGAGGGATTCGACCACGTAGAGAACGTTCTGGTGAATATATACCGCTCCTGGGTGCCCCTGACTCATGGCGTGTGCGGCGTCCATGGTGCCGACGAGCGTACCCTCCTGCCCGTCGATGAGCTGGTAGGGGCCACCACCGGTTCCGCGGATGTCGACCAGGTCGGCGGCAGACTCGGCGTGCGTCCAGTACCAGCCGTCGGCGCGGCGGCGCAGGTACCCCTGCTGCACCAGGCGATCCAGGAGCGCCTCGGTGTGCGGGCCGAAAAGGTTCAGCTCCTCAACGCGGATGGGGGCCTCCTGGGCGGCCGCACAGAGCTGAGGGGAGAGCACATAGGGGTTGGTTGGGTCGAAAACGGTGGCTTCAACGTCCTGCCCAAAAATCGCCTCCGGGTGGTGCACCAGGTAGGTATCGAGCGGGTTGTCGTCGGCGATGAGAACGGCGAGCGCGTCCTGGCCGCCTCGTCCGGCTCTGCCGATGCGCTGGGTAAAGGATGCGCGGGTGCCGGGCCAGCCGGCCACGATGACCGCGTCCAGCCCGGAAATGTCGATACCCAGCTCCAGCGCGGAGGTGCTGGCCAGGCCCAGCAGCTCGCCGTTGCGGAGCCTGCGTTCGAGTTCGCGGCGCTCTTCGGGGGTGTATCCTGCCCGGTACGCGGCGACACGGTGGGCGAGGCCGGGCTCAACTTCGTCGAGGTAGCGTTGGGTCTTCTGCGAGAGGACCTCCACGCTACGACGGGAGCCCGCAAAGACCAGCGAGCGGGTGCGCGATAGCACCAGGTCGGTGAGCATCTGCGCACCCTGCTCGATGGGGGAGAGGCGGCGCGGGGCGTTCTGTTCGGCTTCGGATTTGAGGGCCTCCTGCTGGGTGCTGCGGGCACCGGCGGCCAGGCGGTCGGTTGCTGCGGGCGGGAGTAGCTCGGGTTCCCAGAGCACCACGGCAGTCTCGCCGCGGGCGGCCGTGGATTCGGTGATGGCGGTGACCGCCCGCTGCGGCACGCCAATGAGCTTGGCGAAGGACTCGACCGGGTTGGAGCTGGTGGCCGAGGCGCCGTAGAACACGGGCACGCTGCGGTAAAGGGCGCAGACGCGCCGCAGGCGGCGCATCAGATTGGCGATGTGCGCGCCGAAGACCCCTCGATAGCTGTGGGCCTCGTCGAGCACCACGTAGCGCAGCCCGCGCAGGAAGGAGGCCCACTGCCGGTGGTTGCTCAGAATCGAGTAGTTGAGCATGTCCGGGGTGGTGAGGATGAAGTTGGCGTGCTCGCGAATCCAGCGGCGTTCGCCGGTGGGGGTGTCCCCGTCGTAGCTGGCCGGGTAAAGCCCGGGAAGATTGTAGGAGGTGAGGGCGGTGAGTTGGTCTGCGGAGAGTGCCTTCGCCGGAGAAATATAAAGAATATTCGCTCTATTATTGAGGTTCTCAGTCCCGGAATACGCGGAAGTTGAGCTCACCGGTTCGCCGCACGAAGCTCGGTAAACGGCGTCCAGCGTGGGCATCAGGTAGCTCAGGGTCTTGCCCGATGCCGTGCCCGTGGCAACGATAACGTGCCCGCCGCTACCCGGTCCCTCCGCGTGCGCGCGACCCGGCGCGGACATCTGGTCGCCGGGCGAAGCTGTGGGGTGCCCGCTCCGCCAGCCGTAGCGGGCGGCGCTCGCCTCCAGGGCGGCGTCAAGACCGGCGTGGGCCGCCTGCGCGGCGGCGACCTGGTGAGCGTATGGCTCCGAAATGCCGAGAGATTCGAAGGCCTCCACCACGCGCGGATGCATCCACTGCGGCCAGGGGGCGTGCTCCGCCTCGCGGGCCGGGATGGTGTGCACGTGGGTGATCTGCTCGGGCAGGGTGGAGGCGGGCGACAGCTCGGGGAGGAGGGCGCTCAGAGCCTGCTGAGTGGCGTTTGGAAGGTCGCCGAGGCGGCGGGGCACGCCGGGTACCGCCGGTGGGCCCGAACGGTCTACGGTCGCGGATTGGGGGTCTGCGGGGTGATGAGCTGCGTGCTGGGGCATGGCTTCAATTGTAGGTCTCGGCTCGCGCGCGAACTCCCTCGTTCGTTACGGGCCCATCCGTCTTCAGTCGGGGGCGTTCCGGGGTATCGGGCGTATTTTTGTGCCGAGGGTTCGCACGCATCAAGGATTCTGTATGTATTGGGGGTATCGCACGTTAAAATAGTTTCGTGGCTCAAAATAAGATTATTCTGTATTACCAGTTCGCCCCCATCGCCGACCCGCAGGCGGTCATGCTCTGGCAGCGTGCCCTCTGCGAGAAGCTCGGCCTGCGCGGGCGCATCCTGATTTCCAAGCACGGCATTAACGGCACCCTCGGCGGCGAGATTAACGCGGTCAAGGCGTACACCAAGGAAACCCGCAAGTACCCCGGCTTCAAGAACATGGAGTTCAAGTGGTCCGAGGGTGGTGCGGAGGATTTCCCCCGCCTGTCCGTGAAGGCTCGCGACGAGATTGTGGCTTTCGGCGCTCCCGACGAGCTGCAGGTGGACGAGAACGGCGTCGTTGGCGGCGGCGTGCACCTGAAGCCCGAAGAGGTCAACAAGCTCGTTGAAGAGCGCGGCGACGAGGTGGTCTTCTTCGACGGCCGTAATGCCTTCGAAGCGAAGATCGGCAAGTTCAAGAACGCCATTGTCCCCGACGTGCGCACCACCCACGACTTCATCCGCGAGATTGAGTCCGGCAAGTACGACGACCTCAAGGACAAGCCGGTCGTCACCTACTGCACCGGCGGGATCCGCTGCGAGATTCTCTCCGCGCTCATGAAGAACCGCGGCTTCAAGGAAATCTACCAGATCGACGGCGGCATCGTGCGTTACGGCGAGAAGTACGGCGACAAGGAACTGTGGGAAGGCTCGCTCTACGTCTTCGACAAGCGCATGCACATGGAGTTCACCCCGGACACCGTCACCATCGGCAAGTGCGAACAGTGCGGCGCCCCCTCGAACAAGTTCGAGAACTGCTCCAACGATTCCTGCCGTGAGCTGGTTCTGCTCTGCCCCGAGTGCGCAGCTGATGATGCGAAGCGCCACTGCGTGCCCGAGTGCTCGGTGGACCGCGAAGCCGCCGAGGTGAGGGCCTAATGGCCTCCGCCAAGGAGAACGCGGTTCAGATTTCAGAGCCCCGCGTTGAGGAACACCCGGCGATGGTCGTTGCCGGCGTTTCGCGGGTGTTTTCCCTGGATGAGGACTTCTCCCCGCTGTGGGATGAGCTGAATCAGAAGGCCTCCCCGGCAATGCTGGACGTTCTGAATGTGACCCAGTACCTGGGCGTGTGCACTCAGCCGAACCCGAAGGGTCAGGTCCGCTACACGGCGGGCTTCCTGGTGTCGGAGCCGGCGAGCGCGGTGAAGCTCGGCCTGGGCGTGCTGGAGCTGCCTGCGAGCACCTATGCGGTGGTCGAGGTGACCGGCTCGATTTCGGAGTCCATTCCGGCTGGCTTTGCGAGCTTTGAGGAGGCGTTCTTCGCGAAGAACCCGCAGTACCGCCCGGTTGGTGGCCTGGAGGTTTACGGCCGCGGCGATATGCAGGCGGCTGATTACCGTATGGAACTGTGGGTTCCGCTGGCGAAGCGTTCCTAATGTAGTTTGTCTCGGCAGTTTGTTTCTGTCGTTTTAGTTGCAGTTTTAGCTGTTGAATAGAAAGGCCCGGTGGTGCGATGCGTTCGTGCCGCCGGGCTTTTTTGTGCCCTTTTCGACTATATTTTGTGCCAGCATTTTGTGGCGGTATGTGTGCGCCGTATGGGTGGGGCGTGCGGGTGATGCGTGCGGCGAAAGCGGGGGAGGGAGTTCCTCTTGCCCGACCCGAATTTCCCCGCTCATAATAAAATACTTGACATGTAAAGTATCTGGGGGTAGATTTAAAATACCAGCCCGGCACTACAAGAGAATCGGGCACAACCCGCAAAGGAAAAAACAATGAGCACCCCCACCAACCCCGGCACCCCGCAGTTCGATCCGCAGCTCGACGAGTCCATCCGCATCAGCCACCTCGAACCCAAGGCTGGCACCGAAAAGAAGCTCAGCTTCCTCTCCTTCGGCCACTGGGCTGAGGTTCCCGGCTCCCGTGTACCCTCGGCCGCAGAATCCCTGCTCCAGGCAATTGACCTCGCGGTAGGCGCCGAAGATATCGGACTGGATGGCGCGTTCTTCCGCGTGCACCACTTTGACCAGCAGCAGGCGACCCCCTACCCGCTGCTCTCCGCAATCGCCGCCAAGACCGAACGCATCGAGCTGGGCACCGGCGTGATTGACATGCGCTACGAAAACCCGCTCTACATGGCGGAACTCGCCGCCATGGCTGACCTCATCGCGGCGGGCCGACTGCAGCTCGGTGTCTCCCGCGGTTCGCCCGAATCCGTGATTCGCGGTTTTGAGAGCTTCGGCTACTACCCGGCAGAGGGTGAAAACGAGAGCGACATGGCGCGCCGTCACCTCGACATCTTCCTCAAGGCAATCGAGGGTGAGGGTATGGCACCCAGCGCTCGCGTTCCCGGCAAGTACGCCCCCGTCCAGCCGCAGTCGCCGGGCCTGCGTGACCGCATCTGGTGGGGCGCGGGCACCGATAGCACCGCCGTGTGGACCGCGCAGAAGGGCCTGAACCTTATGTCTTCGACTCTGATGCTTGAAGATAAGGGTATTCCCTTCGACCAGCAGCAGGCGCAGCAGATTCGCCTCTTCCGCTCCGAGTGGGTGAAGGCGGGTAACTCGGGTGTTCCGCGTGTTTCGGTCTCCCGCTCGGTGCTGCCGGTGGTTGATGAGACCTCGGCGCGCTACTTCGGTCGCCGCGCCGCGGAGGATTCACAGGATTACACCGGCATTATCGACAACAGCTTCTCTCGCTTTGGCCGTAGCTACATTGGTGACCCGGCGGAGATTGCCGAGGAGCTCGCTCGTGACGAGGCGGTTCAGGCAGCGGACACCGTGCTGCTGACCGTACCGAACCAGCTGGGCGTGGACTTCAATCTGAAGATGCTGGATGCCATTGTCAAGGAGATTAAGCCCGCGCTGACCACCAAGTAAATATCATAAAATTATTGAATTTATTGGTTATTTTAGAAATATTTATTGGTAAATAAATAGGGTGCAGAACGGTGTAAAAACAGCATGCTGTCTGGGTGTATCGTCCACGTGTAAGTTTGCACTTTATTCCCTAAACTAATTTTCATTATGAAGATCGCCCCCGGAGCTATGATTCCGGGGCGATCTGTGTGCTATCGGGCTATTTGAATCCGCATGTGAGGGTTGAGAATATGTGGGGTCGGGGCACATCCTATCGAGGCACATCCTAGGTGGAAGGTCTGTTGCCTTGCGTCCTGAACCTTTCAAGGGAGGGGGAGTGGGTTTTTCCCTGCGTTTCATAAAGTCGTCCAATTTGTTGATTTGACGGTGCAGGGCGGCACTTTCGAGTAATATTTGTGTTGGGTAGGCAAAGGTGATATACGTCACGATAATAGCGGCGAGTCTCTTCTTCTGCCTGAAGGTAAGTGTTGGCTTCGGGGGTGAAGAGTGTGGTTTTTTGTGGCTTTCTATAAGAATGAATACCCGGAAAAAGGGGCATTGCCTGTTGCGGGCTATATTAAAGCCACATATTTCTCCGCACTGAAAATAAATAATTCAAAGCGTATAAAAGCAATTTATTTAAAAATTTTATTTAATGCATCTCAATGCATTTTTATTATCTTTTGAATATGCCTAGTCTTAACACGCCACCCAGGATTTTCCAACGACGATGAACCGTCGTGAAAAGGGTAGATTGAGTGCTCATCCGGAGAGCCCGGAGATAAGAGCGTTCTTCCAGGTGGATACTTCTTCCTGTACCGACCCTTTCAGAGCATCTTCGGTAGTGCATCGTGAATTATCACTCAACATACGAGATAAGGACTAGTCCTCATGACTTCTGAAAAATCCTCCATCGAGGCTCAGCAGCCCGGTTTGAGCCGCCGCCAGTTGGCAGCCGGTGCAGCCTGGGCAACCCCCGTTATCGCCGCATCCGCTGTCGTTCCGGCATATGCTGCCAGCACCGGTGATACTGCCGGTAGCGAATACGGTCTCTTCGTGACCACCGCTTATAACGGTGGTTTTGTCGGTTATACCCACAGTGATGACGCTGGTTTTAATGGCCCCACCAGCCCCCAGGCATACTGGGCTAACGGTGGCACCTATACCCCGACCATGAATGTTACTTCTGAAGGCTGCTTCACCGATGGTATGGCAAAGGTTGGCGCGGGTAGCTACACTCCTGTGACCAACTCTGGTAGCGGTTCTAACGGTGGTTATGTTAGCTCGACCGGCTTCTGGTTCTCTGTACCCACCACTGCGGTGAAGACCGGTACCGGTTACGTCTCTGGTTCTAAGGCAGTTCTGAAGGCGGGTGCGCGTTTCAGCACCCTGGTGACCGTGGTCGTCCCGACTACCTCCAACTGGAAGTGGACTCTCAACAATATTGCCCTTCAGCGATCCGCTCAGAAGTGGACTAAGACTCTCACCGGCCGCATGGGCGATTTGAATGCTACCGCTCCGTACCTGGGTACCGCGAACGTGGCTGGTACGTGGACTGCTTCTGTGCCGACCATCAAGGATAACGGCGACGGCACCGCAACCTTTACCGGTACGATTACCTACACCACTAGCAGCAACTACACTCTGACTCAGACCGGTTCTAAGTACTACGGTCAGGTTGTTATTCTGCCCGGTGTGATTGAAGTTTACCCGGCATACGGTTTTAAGAGCTTCTCCCTGACCTCGCAGGTGGAATCGGCTACCATCACCTACTCGGGTGCTGAGGTGCCGAACGTTCAGCTGAATAACGAGCTGCAGACCACCGCTACTATTCGTAGCTGCTAATCCCAGGGATAAGTCTTCTACATTAGGCAGTTGAGAGGAAGAAAACAGGGAATATATTGGCGCCGATGTTCGGCGCAGATGGTACATCAAGCGCTACGCGGACGACGGTATATGCACCGCTCCTGTAGAAGTTGCACCCTGTGGATGAGAGTGACCGCACGGAGCATATCAGAGCAGGCAGACGGTGTTTGGTGCCCCGAATGTTGACACCCTGAATGAAATGGAAAAATGGGGGTGCGGAAGCTAGAGGAAGAATAAACCTCGCTCCGGGCTCATCACGCACCTTCAGAATCTGTCAGATCATGCGCAAACGTAATGGTTTTCAAGCCCTGTCACCTTCACACTCAGCCGATAGGGACCGGGGTAAAAACCTGTGTCATACGTGACGTACCACGGCGCTACCCGGTAGATACCCGGTGTAGAAGACAGCCCTCAGTCACATCGGTAAAGCCTCGCCCCCCCCATAGCTTGGGAGCGGGGCTTTACCGCGCTTTAAAAGCTCTCGCAAGTGTTTTCAGATGCAGAAGTTCTAGAATCCCTCTGCCTAGAAATCCCTCTGTCTAAAAGTCCTTCGTCTTTTCCCAAGGCTCAATAGCGCCCGGAACCACCTCAAAGAGCGGATGCGCACACGCCGCCAGCTCGCCGCGTGCCGCCAGCGTGCCGCCGTCGCTTCCGTGATGGGCGATGGTCGCTGATGAGCGCGAACTCTGCCGCCTCCCGAGGGCAAGGGCGCGGAGCACGTGCAGCAGCCCGCACAAGTGGACAATTGGTCAGTTATCACTGTATAGTCATCGTATGCTGACTATTGCTTCACACCTCGACGTCATGAACCGGCTCGGCCGCGCCATGGCCGACCCGACACGTTCCCGGATTCTGATGACCCTCCTCGGCGGCCCGAGCTATCCAGCCGTGCTCTCGCGCGAGCTGGAGCTGACCCGCTCGAACGTGTCCAACCACCTGACCTGCCTGCGCGATTGCGGAATCGTCGTCGCCGAGCCCGAGGGCCGCCAGACGCGCTACGAGATCGCCGACCCGCACCTCGCCGCGGCACTGACGTCCCTGATCGACGTCACGCTCGCGGTGGACGAGGCCGCGCCGTGCATCGACCCGGCATGCTCGGTGTCGGGCTGCTGTGGAACGGCGGCGGGAGCATGAGCGAGATCCTGACCACCGCGCGCCGCGCGATGCTGCACCGGCGCGTCCGCTTCATCGTCGGCTTCACGATCACGTACAACGTAATCGAGGCAATCGTCGCAGTCTGGGCAGGCGTCCTCGCCTCGTCCGCGGCGCTCATTGGCTTCGGGCTCGACTCGGTTGTCGAGGTACTCTCGGCCGCGGCCGTCACCTGGCAGTTCACCCGCAAGGACCCTGAGCGGTGGGAAACGGTCACCGTCAAGGCCATCGGCATCGCGTTCTTCGCGCTGGCGGCCTACGTCTCGATCGACGCGGTGCTGGCCCTGGTCGGCCAGGAGGGCCCCGACCGCAGCCCGCTGGGTCTCGGTATCACCGCGCTGAGCCTGGTCGTCATGCCTCTGCTGGCGTGGATTGAGGTCCGCACCGGGCGGGAGCTGGGCTCCAAGAGCGTGATGGCCGACGCCAAGCAGCTCATCCTGTGCATCTACCTCTCCGGTGCAGTGTTCATCGGCCTCGTCCTCGACAGCCTGTTCGGCTGGTGGTGGGCTGACTCGGTCGCGGCGCTGGTCGTGGCGGTGCTCGCGGTGCGCGAAGGCCTGGAGGCCTGGCGCGGCGACGTCGAGTCGCCGTTCGAAGTGCTAGAGGACCTCGAAGACGACTGACCCGTCACCCGACGTTGAAGAGCCAGTGCTTGCAACCCAGACATGCGCTACGAAAACCCGCTCTACATGGCTGAACTTGCCGCCATGGCCGATCTCATTGCGGCGGGTCGACTGCAGCTGGGCGTGGACTTCAACCTGAAGATGCTTGAGACAATCGTGAAGGAAATTAAGCCCGCGCTGACCACCAAGTAAAGGCCCTGAGGTGAAGGTCCTGGGGTAAAGGTCCTGGGGTAAAGACCCCGTGCCAAGCTGTTTCCAGCGCTCTGTAACGCGCTGAGATGTTTGTTCCCATACAGCTTGAGCCACACATACAGCGATGCCCCGGCAGGCACCCGCAAGGGTTCTGCCGGGGCATTACTATGCTCACGTTCTTAGAAATCCTTCTGTCTAAAAGTCTTTCGTCTTTTCCCAAGGCTCAATAGCGCCCGGAACCACCTCAAAGAGCGGATGCGCACACGCCGCCAGCTCGCCGCGTGCCGCCAGTCGCTCGCTCAACCGATGCTCCCACTCGGGGTCACGCCCGGCCACCTTGTGCTGCAGAAAGGCGAGCTCGTACTCCAGCTGACCCAAAGGAACGGGAATATGCGCGACCGAAGGATACGGGTTTCCTGCCTTGTCGGCGCAGTTTTTACCTGTGCCGTTTTTACCTGTGCTATTTTCGTTTGTGCTATTTTTGCCCGCATCGTGTTCGCCCGCACCAATCAGTGCACGGTTGAACGAGTAGCCGCGGGCATCCGCCTCATCCGCCAACCCGCGCAGGTAGGCGGCAACCGCCTCCAGCGGCTGCGGATGCGCGCGAAAACGAATCAGCTGCGGATGGTTCGTGTACCCGCGAGTCAGACCCCGCAGAACCTTCTGCGCCAGCAGAGTTTCACGCCAGCAAGCGACCAGGGCACGGCGGTCAAGCAAGGAGGGGTGCAGGGACCAAATGCGCACGCCTAGCCCTGTGCTTCTGCCGCATATACCTCAGCGGCATTTTCACCAGCCGATGCTGCGCCCGTGTGCTCGTCGCTAAAGTGCAGGAAGCTCTTGAGCACCAGCTCGCGCACCGCGTGCAGCAGGGTATCGCGCGGATGCTGTTCCTGCGTACCGCGCGAGGCGGCGGCCGCCTCGTCGTATTCGGGCCAGGAGAGCAGCATCGCCAGGGCCGCCACAATCTGGCCCACGGCCAGCTCGCCATCGCTCGCGGAAGTGAAACCCGCCGTCTCGGTGGAGAGCAGCTGGGTGCGGCACAGACCCGATCCGGCACGCAGCAGAATAACGCTCGGGTGCTCGGCGCCGGGTCGGCCGTGGCGTTCCTCGGTGACGTCCTCGGCGACCTCCAGGTGCGCGGCGAGGAGCGCCTCGTCGTCCATGGCGGCGAGGCGGTCGTAACGGCGCACGGACTCGGTGAGGGCACGGGCGATGGGTTGCTGAATCGGGTAGGTGATTTCCTCGAAACGCTGTAGGGGATCGGTCACCCCTGCCGCGGTTGCCTCGGTCGGGCGGCGCAGCCAAATCATACCGAAGCCAATAGAATGAACGTTCCGGGATTCGAAGTCGTTTAGATACGCCAGGTAGGTCTGCTCGTAGTGCTTGCGGTCGCGGTTCTCGCTCGCATCCTTCAGCCAGGTCTCGGCGTAGGACTCGGGGCTCAGCGTCTCGCGCTGAATAATCCAGGCCTCGGCGTCGGCATCTTCAACCCAGGCGCGTGGGCGCTCATCCCACGGGCGGGGTGCTTCCGGGTCCTCAGAGTCGCGAATAATCTCCCAGTTGCCCAGCATCTGCGCGCGGCCACCGGGCACCAGCACCGAGGGCAGGCGGCGCACCATCGTGCTCACAATTTCGTCACCGGGCAGGCCGCCGTCGCGGTAGGTGAACTGCTCCTCGGCGCTCTCACCGGCAACGCGCGGGGTAATCACGAACGGCGGATTCGACACCACCAGGTCGAAAAGCTCACCGGCGACCGGCTCCAGCAGGGAACCCATGCGCAGGCTCACGCGCGCCTGCGGGTTCTGCGGGTCAATATTGAGTGCCTGCGCGTTCAGCAACAGGTTAAAGCGGGTGAACGCCAGGGCACGCTCCGAAATATCGGTGGCGGTCACGTGCTCAGCGTGGGCGAGCAGGTGGAAGGTCTGAATACCGCAGCCGGTACCCACATCCAGGGCACGCTCGACGGGGGTGCGCTCGGTAATCTGCGCCAGGGTCAGGGACGCGTGACCGATGCCGAGCACGTGATCCTTGCGGAGCACACCGGGGCGCTGATGCGCGCCCAGGTCCGCGGCCACATAAATCTCGGTGCCGTCGTCGGCGGCGTGCGGGCGCAGGTCGACGCTCGCGGTCCAGCAACCTGCCGCGTCGCGCTCAATCAGGGATGCCTCCGCGAAGTCCTGCAGGGTCTCGCCGAAGACCTCTGCGGCCTCCGCCTCGGTCAGCGGGCGGGCCAGCAGGAAAAACGCCAGCAGGCGCGCCAGGTTCTTCTGTTCCGCACTGTACTCGCCGCGCAGAATCTGCTCGACACGCCAAATTCCGGGGACCACCTGGTCGCGGGCCATCGCATCCGCGGCGTTCGCGCCCAGAAGCTCCTGCACGGCGTCGTACGTGTAGTTCAGGGCAGTGAGGCGCTCGCGCAGGCGCACGAGGCGGGCGTAGTCGTCGCTGCGGGGCGCATCCGCAACAGCGGCGTACCCGGGGGCGAAGTCGGGGGCAGAAATACTCATGCACACCATTCTACGCACCGGGCCCACACCACCTTCCCGTTATCCACAGCGACCCGCCGCTGCCCTGACGCGGGCCCAACATCGCATACACTGTAGAGCATGAGCAATCTCTACCCCGATGAAAGCATCAGCGCCGAGAAATGCTGGGAGCGCCTGCACGCGAACACCCTCGGCCGACTCGTCATGACCGACGGGCAGCACGTCGACGTGCTCCCCGTGCTCTACGCCGTGGCCAACCAGGAAATTTACATCCGCACCACCCGCGGCAATAAGTTCTCCTCCGTGGTGGTCAGCCGCCGCGTCGCCTTCGAAATCGACGAAACCCTCGAGGACGGCATCCGCTCGGTCATCGTGGTCGGCGTCGCCCACTGGCTCCCGCCCGAGATGACCCCGCAGATCGTGCGCACCTTCGACCTGCCGGACTCCGACACGCACGAAATGCAGTGGGTGCGCATCGTACCCCGAAACGTGTACGGCCGCGAGTACCCGCTACTGCCCGCATACCTGGACGGCACCCAGCCGGACTCCGACACCCTTACGAGGTAGCGGTTAGCGTCCACACCCCGGAAAACGCGGCCCCGCAGGATCCCCGGTGAGCACGTCAACGGGTGCCCCGTGCACCAATCAGTCCACCGGTACCGTATGATGGAGCGAGTACCCTGCGACCACCGCGTCTCAGCGCACAGACGGTGCGGGGCGCAACCTCGACCCCCGCTCCGGGAGTCCAACACACTAATCGCTCAACGAAACACCTCACCCATCGTATTGAACCGCCCCGACCGCCCGGACCGGGCGTTCGTGTGGGTTATGGTTGAATACGTAGCGACAACACATAGATAGAGGAGTGCCGTGCCCGCTCAGGCCAAGAATGGAAAAGCCCTGCTAATCGTGGAGTCCCCCTCCAAGGTCAAGACCATTAGCGGCTACCTCGGCGAGGACTACCTGGTCGACTCGTCCATGGGTCATATCCGTGACCTTCCGCAGCCCTCTGAGCTGCCTGAAAACCTCAAGAAGGGCCCCTACGGCAAGTTCGCGGTCGACGTTGAAGACGGCTTCGAACCCTACTATGTGGTCAACCCCGACAAAAAGAAGAAGGTTACCGAGCTCAAGCGCAAGCTCAAAGAGGTCGACGCGCTCTACCTGGCAACCGATGGTGACCGCGAGGGTGAGGCCATCGCGTGGCACCTGAAGGAAGTCCTCAAGCCCAAGGTGCCCGTCTACCGCATGACCTTCCCCGAAATCACCCGGGAAGCCATTCAGCGTGCCTTCGGCGAACTGCGCGACATCGACCTGCACCTGGTCGATGCGCAGGAGACCCGCCGCATCCTCGACCGTATCTACGGTTACGAAATTTCCCCTGTGCTCTGGCGCAAGGTCGGTCGCGGCCTCTCTGCAGGCCGCGTGCAGTCCGTCGCGACCCGCCTCGTGGTTGAGCGCGAACGCGAACGCATGGCCTTCGTCGCCGCCAACTACTGGGACCTGTCCGGCCGCTTCCTGAACGCGGCCTCCGAGGGCTTCGACGCCAAGCTCGTCGCCGTGGATGGCAACCGCATCGCCACCGGCAAGGACTTCGCTGACGACGGCACCCTCAGCTCCTCCAAGGTCACCCACCTGAACGAGGAGGCGGCCCGCGCGCTCGCCGCCGCCCTGCAGTCAGCGGCGTTCTCGGTGCGTTCGGTCGAGACCAAGCCGTACAAGCGCCGCCCGGCAGCGCCGTTCACGACCTCCACCCTGCAGCAGGAAGCCGCGCGTAAGCTGCGCTTCTCCTCCCGCGTGACCATGCAGGTTGCGCAGCGCCTGTACGAGAACGGTTACATCACCTACATGCGTACCGACTCGGTTGCGCTGAGCGATCAGGCCGTCAAGGCCGCTCGCCGCCAGGCCTCCGAGCTGTACGGCGCCGAGTTCGTGCCCTCCGCACCGCGCGTGTACACCTCCAAGAGCAAGAACGCGCAGGAAGCCCACGAGGCAATCCGTCCCGCGGGTGACACCTTCCGCACCCCGGACGCCGTGCGCGGCTCCCTGTCCAACGACGAGTTCCGCCTCTACGAGCTGATCTGGAAGCGTACCGTCGCCTCCCAGATGGCCGACGCGACCGGCTCCACCGCCTCCGTGCGTCTGGGCGCCGTGGCCTCCAACGGTCAGGACGCCGAGTTCGCCGCATCCGGCACCGTCATCACCTTCCGCGGCTTCCTCGCCGCCTACGAGGAGGGCGTTGACGCATCCCGCGTGGCCGAGCGTGAGGCGAAGGATGCCGAGAAGCGCCTGCCGAACCTGACCGCCGGCGAGGCTCTGACCGCAGAGGCGATTGAGCCCGCCGGTCACGAGACCCTGCCGCCCCCGCGCTACACCGAAGCCTCCCTCGTGAAGACCCTGGACGAGCTGGGCATTGGCCGTCCGTCCACCTACGCGGCGGTTATTTCGACCATCATGGACCGCGGATACGTGAACGTTCGTTCTGGTTCGCTGATTCCCTCCTGGACCGCGTTCTCCGTGGTGCGCCTGCTCGAATCCAGCTTCGGCCCCTACGTGAACTACGAGTTCACCGCCCAGATGGAGGAAGACCTCGACCGCATCGCGCGCGGTGAGGAGTCCCGCGTCGAGTGGTTGGACGAGTTCTACTTCGGCGGCGACTCCAAGCGCGGCCTAAAGCCCATCGTTGACAACCTCGGCGAGATTGACGCCCGCAGCATCAACTCCATCCCGATCGCGGACGGCATTGTGCTGCGCGTGGGCAAGTTCGGTCCCTACCTGGAGGCCGAAGGCACCCTCGACACCGAGACTGGCGAGCTGACCGAACCGGTCCGCGCGAATGTACCTGCCGACCTGGCACCGGACGAACTGACCGAAGCGAAGGCACGCGAACTGCTCGAACAGGGCAAGTCCGACGGCCGCGTGCTCGGCGTGGACCCGGTCTCCGGCAACCAGATTGTGGCTCGCGACGGCCGCTACGGCCCCTACGTCACCGAGGTGATCGAGGAGATGACCGAGGAGCAGATCCAGGCGTACCTGGACGCGCAGCCGACCGAATACTACAAGAACGGTAAGCCCAAGCCGAAGAAGAAGCCGAAGCCCGCCAAGCCTCGTACCGCGTCCCTGTTCAAGTCCATGGACCTGGCGACCGTGACCCTGGAGCAGGCACTGCAGCTGATGAGCCTGCCGCGCGTGCTCGGTACCGACGCTGAGGGCGTGGAAATCACCGTGCAGAACGGCCGCTTTGGCCCGTACCTGAAGAAGGGCACGGACTCCCGCTCGATTGGCAGCGAAGACGAAATCTTCACGATTACGCTGGAGCAGGCGCTGGAGATTTACTCCCAGCCGAAGCAGCGCGGTCGTGCGGCTGCTAAGCCCCCGCTGGCTGAGCTGGGCGTGGACCCGGTCAGCGAGAAGAAGATCGTGGTGAAGGACGGCCGCTTTGGCCCGTACATCACCGACGGTATTACGAACATTACGGTTCCGCGTGCGGAGTCGGTCGAGTCGCTGACCCACGAGCGTGCGGTGCAGCTGCTGGCTGACAAGCGCGCGAAGGGCCCGGTCAAGCGTAAGACCGCCGCGAAGAAGACCACCACGGCTAAGAAGACGACTGCTAAGAAGACGACCACAAAGTCTACTACCGCGAAGAAGACGACCACTCGTAAGACCGCGGCGAAGAAGACCGCCGAGTAATCTGCCGCGTTGCCAGCCGAGTAGCGTTTCTACTTGAAGGCGCAGGATGCGTCCCGAACCCCTTAGTGGGGTGGGGCGCCTCCTGCGCCTTTTGCGTGCTCGGCGCGTTTTTATGCCCGCGCTGTGCTGATGCTGGGCATCCGCCCGGATTGTTTGCGGAGTGAGCCGCGCCTCTGACAGACTGGAAGAGGCGCCGCACCTGCGGTACCGCACACAGATAGTATCCCGCCGCGGGCGGGGGAGGGGAGCGCATCGTGCGCCTGGGAGTTCTGGATGTCGGGTCGAATACGGTCCACCTGCTACTGATTGACGGCAGCCCTGGAGCGCGCCCCGAACCGTACGCGTCCCATAAGATTCCGCTGCAGCTCGTGCAGTACCTCGACGCTGAGGGCAACATCTCGCAGGAGGGCGCGGACGCACTGACCCGCTTCGTAACCAGCGCCCGCGACTTCGCGATAGAGAATGAGGCGGAGGATCTGCTGGCGTTCTCCACGAGCGCTATCCGTGAGGCGGGTAATGGTGCGGCGGTGCTACAGCAGGTGCGTGAGCAGACCGGCGTGAGCCTGAACGGTATTTCGGGCGACCAGGAGGCGGCGATTACGTACTTTGCGGTGCGCCGCTGGCAGGGCTGGGGCGCGGGCCGCATCCTTGATTTTGATATTGGTGGCGGTTCTTTCGAGTTTTCGATTGGTACGAACGCCATGCCCGATGCGGCGATGAGCGTGCCGCTGGGCGCGGGCCGCCTGACCCGTGAGTTTTTTGATGTACAGCCGCCGAAACCGAAGCAGGTGAAGCGTCTGCGTAAGTATGTGCGTGAGCAGATCGCCCCGGTCGCGGAGAACCTGTTGCAGTATGGCACGCCGGACATGACGGTGGGTACCTCGAAGACGTTCCGTTCGTTGGCGCGTATTTGCGGTGCGGCGCCGTATTCGGCGGGCCCGCACGTGAAGCGTGAGATGCATCTGCAGGATTTGCGCCTGTGGACTCGTCGCATGGAGGCGATGACCGTCTCTGAGCGCGCTGACCTGCCGGGTGTTTCGAAGACTCGTGCGGAGCAGATGCTGGCGGGCGCTATTGCGGCGGAGGCGGCAATGGAGGCGTTCGGTATTGAGACGATGCGCGTGTGCCCGTGGGCGCTGCGTGAGGGCCTGATCTTGAAGCGTATTGAGCACCTGGCGGAGGGTACGGGTACTCCGGTCAACCCGAAGACCCTCCTGGTCGCTTAACCCCATGATGATGAACCCCGCAGGCTGGTGTGCACCGGCCTGCGGGGTCACCGCTTTTCTTGTATATAACCCGCCGACAACGATGTAGGAAAGGAACAATCACCGATGAAAATCCAAGAAGTTATTGACGAAGTCAATGAAGCCTGGGGTGAAGAGCACGAAGAAAAAAGTAGAAAAATATTTTGGGATAATATTATCCGAAAGCCAGCAATAATTTTTATTGCAGTAACGTTTCTGTATCTTTTTATGCCAATTTTTTATTATTTGGAATCAATTCCTTTTCGAGACCTTAAATTGGGAGATCACTCGGGATTCGTTAGTGCAATTTTTAATTTTCCTTATCGTTTTCTGGATTTGCGGACTGGGATTATTACGTCAATTGCAAGTATTCTGCTGAGTTTGTATGTAAGTGTCGGAAAATATGCAGAGTCCCTAGAAGGAGTTGTGGGAGATGCACGCCGCGCTGCCTATAGGAAATTTGCTAGGCGGGTTGGTGGCTTCGTGTTTATTATATTTATCGTTAATTTTTGGCATGGGTTGCTTTCGGGCTGGTTGCAACGAGCGCATGTTGGTATTTATTATCATGTAGTCCCTATGGACATGGATCTGTCTAGATACGGTGATATGCCCTTATGGTCCTTGCTGTTCTTTGGGTGGTTTACTGCCGCGTCTTCTAATATGCTGACTCATAATGAAAAAGATACTCTAATTTTAAATGTTCAAACACTAAAAAAAGTTAATAATCTAAATTTATCTAATAACCCCTGGACTCGAATTTCTTATTGTGTAGCGAGTAAAGAATTGGAGTTTGGAGGAAAAATTCCTGCTCTTTTGAAAAAGCCCAAGAAGAATTTATCGGGATATTCTGGGTTATTTGTAAGTAATTATAGTTATTCTAGGTTTAGATTTGTTTATTCTACCTGGTGGAGATGGGTGCTATATGGAATAGCATTTCTGGCAGTTTGTGCTGTTTTGTCGGTAATGGATGATTGGTATCTTGGATACATCGCTTTCGGTGGTGTTATGATCCTTCTTGAAGTTGCCGCATTTCTTATGTCAGAAAATTATCTATATGCAAGTATATGTAAATTGAATATGGAGTATGAACGTGGAATTGGGAAAATCTCTGAATTTTTCGGTTTCTTCTCTGGGAGAATATTTGTGGAAATAGTTCGACTAAGTCTTGCTTTGGCCATGGTTGGTGCAGTCTATGTTCTCCGCATCCAGCATTTTCTGGTAATCATAGGGGTGTTTCTGATTTTTTATATTGGGCGTTGGCGAGTTGCCCAATGTATTAGGAAGGGGTTTTATAGCTCCCTTGAATTTGAAACTAATACGAGCCTCCTGAAATCCTCGAAGGATCTCCTTGAATCTGAGATAAATATGCTTAAAGAGGCAGAAAGCGATAGTAATTCTGTGGATAAGGAATCAGATGGGGAGTCACGTAAAAACAAAGAGGAGCATTTCTTAAAGAGTAAGACTATTTCGCTGATTGAAGTGATTAGAGATTTACTGTTTCTTGGGAGGGGGAACTCAGGAAATAGTGTTGATTATTTATTGCTTGCGTATATCTATTGTTTAATGCTGGAGGTGAATAAATACTATACAGATTATAAAAATGAGTTGGAGCGTACTGACTTGTCGTCGAACCAGTCCGAATTAATTCGATACAGGTATTCCAGGTCGACTATCCATAAGGCTCCGAAAGCTCTCCGTCGTAAGTAGCCTACGCATCCGCAAGGGTAAACATTGAGAAGCCACATGTGTTTTGAACAGCCACATCATAAGTGGCTTCTGGAAACACATGTGGCTTCTCGCTATTGGGGTATCTGTAACCCATGACCGAATCTCCACCCGGCCCGAGTAGCCCAAACGAAGCGGGGTAGCCCCGGACGCACACACGCATCCGGGGATGACTCTTCGTTTCTTAGGGGGATTCTATTGTCATTTTGATCTAATTGCAGAGGATATAATTAGCAGAAAGAAGGGGTGGAGTATACTAATACATGGCAGATTTTTCACAATAAAATTTAGTGGCACGATAAGAGAAAAAATTTTACGAGAGACTATTGGAGGTATCAATGGCTTTTCTAGGCTATAACAAAGACGAAAAGTTAGAATTTAACTATAAGAGGGCCTGCGGGTTGTGGCTAATTGTGGTGGCGGCAGTTATAGCAATAGCCACCTTGGCTGGAGGAAAGCAAATAATAAACATGCAAGTATTCAGCATTGGGTACGTCGTCAGCTTTTTCTCAATCAACATGAATAAAAAGGTACTGAATAGACTATCCGATGGCCCTTCGAGTGAATTTCAAAAGAAAGTATCTTCACGTGCCGTTATTCTATTATTTGTCTTAATGGTTTTGCTAGGTGGCCCATTCTTCGCAACTGAAAATTGGAGACTGATTTGGCTGGGAGCACTGATGGCAACCGCGCTGCACTTCTTCCCGTACTATTTTGTGCATGGAAAGTCAATGGTATACCTGGGTCTTGCCTGTGTCATTAATGTTTTTGCGGGATATATTTTTACCAACATTCCGTTAGAGGTAATTGCATATATTGACGCGGCAATTAAGCTCGTATTCGGAATTTATCTACTATTCCTTTCAAAGCCATCAAAGCAAATGTAAGGCAATTCTTCGGCACAGTAAAACACGGCGGCCCCGGACGCACACGCATCCGGGGCCGCCCCTCTTACTTCTGAAAGCTACTTCTTAGCGCCGAACACTCGCGTCCACGCCCAGCGGGTCAGCACCGCCGTACCCACCGCAACCGCCATCGGCAGCCACGCACTCGCACCCTGACCCGTAAAACCAACCAACAACGTCAACGCAGACAGCGGCGCATTCATCGAAATACCCAAAAACGCCGCCGTACCCGTCAACGCCGCCGCATACAACACCATCGACGCACCACCAGGCACCCCGCCCAAAGCCGGGAACGCCCACAGCACCAGTGCCGCCACACAAAACGCAGCCGCCGCACCCAACGCCAGACCCGGCGTTAGCGTGCCGCCATACGAACCCGAACGCAGACTCAACAGCACCACAGCAGCCTTCGCCACGCACAACGCCAACACATACCAGGCCGCCGCCGCAGACAAGCCGCCCGCTGCCGCATCCAGCGACACATTAAACGTGTGCTGAGTCAGCAGACGACCATTACCCAGAATCTCCGGAAGCCACAGCGAAACCACCGCGACCAGCACAAACGCCACCGGAATACGCCACAACAGAGAACGATCCTTCGCCTTAATCTTCTCCGCACGCTGCGACAACGCCCTAAAACCCAGAGCCAGCGGAGCCAACACCACACCCGTTAACGCCGCCACCGTCAGCGTCGTCGCATCCAACGGAAGCTGCGGCACCGGGTACGTCGGCGCATTCGAAATCACCAGATTCGCCATTGCCGTCGCCGTCCACACCGTCACCGCACCCACATACAGCGACCACAGGGTCAAACCCGCGGCCATCGCCTCGATAAGGTACACCAGGCCACCAATCGGCACCTGATACACAGCCGCCAGGCCGGACGCCGCACCCGCCGCCACCAGCAGGCGACGCTCGCGATCACCCAGCAGCGGCGAACCATCCGCACGGGTGCCACCAATGCGCTCCAGCAGGCGCGCGCACCGACCCGCAGCCAGGGCGCCCAGCTCACGCGGCGCGACCTCCTTACCCACCGGGGAGCCCGCACCCACCGCAACAATCTGAATCACCGAATGCGAAATCTGCCGCCACAGCGAAGGCCTGCGATCCTCCTCGGTAGCACCGGCAATCTGCGACTTCACGCCAACCACGCGCCGACCGCCCGACTGCAGGTAATACCAAACCAGCGCCACGAACGGGCCCAACGCCGCGAGCACCAGCGCACGACGCGCCGGGTCGGCACCGTCAGTCACCATCGGGTGATGCCCCTCAGAATGACCGAACGCCAACTCCTGCATGAAGTCCAGAACATAGTGCAGGGCAATCGCGCCCAAACCGCTGAACACGCCCGTGACCAGCGCGGCGAGAGTCAAACCCAGCAAGAGGCGAAACGAAAAAGAACGGAAACCCGCAGGCTTCTGCGGGCTATTCGGGGAAGAATTCGGGGAAGAACCAGTATGAGAAGACATAGAAAAAGGAGTTTTGTGTGTTGCGTGCTGTGTGTTGGGTTGAGGCTTCACAACCCGCGCGAACCGCGGCGAAAGCCGTGGCGCAAACCGGATGGAAACCGCAGCGAAATCGGGGGAGACAAAGCCGATTTAATTTTACGCCCGCGCTTTTTGCGCCTCAGCAACGGGGGGGCAACGCGAAAACCCGGTTTCGGATGGCAACACGAGCCTCGCCCACGGGGCCGGCGCATCAACTCTCGGCTTTCACGCGTTGGTTCGGTGTGCCCCAAACCACCCGCACCCGCTATGCTGGAAGGGTACGCCTCCACACGCCCGCCGCGCACAGCACACCGCGCGCTCCCGCAGGGCGCAGGCACCCCATTAGGAAGGATCAACGATGACCGCAACTATTGCTTTTCTCGGCACCGGCTCCATGAACGGCTCCATCGCCGCAGGTCTGCTCGCTGCAGGCCACGACCCCGCCCACATCCGCGCCACCGTGCGTAGCGAAGAATCTCGCGCCGCCCTCGCCCAGCGCCTCGGCGACAAGGTCGAAATCATCACCACCGGCGGCGAAGCCGACGGCAACCGCAAGGCAGTCGCCCACGCAGACGTCGTGCTGCTCGGCGTGAAGCCCTACGGCATCGTGGAGCTTGCCCGCGATATTGCGCCCGCCCTAGCACCGAATGCTGTCGTGGTGTCCGTTGCCGCTGGCGTGACCCTCGAAACCCTCGCCGCGTGCCTTCCTGCAGGTCAGCCCATTGTTCGCTGCATGCCGAACACCCCCTCCTCCGGGGGCAAGGGCGTGCTCGCCATCTCCACCACCGACTCCGTGAAGGATGAGCAGAAGAAACTCGTCGAAGAGGTCCTGGGCACCGTCGGTCTGGTTGTTGAGGTCCGCGAGGACCAGATGGATGCGGTCACCGCCGTCTCCGGTTCCGGCCCGGCATACGCGTTCCTGCTTGCGGAGGCGATGGCAGCCGCCGGCGAGAAGCTCGGCCTGGACGCAGACACCGCCCTCAAGCTGGCCAGCGCAACCGTTGCCGGCGCGGGCTACCTGCTCGACGCCAACCCGGATGCGCCCGCCCTGCGCCGCGCCGTGACCAGCCCGAACGGCACCACCGAGCGTGCACTGAACACCTTCGTGGACGGTGGCCTCTTCCAGCTGACCGAACAGGCGATGCGCGCCTGCGCGGAACGTTCGGCAGAAATGAGCCAGCTGTACACCGCTGACGAGGACTAATACCGTTCGGTAGCGCCACCCGCACTGGGTAAAACTACTGGGCAAAACTATGAAAACAGCCTCTTCCCGGAACTTCGGGAAGAGGCTGTTTTCTATGTATATTCGCGGGCTCCTCAAAGTAGCGAGGAAAAGTGCTTTTAGGGCCGCGCCGCGAAGCGCTCAATCAGGTCCACCTGGCCCGAGACGATCAGAATGTCACGTGAATGAATGCGGGTGGTTGCGTCCGCGTAGGTGAAATCCTCACCGGGGGACTTGATGCCGACCACGGACACGCCGTACTTTGCGCGAATATCCGACTCCGCCAGCGTGAAGCCGTGGGTCTCCTTCGGCGGGCGCATCTTCGCAATCGCGAAGTCGTCGTCGAACTCGATATAGTCCAGCAGACGGCCCGAGACCAGGTGCGCGGCGCGGCGGCCGGCGTCAGCCTCCGGGTAGACCACGTGGTGCGCGCCGATGCGCTCCAGAATCTTGCCGTGCGCGGGGGTGATGGCCTTCGCCCAGATGCGTTCCACGCCCAGGTCCACGAGGTTTGCGGTAATGAGCACGGACGCCTCAATCGAGGTGCCCACACCCACCACGGCGGACCCGAAATCATCTGCACCCAACTGGTGCAGGGTGTCGATATCGGTCGCGTCTGCAGAGACCACGTGGGTCAGCACGCCCGACCACTTCTGCACCAGCTCGGGGTCCTTCTCAATCGCGAGGACCTCCTTGTTCTGCACGCGCAGCTGGGCGGCCACCGCGGAACCGAAGCGGCCCAGGCCAATCACGAGGACGGGATCGTTATGTGCACTAGCCAATGGTGGGCCTTTCTTCGGGGAACTTGTAGAGGCGGCGGCGTGAACGTAGCGCCAGGCCGGTCGCGGCGGTTGTTGTACCCACACGGCCGATGAGCATCAGCACGCTGAGAACGTAGATGCCCGCCGGCGGCAGGTTGGAGGAGAGGCCGTCTGAGAGGCCGCAGGTCGCGAAGGCAGAGATGACCTCGAAGATTACTTCCTTGAGGTCCGCGCCGCTAATAATCAGAATTGCCGCTGAGCCAACACCCACCACGGTAGCACCCATAACAATCACGGAGATGGCAATGCGCAGGGAGGACTCGGGGATGGTGCGGTTGAACGCGACGACCTTCTGATCGCCTCGCGCTTCGGCAAGAATCGACAGGGCAATGACCGCGATGGTGGTGACCTTCACGCCGCCCGCGGTGGAGCCGGAGCCGCCGCCAATGAACATGAGCATATCCGTCAGGAGCGTGGAGACGGGGGCGATACTGCTCATATCGACCAGGTTAAAACCGCCCGAACGCATCATCACGGAGGCGAATATCGCGTTGAGAACCTTCTCTCCGGGGGAGTAGCCGCCGATGGTGGCGGGGTTATTCCATTCAAAAAGACCCCAGAAGAACGCGCCGAAGACGAAAAAGAACAGGGTCGTGACGACGGTCAGCTTAGCCGTGAGCGACCAGTGCCGGGGGCGGAAAGGATTGCGCTGAATCGCAATGAAAACGGGGAAACCGAGCGACCCCAGGAACACGGCAATACAGATGGGTACGAGTAGGAAAAGATCGTGGCCGTAGGGCACAATGCCGTCGGAGTGCGGGGTGAAACCGGCATTGTTGAAGGCCGAGACAGAGTAGAAAATGCTGTGCCAGATGGCTTGAAAGGGGCCTTCACCCAGGGTCAGGAAACGCGGAATCAGCACGAGCGCAATGATCGCCTCAATGGAGAAGGAAGCATAGGAAACGCTCTTGACGATGCCGCCGACCTCGCCGAGACGGCTGATGTTCAGGTCTTCCTGCGCGATGAGCTTGGTGCGCAGGCCCATCTTGCGGCCGATGGCTAGTGCCAGCAGAGAGGTGATGGTCAGAGTACCCAGACCGCCCACCTGGCAGGCCACCAAAATCATGGCCTGTCCGAAGGTTGACCACTGCTCGGCGGTGGAGACGGTGGTTAGACCCGTAACGGTCACCGCGCTGGTAGAGGTAAAGAAGGCGTGGTGGAAGGGGGCCGGCTGCCCGTCGTTGGAAGAGATGGGCAGTAGCAGGGCAAGCGTGAAGAAGATGATGACCAGAAGGAACGCGCCGATTGCGGTACGCGAGGGCGAGGATAGAACGGTTGCGTCAATGAAATCGCGGAAGCGTTCGAGAGTGTACCGGTTGAACCCGAGAGGGCCCTTCGGCTGACGGCGGGTACCGGAGTGCTCGTGACGGTCGCGTAACGCGGGCAACCTGTCCAGTTTGAGACCCGGGACGCTCGCGAGGACGCTCAGGCCTTCAAGCTCTTCGATGCGCTCGCGGTAGCTCTCGTGATGCTCGCCGGGGCGGTACTTATGCTGAATACCGCTGAGGGAGCTCCAACGGGGGTTGAGAAGATTCTGCGAGCCGTTGCGGCTGCGATAGCGGCGTCGAGGACGGCGCCGGGGGTGACGGAATATGTTTCCCATGCGCCTCCTTCATGAGCTCGTGGACGGGGTGTGCGATGCGGGTGCGAGGATAGAGAAAAGCACAAAATGGTGCCTTCCTAGTGTATCGCGCCGGGCGTTCAGAACCGAGGCGATGGACAGGAGTGAAGGCACACGACGCGGGAGTCTTCGCGCGGGGCCGATGGTTCTTCTGCGGGCTTGCCTTCGCGCTTTTGGGAATTCGAAGGCTATTGAGCCTCGGAACCTCCAGAAATCCACGGGAAACACTATATTCTCTTATAAGAATATTCTGTCTAAAAATTGCCGTGATAACCGTGTATGCCCAATTTCTAATGCTCTGAAACGTTTGGTGGCTATCAAAAGAGCATGTGCCGTGGATTTGGTCGAGATTTCTAGAGAAGACGAGCCAAAACGAACGTGCGAGAGGTTCTTATGGGGTGCAGAGCATAAAAAAATTTAAGGGGATTCTCCGCATCACCCTCATTCTTAGCTTGAGGTGCCCCTATTATATGTCATAATCGCTATATGCATTCTGATGTTTTTTCTGTCATTGCGGACCCTACCCGTCGTCGAATCGTGCGTATCCTCGCCGAGCAAACCCATACGGTGGGTGCTGTTGTTGAAAAGCTGAGCATGAGCCAGCCGACCATCTCAAAGCACCTTAAAGTCCTCCGCGATGCAGACGTCGTCTCCGTGACGGTGGAAGGGCAGCGTCGCCTCTACTCGCTGAACCCCGAGGTGTTCGCAACCGTCACCGATTGGATTAACGAGACGGTTCAGATTGCACGCCGCGCCAGCGAAGCGCCGGTGGCCCTGCCCGGCGGTGCCACCCTGTCTAGCGAACACGCCCCCACAGAAAAGGCCGAAGCCGTCGCCACCGAGCCGGCAGCCGAGAAGGTCGCCGAGCCCAAGGCTGTTGAAGCTCATGAGGTAAAGCCCGCGGCACAGTCCGCAGAGCAGCCTGCAGCCGAGGCCCAGCCCACCGCGGAGGAACTGGAGCAGGAGCGAATCCGTCGTGCCCGCGCCCAGTACATTACCCCCAACACGCGCATCATCGCCCGCCCGGCGCACCCGGCACCCGCCGAAGCATCGCCCGCCGCCGCAAGCGAAACCACTCGAGACTCTGAATCTCAGGCCATCCCCGAGCATGAGGAAGCGGTAGACAGCACCCCGATGCGTCCCTTCACCCCCGCCTCCTATGGCTACGATGCGGGCCGCACCGCCCGCCCCGAGGTGCAGGTTGCTCCCACTGCCACCGCAGAACCCGTCGAGGAACCCGCAAAGAGCGAAAAGCCCGTCGAGAAGACGGAGAGCCCTGCGGTTTCCGTGTCCTCCGGTTACGGCTTCAACTCGGCCTCTTCCTACGGCATCGATCCCGCTGCCGTGGTGGGCGGATCGGTTCAGCCTATCGTCGAGGAAAGCGCAGCTGAGGAAGGCACCGCTGAGGCAAGCGCCGCCGTGGAAGACTCCTCAGAGCGCTCCGAAGAAGCTACCGTAGCGGCTCCTGCAATTGAGCCCGCAGAAGATTCCGCAGCTGCTCCCGCAGAGGATTCTGCGACGGCAGAAGAGGCGTCGGAACAGGCCGAGGGCTCTGAAGAAGCCTCCGAGGAAACCCCCGAGGAACCCGAATCCGCACCTGCCGAGCCCCCGCAGAGCGAACCCGAATACCAGACGATGCCCGCCTACAACTCGGCGTACGTCCCCGCCCAGGAGTCCAAGGAGAAGGAACACCGCGGTGGCCTCTTCGGCTTCCTGCGTGGCCGCCGCCGTTAGCCTACGCATCCTGCGCCCTGCGCGCTACCCCCTGTCCTCAAACACCCACTCTCACTCACCTCTTTAAGCGAAAGACAGCATACACGTGGCTATTCATCGTAAAATTCTGCGCTGGCTCGAGAACGAATTGTTCGAAGGTAATATTCAGCTGGGCCAGGACCTGCCCACGGACAGCGAGATTGCGCGCGCGATTGGCGTGGGACGATCTCGCACCCGCGACGCCCTGCGAACCCTTGAAGACATGGACCTGGTGCAGCTCTACACCGGTCGTGGCAAGGAGATGCTGGTTCACCTGAGTGATGAGCCTGCCGCCGCCGCAAGTGCCGCCCTGCGCCTGCACATGTCGAGCTCGCGCTACCCCACGCGTGACCTGGTGCAGACACGAATTCTGCTGGAGAGCTGGGCGATTGCGCGTATTGATCCGAAGACCGTGTCCTTTGCCGAGATGGACGACGTCCTCGCCCAGATGGAAGACTTCGACCTGTCCATCCGCGATTTCCTGGAGCTTCTGCTGAGCTTCCACCACCAGGTGATGCGTTGCGCCGGCAACGAGCTACTGGTCGGTCTTCTGGCGTCCGTGCGTCAGCCGAGCTTCGAATCGATGCTCTCCCTGGTTGGCCGCATGCCGCTGTGGAGTAGCGCCGTGGAGCGTCTGCGCGCCGAGAGCCGTGCCATTGCCGAGGCCCTGAAGGCCGGCGATGCTGCGACGGCGCGCGCACTGGTGATTGGCCAGCTACGCGGCATGTATTCCGAGGCGGGCATTGACCTGGAGGAAGAAGCGACCTCCGCGAACGGGCTACCCGGTGAGCCGGCGGCGGCCTCCTTCGCCCCGGTTGAGCTGGAGGATTTTGAGGCCGACGACCTGGTTGAAGATTTCGACGAGGCCATTGCCGATGACCCCTCATTCTCGGATGCAGATTTTGCGGTTGCCGGCGTTGAGGTTTCCGGCGATGCACAGCCCGTTTCGGATGGTCCCGCGGAGGAACCCCGGAGTGAGACCGTTGCGCCCGTGATTTCGGCCCCCGCACCTGCCGAGGTGAAGGCTCCCGAGCCCGTACAGTCGGTTCAGGCGCAGCCCGCCCGCTCGAAGACCGAGCCCCAGAAGGCCGAGTCTCCGCGCGCCGAGGCCCCCGCCCGCCCGGCGCGCTCCGTGAGCGCGGATGTGCCGCTGAGCTTCGGCACCCCGCACCCCCGCACGGCGACCCGTGCTCCCCAGGCTCAGGTAGCCCAGCCCGCGCAGAGTGCCGGCGCCCCGTGGCAGGGCGGCTCCGCGCAGAACCTTTCCGCGCAGAACACCCCCGAGCCGGCTCGGGCCGATGCCCGTGACGCTCAGCGGACCCTGCAGTCCGCTCCCGCCGAGGAGCCGGCGGAACCCGCAAAGGTTCTGCGTGCGGCATCCGGTACGTCCCGTCGCCGTAGCGGCCAGATTATTTCCCCGGTGCGCGCCACCATCATCAAGCCCGTGGATCGTAGCCACACCCTGGTTGCCCCGAGCGTGCTTGCGTCCCGTGCCGCCGAGCCCGCCGCTTCCTCCGGCGACCGCGTGCTGCGCGCTCCCTCGCGCGAAAGCGTGGAGGCACCCGCTCAGAAGACCGCCGCCCCCGAGTTCGCCCAGCCGGCCGCTCAGCAGGCGCATGAGGAGCCCTCGGCCGAGCCCTCGAACCGTCTAGAGGCGGCCGCGACGCTTCAAGATACCTACGCGATGCTCCCGCACGAGCAGGATCAGGAGCCGGAGCGCCGCGGTCTGCTGTCCAAGATGAAGCGATTCTTCGGCGTGGACGTGTACGAGCCCGCCTCGCGCGGTGACGAGGAGCAGGCCCCCGAACCGGCTGAAGAAAAGGACGCCGAGGAGAAGGTAACCGCACCGGACGCCGAGGCCCTGGCTCGTGCCGAGGCCGAGCGCGCCGAGCGTCTCAAGGCTTTCCACGCCGCCGCATCCGAGGACTCCGCCGATGAGGAGCCCGAGCCCACTACCGCTGACTCTGGCGCCCTCGAGGAACCCGCGGTGGAGGGCTCCGAGGCGGAGCCGGTCGAATCCGTCGAGCCCGGCGAAACCTCCGAGTCCGAGGAAACTACTGAGCCCGGCGAAACCTCCGCACCCGAAAAAGCCGATGCCGCTTCTTCGGTTCACACCTCTGGCTCCGCCCTGTCGAAGGGCCGTTCCAAGGGCTCGAAGAAGTCCAAGAAGAAGCGTCGCTAGGCTTTCGGAGACACCGTTTTAGCCCGGCTTAGCCCCGGGAAGATCCGGAAAAACGGGGAAAAACTCCTCAAAACCGGCTCTCGAATGGTGAAAATGGGTACAAACCTAGTACTCTAGGTAGGTAGCGCTCCGAAACGCAGGGTATTTCTGTGCCTAAAATGCGTTCCGGATCGGTTATACCGGTATACATATTCCCGGGTAGCTACCGAGTCGAATGGCTCGGCCGGGTACGAGTAAAGTGAGGAAATCCTATGGGTTCCGTTATCAAGAAGCGCCGCAAGCGTATGTCCAAGAAGAAGCACCGCAAGCTGCTTCGTAAGACCCGCCACCAGCGCCGCAACAAGAAGTAAATAGACTTCTTTCGCCCCGCCCTCTTGCACGAGGAGCGGGGCTTTCGCGTTCTCGCTGTTTGGGGGTGGGGGCCGCTATCTGAGAGACTGGACCCATGACTGAAACTCACACCGTTAAAGTTCATCTCATGCGCCACGGTGAGGTGCACAACCCCGAACGCATCGTGTACGGCCGCCTTCCCGGTTACCGCCTGTCCGAGAAGGGCCGGCAGATGGTGCGTCTGAGCGCCGAGGAGTTCGCGGCACGCGCTGAAGACGGCGCCCGCTTCGTGCACCTGGTCTGCTCACCCCTGCAGCGCACCCGCGAGTCGGCCGCACCCGTTGAGGAGCTGCTGGGGCTGACCGCTCAGCCTGACGAACGCGTCATCGAGGCCGATAACTACTTTGAGGGCCTGCACGTGAATGCGCAGGAGCTTCTGCGCAACCCGCGTCACTGGACGAAGCTCTACAACCCGGCCCGTCCCTCCTGGGGCGAGTCCTACCTGGAGCAGGTACGCCGCATGGCCGCGGCCGTTCAGGACGCCGCCCGTCGCACCTACGAAATCGGCGGCGAGGGTGCGGAGGCAATCATCGTCTCGCACCAGCTGCCGATCTGGATTACCCGCCTGGGTGTGGAGGGTCGCCTGCTGCAGCACGACCCGCGTTCCCGCGAGTGCAACCTCGCCTCGGTTACGACCCTCGCGTTCAGCACCGTGGACTTCGAGCACGAGATGCCGCGCTTCGTGGGCTACTCCGAGCCCGCCGCACCGCTGTACGGTGGCGTTATCCAGCTTCCCGGAAGCTAAGTCACGCGCGTTATTCGCGGGTATAGCTAAGGCTGCGGGGCGCATCCATTGAGGGATGCGCCCCGCAGCCTGCGTTAAGAATGGGGAATCGTACCGGGCTATCGGCTCGGGTCGTCCTCGGGACGTTCGCCTTCGGTCCCTTCATTTTCGGACCGTTTATGTTCGGGGTTAGAATCCTCGTGCCCGTCGGTGCCGGCCTCTCGAGATGCGCGCTCCGCCTCGCGGCTGGCGCGTTCGCGCTCGGCCTTCGCCTTGAGCCAGCGCAGGTAGGCCTCATCGTCGTCGGGGGAAGCCATCGAGGGGGCGTTGCCTCGCTGAGCCGCGCCGGGCAGAGAGATAGAGTCGTGGGTGCCGCGCTCCCGCTTGGGGCGGCCCAGCAGCAACCATAGCACGGGACCCACCACAGGGAAGAACAGGGTGACGAGAACCCACAGCCACTTGGGCAGGGTACGCTCCTCGCGCGCGGGGGTGCGCACGGCATCCAGAAGGGCGTAGATGGTCAGGCCCACCACGAGGGCGCCCGCACCAATAATCAGCATGGCTCGAAACATAGAACCACTATGACATATCGCGGGTCGTCGCCAAAAGCGAGTCAGCTCAGGACTGATCCACCGCCGCCGTGCGGTATCGAAGGAGCAAAACTTTGGGAGGGCTCCGGCGGCTTAGTAGCCGGTGAACACCTGAATTTCGTGGCTGATGATATCCAGCGAACCCAGCCACACGGCCAGCGCCAGGAGCACCGAGTACACGAGCGCCACGATGCCAGCCTGCTTCAGCACGGGAATCAGCTCGCGGCCACCACGCATCCACACAGTCATACAGGAGTGAACGGTCGGGCCCACGAGCACGAAGACCAGCATGAACCAGGGGTTCTGATCGAGCAGCAGGACGGTCAGGAGCAGCGCGAGGGCCATCTCCGCGATGTAGGCGACGCGCGACCAGCGCTCGCCCAGGCGCACCGCAAGGGTCAGCTTGCCGGCCTCGATATCGGTGGGGATGTCACGCACGTTATTCGCCATGAGCAGTGCGCAGGAAATCAGGCCAATACCGATAGCCCCCACCCAGCCCAGCAGGGTCAGCGTGTGGGCCTGCGTGTAGAGGGTGCCCAGGGTGGCGACCAGACCAAAGTAGACGAAGACGAACACGTCACCCAGGCCCATGTAGCCGTAGGGATGCTTACCGCCGGTGTAGCCCCACGCCGCGAAGACGCTCGAGGCGCCAATCGCCAGGAACCACCACTGGTTTGCCAGGGCCACCAACACCAGGCCCGCCAGCATTGCCGCACCGAAGCACGCGAATGCGGCGTACTTGACCGAACGGGGGCTGGCCACGCCCGAACCGACCAGACGCAGGGGCCCCACGCGGTCTTCGTCGGTACCCTTAATGCCGTCGGAGTAGTCGTTGGCGTAGTTCACGCCCACCTGCAGGAAAAACGCGACCAGGAAGGCCAGGAAGGCGTACAGCGGCTTGAACTCGCCAATCTCGTAGGCAGCGGCCGAACCGGCAATAATGGGAGCGACGGCAAGCGGCAGGGTGCGCAGGCGCGCGCCTTCAATCCATTGAGCGGCAGTGGCCACGGGGGTTCCTTCCAGGGGTTGATGCGTTTGCGGTGAGGAGGGCTACGGGAGGTACGGGACGGCGCCGTGAGGCAGAACCGCGGCGCGAATACTATCCGCGCGAGGCCTCCCGATAGTCCCTGTCCAGGATACTGTATATTTCGCGGCGGTCCGGTTTGCCGGTGCTGGTAAGCGGGAAGTCGGGCAGGATGCTCAACAGCTTGGGTGCCGCCGCCACACCCAGGCGTTCGATGCAGAGGCTCCGCAGGGCCTCGCGTAGCTCCGCGTTCTCGGCGAGGGCCGTAGCCGCGCCCTCGGCCGGGGACACGAGCGTGAGGGCGGCCGTCACGGCGGAGCCCCAGCGTGCATCCGGCAGACCGCACACGAGGGCTTCGCGCACGGCGGGGTGGCTCTCAAGAGCCTCAGCTACCGCGCGGGCCGAAATTTTGACGCCGCCGGTGATGATGATGTCGTCGCTACGCCCCAGCACGCGTAGGATGCACGGCTCACCGTGGGCGTGAGTGCTCAGCAGGCCGTAGTCGTCGGTGCGGTACCAGCGGGTGCCGTCGGCAGCGGCGAAGAAATGCTCTGCGGTACGACCGGGGTCGCCCAGGTAGCCCTGCGCCAGATGCGCGCCGCTGATCCAGATGCGACCAACCTGCGGCGGATCCTCATGCGCCGGGTCCTCATTCGTTAGCTCCGTACCCGCGGAGGGCACGCTCGGCATGCCCTCTTCCGGGATGAGCTCCACCCGCACGCCGGGCAGCGCCCGGCCGGAGTAGATGCACCCGCCGGCGGTCTCGGCGCTACCGTAGGTGGTCACGACGTTGAGCCCCAGCTCTTGGGCGGCTGCGAGCAGGTCAGCGCTGGCGGGGGCACCTCCGAGCAGAATCCCGGTAAAGGAGCGGAGCGCGGCGTGAATCTCTTCGCCCGTGCGCGGCTGGTTCCGGGCCGTCTCGAGAAGCTTGTGCAGCTGGGTGGGCACGAGCGAAACAAAGCGACGGGTGGAGCTCAGCTGCTCGACCGCCCGCAGGAAGACATCGGGGCTAAAGTGCACCGGCTCGGTCACGGAGCGTGCGATGACTGGCTCGGTTCCGGCCAGCACCGAGCGGGCCAGAACCTGGGCGCCCGCAACATAGTGCGCGGGTAAGGCTAGAAGCCACTGGGAGGCCTCGCTTCCCGCGCTCTTGAAGAAGCCCTCGGTTGCCTCCGCGCTCGCCCGCAGGGCTCGGGCGCTCAGCGCGGTGTGCTTGGGGATTCCGGTGGAACCGGAGGTACCCACGAGCAGGGCGACGGAATCCTGATCGTTCCCCGCGAAGATTCGCCCGAAAGAATCCAGAAGGGCCCGCGGATCGGCGGGTCGATCGGCCCGCAAGCGTACCGCGTGAGGGTGCAGGGCATCCTCCCCGGGGGCGAGTAGGGGCTCGAGCCCGGGTACGGGGGTGGTAATCATAGAAAGTCCTTAGCGGCTGTTCGTAGCGGCTGTGCTCTAGTGGCGTGTCATGCGCCGGGGCTGCAATAACGCGCCCAACAACGCGCCGGAGCCGGATTCTTAGCTGAGGGTCTCAGGGGTGAATCCGGCTCCGAGCCTATTCATTTGAAGCTACTAGAAGTAGTAGGGGTAGTTGGACCAGTCCGGGTCACGCTTCTGCAGGAACGCATCGCGGCCCTCCACGGCCTCGTCGGTCATGTAGGCCATGCGGGTGGCCTCACCGGCGAAGACCTGCTGGCCGAGCATACCGTCGTCGGGCAGGTTGAAGGCGTACTTGAGCATGCGGATTGCCTGCGGGGACTGGCGGGCGATGTGCGCCGCGTATTCCAGGCCCTTGTTCTCCAGCTCGGTGTGGGGAACCACGTCGTTGACCGCGCCCATTTCGTACATGCGCTGGGCGTCGTATTCCTTGGCGAGGAAGAAGATTTCGCGGGCGAACTTCTGGCCCACCTGGCGGGCGAGCAGCGCCGAACCGTAGCCTGCGTCGAAGGAGCCGACGGTCGCGTCGGTCTGCTTGAACTTGCCGTATTCTTCGGAGGCGATGGTCAGGTCGGCCACCACGTGCAGGGAGTGACCGCCACCGGCTGCCCAGCCGGAGACCAGGGCGATAACGACCTTGGGCATGGTACGGATGAGGCGCTGCACCTCCAGGATGTGCAGGCGGCCCGCGCGTGCCGGGTCGATGCTTTCTGCGGTCTCGCCGCTGGCGTAGTGGTAGCCGTCGCGGCCGCGGATGCGCTGGTCGCCGCCGGAGCAGAAGGCCCAGCCGCCGTCCTTGGGGGAGGGGCCGTTGCCGGTGAGCAGTACGGTGCCCACGTTAGAGGTCATGCGGGCGTGGTCGAGGGCACGGTAGAGCTCGTCCACGGTGTGCGGGCGGAATGCGTTGCGCACCTCGGGGCGGTCGAAGGCGATGCGCACGGTAGGCAGATCGCGCAGAATCTCGCCGTTTTCGTCGCGCTCAACCTGGCGGTGGTAGGTGATGTCGGTGAAGTCCTCGAAGCCCTCAACGACGCGCCAGTCGGCGGGGTTGAAGATGTCCGAGACCTTTTCGGGAAGTTGTGCAGTCATAGACCCTATTTTACGGTGCCCGCGGTGCGGCTCGTCGAGGCCGGGGGGAGAGGGCACGCCCGACATAATATTCCGATAGTAGAATATGATGCGCGGGGAACGATTTCTGCTCTTGTGCTCACGCCTGTATCTTGGCCGGTTAAGACCCTATAAACAGACCAAGGCCCGGACCGCGTGTGTGCGGCCCGAGCCTTGGGGAAGAGACTCTTTACTTGACCTTGGCGAGCTCAACCGCGCGGTCGAACTCTTCGTCAATGGCGTCGTTCTTCTTGTAGGTCATGAGCGAAACCACGATGGCGACAAGCAGCGCCGAAGCGAAGCCGGGAACCATTTCGTAGAGCACGGACTTCATGGGGCTCTGGCCCCATGCGAATGCCACAACGGCACCGGTAATCATGGAGGCCAGTGCACCCTGGGTGGTCAGCTTACGCCAGTAGAGGGAGAGCAGAACGGTCGGGCCGAAGGCCGAACCGAAGCCAGCCCAAGCGAATGCGACCAGTTGCAGAATGGAGCTGTTGGGGTTCCATGCCAGGGCACCGGCGACCAGCGCCACGATTGCCACGCCTGCACGGCCGAGCCACAGGGACTTGCCGGCGCTGAGCTTCTTCGAGGAGAAGATGCCGTAGAGGTCCTCCACCAGAGCGGAGGAGCACACGATCAGCTGCGAGGAGAGGGTGGACATAATTGCCGCCAGAACCGCAGCCAAGATGAGACCTGCAATAAAGGGGTGGAAGAGGATCTGCGAGAGGTCCAGGAATACGGACTCTGCGGTTTCGGGGTTGGTGAGGGAGGCTTCGGGGTGGCGTGCAAAGTACGCGATACCCATGAATGCGCCGCTGAGTGCACCGAACACGGTCAGAACCATCCAGCTGATGCCAATGCGGCGGCCGGACTTTGCGTCGGCGGGGGTGCGCATTGCCATGAAGCGCACGATGATGTGCGGCTGGCCGAAGTATCCCAGACCCCAGGCGAGGGATGAAATAATACCGGCGAAGGTGGTGCCCGCGAAGATGCTGAGGGCGTCGGGGCGAACCTGGCTGATGGATTCAACTACCGGGCCTACACCGCCAAGATCGATGATGGTGATGACCGGCACGGCGATGAGTGCTGCAAGCATGAGCAGACCCTGAACCATGTCGGTGTAGGAGGCGCCCATGAAGCCGCCGAAGAGGGTGTAGAACACGGTGATGCCCGCCAGCAGGAGCATGCCGGTGTGGTATTCCTGGCCGAAGGAGGACTTGAAGAACAGGCCGCCGGACACCATACCGGAGGAGACGTAGAAGGTGAAGAACACTAGAATCACGACGCCGGAGACGATGCGCAGCACGCGCTTGGTGTCATGGAGGCGGTTGCTCAGGAAGACGGGGACGGTCACGGCGTCGCCGGCAACTTCGGTGTAGCTACGCAGTCGCGGTGCCACGAACTTCCAGTTGCACCATGCGCCGATGGTCAGACCGACGGCGAGCCATGCCTGGGAGAGGCCGCTGAGGTAGACGGCGCCGGGCAGACCCATGAGGAGCCAACCGGACATGTCGGATGCGCCAGCCGAGAGTGCGGCGACGGTGGGGGAGAGCTGTCGTCCACCCAGCACGTAGTCGTCGAGGCTGTTGTTCTTGCTATTGGCCCACAGGCCGATCGCAATCATGGCGACAAAATATATCGCCAGCGCGATGATTTGGTATGTACTCGCGGCCATTGTTTTCCTTCTCTCCTGGTGATAGTGAGCGTCTGTGTGTATTTATACGCTACTCCATAACTTTATAAGTGGTCTGGGATACATTCTAGATTCTTCAGAACGGAAAATAAAACCGTCGTTCCGAAATTTAGTTATGTGGTAAACAAATAAATATGCATAAATAGAATATTGCGGGTAACCGTATGTGTGGGAGACAGTGGGATTCTGTGCGAAAAAATGCCCGAAAACCCGGGGTGATAGGGCTTTCGGGCATTATGTCACGGGCTTAGCTATGCAAAGGCAACACAAACGCGCATCGGTATATTCAATGCAAACGAAGAAAACGAAAAGTTTAAAAACCTTGACGGGGTGTCGTCTAATGTGTCGCCCATAGAAGGGGTACGGGGCAGGAAGAGCCCGCGTTACGTGGTGTGAAGGTCTAAAGATTACGCACGACCCAGGGCTCACGCGACATGAGGGCCGGGTCAAAACGCTCCAGAATCACCGAAGCATCCGGCGCCGGAACCCGAGCCTCATGCGGGCGGCCCGAATCGTCCAGCACCGGAATGGAGGCAGCAATCCAGCCGAGCACCTCGGGGATGGTCACCCCCGCCTCCTGAAGCTGAGGCAGAGTGACCGCGCCGTCACGCTTGGCCAGGCGCTTACCCTCTTCGTTCAGCGCCAGGGGAACGTGCGCGTAGCGCGGCTGCGGCAGACCCAGCAGGCCCGCCAGATACGCCTGGCGAGGCGCGGAGGGTAGCAGATCATCGCCGCGCACAATCTGCTCAACCCCCACGAAAGCGTCGTCCACCACGGAGGTCAGGTTGTACGCGTAGGTGCCGTCGTTGCGTACCAACACGAAATCGTCCACCAGCCCGGTGTAGGGGCCGTAAAAATCATCATGCACCGTGTAGCTCGTGCGCTCGGCGCGAAGGCGCAGAGCCGGCGGACGCTGGGCGCGGCGTTCCTCGCGCTGCGCCTCGCTCAGTCCGCGACAGGTGCCCGGGTAGGCGCCCGGGGCACCGTGCGGTGCGCTCGAGGCCTCCTGAATCTCGCGGCGGGTGCAGTAGCACTCGTACACGAGGCCCGCCTCGCGCAGGCGCTGAACCGCACGCTCGTAGGCGGCAAGGCGCGTGCTCTGGTAGAGGACGCCGGCCTCCTTACTCTCGGTACTCTCTGCCGCGCTGCCCGGGCTGACATCCCAGTCCAGGCCCATGGCTCGCAGATCGGCCAGCTGGCGTTCCGCGGCACCGGGACGCACACGATCCAGATCCTCAACGCGCATGTAGAAAGACTTACCACCGCGGCGAGCCATCGCCCACGCCAGAATCGCGGTGCGCAAATTACCCAGGTGCAGGTCGCCGGAGGGGGAGGGGGCGTAGCGTCCCGTGCCGCTGGGGAAAACCGCACCGGAAACATCGTTCGAAGAATCTGGAGAAATCATGGTTCCATCCTACGCGGAAAGCACTGCAACCAAGGCGGATCCGGGCCGGGCGGCCGGGGCTCCGGAATCCGAAAACCTCTCGGAGTGTGCCCAATTTCCTTTTCCAAAAAGGGAAATCTTGCTCTCTGAGAGTGCAATGGCGCAACATCGCTCAAAAATTCCAGTAGGGTTGTATCTATGGCTCGCACAATTGAACTTGCCGACGGCGTGTATCGCATCGCGACGGATAACTACCGACTCAATACCGGACTGGTTCTCGGACTGGAACGGGCACTGGTCGTAGACACCGGCGCCGGTCCCCGTCAGGCCACCGAAATTTATGATGAGGTTCGCCGCCTCACCCGACTTCCGATTACCGTAGTGAACACCCACGGCCACTACGAACGTTTCTTTGGTAACGACGTCTTCGCGGCTATGGGGGTCGAGGAGTTCTGGGCGCACCCCCGCGCCGCTCGCGCCATCCGCAAGTACGGCGCGGCGCAGCGATCCTACGTTGAGACCCTCGAGCCCGAGATGGCGCACCACCAGGGTGCCGCCACCGATATCGTCGTGCCCAACCACCTGGTCGCTAACAACGGCGACGGCATCACCTTCACCCCAATCGACCTGGGCGAACGTAGCGCAACCCTCATGTACATGGGTCCCGGCCACACGGACGGCGACATCATGGTCGGCGTTGAGGACGTGCTCTTCATGGGTGGCCTCATTGAGGAAGGCACCGACCCGTACTTCGAGGATTCCTTCCCCGATCGTTGGATTGACACCCTGGGTGCCGTGCTGGAGTTCGACCGCTACCGCGTGTTCGTGCCCGGTAACGGCGAGCCCGTGGACCGCACCTTCGTGGAGCGCGAACGCAACACTATGATTAGCGCGATCAAGTCAATTCGTGCCTCGACCCTGGACCGCGAGGATGAGGCGACCACCGCCGCAATGTACCAGCTGCCCTATGCGCCGGGCGCGACCCGCTTCCTGCTGGACCGTTTGGCCCAGCTCGAGAAAGCCCCCGACTCTGAGAGCTTCGACGCGGAGCAGCCGGACACGAGCGGCTTTACGGGCCCGATTACGTTGGGTAAGGCTGCCTACTAGGCCCTGTATTCCACGGCGCGCGGGGTCGTAGAGCGCCCCGCCGCCTCACCGGAACCTCAGCATATTCGATATAGCCAATATGGCATAAATGCAGGTGCGGGCCGGTTTCTTCTCAGAAACCGGCCCGCACCTGCGTTATATATAGCCGTGCGTCGGGGAAGATTTATTCTGCGGCGTACTCCGCGCGCATGGCCTCGCAGTCGGTCTTCAGCGCAGCGGGAACTTCGCCCATTGCGCCGCAGAGCTCCACGAAGCGGTGGCGCCAGTCCAGGTGCTGCAGGGCGCGACGAATCTGACGCTCGCCCTGCTCGGGGGTCCAGCGCGAGGCGGCCTCGGCAACCTGGGCGAGGCCCGCGCGAGCATCAGCGTGATCGATATCGACGGTCGCACCGTCCCAGAGAATCTCGCGTACGGTGCTCGTGTCCGGAACCTGACCCACCACGGTGACGCCGGAGGCCAGAGCATCGGTCCAGCGGCCGGTGATGTACTCCTTCGTGGGGTGGGTGTAGGGGGCGGGGCTCACCGAGGTGGAAAAGGCCAGCAGGAACTTCGCGCGGTTCAGCGAATCCTGCAGGTGCTGCGCCGACTCGCGGTCGTTCGCGCCAAAGGGCGGGCGGCCCTCGAAGCTCAAACCCAGCTCCTTGGCCAGGCGAGCGGTTGCTTCGTCGTCCTCATATGCGGCGGGCTGTCGGCCCACGCGCAGCAGATCGGTGGTCTTGGACTCCAGTGCCGCTAGACGGTCGGAGAAAGCGCTCCACACATCCGCTCCCCAGGGCAACACGCCCGGGGTCTTCACGCCGGCCGCGGTCCACGGCTGGACGTCGTCGGCGTCGGCGACGAAGATACGGTCGTAGACCGAGGACTTCGCAACGGCGGGAATACGGTCGTCCCAGAAGCTGTCAATGACCCAACCGTAGATGGCACCGTAGCGGCGGAATGCGAAGGAACGCTGCGCGACGGCGTAGAGCTGGCCGGGGTCGGAGGCGATGACCACGCAGCGGCGGGAACCGCCCTTGAGTCGCGGCAGGCGAGCCAGAAGCTTCGTTTCCTTGGACAGAGAAGCCCCCACGTTGACGGTGTGGACGGTGCTGCCGGTGTAGTGGGCCAGGAGGTCCGCCATGGCGTGCACCGGAACCCAACCGGCGCCGGAGGGAACGGCAACAATAATATCGAGTGAGCTCATGAGATTCCTTGAGAGGGATCCGCCGGGGAAAATGCGCGCAATGCTCATCACAATTGGCGGGACGAGCGGCACGCTCCCGGAGCGGACGGACGATAGATATCTAAGCGGGAAAATCCCTTGCGGCGGCCCCGGTACCGGGTATTTGCCGGGTAAACCCGCGGTGGGGCGCATACAGTCTTCAGTATATCCGTAGCCCGTGGTTCTCCGGGGTTCAGCCTCGCCCGCTAGGGTGTGTGAATACGCACCTCGATACCCGATTCGGTGCCGAACCCTGCGGCCATGCGCGCCAGGTTGGTGTTCGGGGCGGCCGCGACCGTGAAGAAGCGGCTCACCGCGGCGGCGAATTGCTCGTCGCGGGCCAGCTCTCCGTGTTCCAGGGTCGTGAAGATGCCGCCGCCGGCATCGTCGAAGACCTCGATGCGCAGGTCGGGTAGCAGCTCGGTGCTCGGCAGATTGAGCGACGCAATGTCGTGCTGGAAGGTCAGGTCGCCGCAGAGCAGGGTCACCGGCAGGGCGGAGCCGCCAACGACGGGGCGGCCCTCGGAATCCGTCCCGGCGGGGTAGTAGCCCGAGAGGGAAACGCCGATGGCGGTTGCCGTGGTGCCGTCGATACCGGCCAGACCGCGGTTGGCGAAGACGCGCGCGGGGGCGGGCTCGCCCAGGGCGGGGGCCGCCGCCTCCAGATCACGCACAAGGTTGGAGGAGCCCAGCACGAGGAGCCGCTTCTGCTCCACGGCTTCCCGCCAAACGCGGCGGGCGTAGGAGCGTCCGGCGGTGCGATTGCGGTAGTCGAGGTAGCGTTCCTCATCCTCTGGGCTATTGCCCGAGGCACCGTCCGCGCGGTGCTCGTAGGTCTCAATTTCGCGCAGCGCGGCCTGCTGCAATTGCTTGCCGGCACGCATCCACTGCTGGACCCAGGCCTCGGCGGTTTCACCGGTTTCTTCTTCCGCGGGGTCGGTGCCCTCGGCCGGGGCGTCCTTGACACCGCGCGCGAACTCGGCGAGCCGCTGCGGGGTGGAGATTTCGATGAAGGAACGCGCTCCGGGCTCGTACCAGCTGGCGCGGCGCGGCGCGTAGTAGGCGCAGGGCACGCTCTCGTCAGCCAGTAGAGCGGTCACGGGGCGTGAAAGGGTCGGGTGACCGAAGAGCACCACGCGCTCAATACGCGCGGCAGGCTCGAATCCCTCTGAGGAGAGCAGCTGCGGGTAGTGCGGAATGGCGGTCGCGCCGTGGCGTGCCTCGGAGGAGGGCTCGGCCAGCAGCGGCAGGTTCAGCACGCGCGCGAACTCGGCGGCAAATTCCCCAGCCCCGTCGGCGGCCACCACGACGGTTCGCGCGGTGGTGGAGGGCGCGGGCGCATCCGCCTCAATGGTTTGGGCCCCGGTGCTGAGGGAGCTCAGAAGCCACTCCCTTTCTAGCGCGGAAAGCCCCGACCCCTCGGCACGGGCGGCGCGCAGGCGAGCCTCCTCCTGCGGGTCGTAGTCCTCGAGCAGGCTCTGGGCCCACTGCGGCAGGGCGTGCGCGAACTGCCCGGTAGGGGTGAGCGGCGTATCGAAGCAGAGGTTCAGGTGAACCGGGCCGATGGGCTCAGCCGAGGGGCGGGCCCAGTTTTCTGCGGCGCGGCCGGTCAAAGCGTTGAGGCAGGCAGCGAAGGCAAAGGTCTGCTCGCCTTCCTCCTGCTCGGGATAAGCGGTCAGGTCGGCCTCGGCGCGCACAAAGGGAGAGAAGAACCCGGCCTGGTGGGTGGTCTGGTTGACGCCGCTTCCACGCAGACGCTCGGGGCGGTCTGCGCTCATGATCGCGAGGGGTATGCCGGCATGGTAGGCCTCCATGACGGCCGGCATGTACTCGCCCAGGGCGGTACCGGAGGTGCACACAAGGCCCACCGGGCGGCCCGAGGCTTTGGCGATGCCGAGAGCCGTGAAGGCGGCGGTTCGCTCGTCCACCCGCACGTGAGCGATGAGTGCTCCGGCTTCGGCGGCCGCCGCGATGGCGTAGGCCAAGGGTGCGCTGCGGGAGCCCGGGGACACGACAATATGCCGCATTCCGGCGCGAATCAGTGAGTCGAGCACGGAAATTGCGGTCAGCATGGCGGGGATGGAGCGATGTTTAGTCACCGTACCATTCTAATGCCGCGCCCATATCGGGCCGGTATGGGTTACCTTCGCGCGCTGGTTCATGACGCACGGGTTCGTGACGACGCGCGGTTCTTGAGAGGCTCAAGCCCCCATGCTCTAGCGGCGGTCTAGCCGCGGTGGATGCGTTCCAGCACGCGGTAGCAGCGGCTCACCCGCTCAGCCCACCACCGGCGGGTCGGCTCGTCGGCGGCCAGGCGCTCGAGGCGCTGCGGGTCGGGCTCGACGGCTCGCACCCGCATGAGCCCGTCGTGGGCGATCATGGGATCCTCGGCGACGTCCTCGGCCATGAGCGAGACGGTTCCCAGGCCGCACCCGTACTTCAGGGTCGGCAGGGAGGCCGCCAGGGCGGCGCCGGTTGCGATGCCCACCGAAGTTTCCAGGGCCGAAGAGACGACGGCCGGAAGCTGGGCCTGCTCAACGATGGCCAGGGCACGGCGAACACCGCCCAGGGGAGCGGCCTTGATGACGATGAGGTCTGCGGCATTGGCGCGGGCCACGCGCAACGGATCTTCGGCCTTGCGAATCGACTCGTCGGCGGCGATGCGGACCGGCAGTCCCTCCTTGGCCACGGCGTAACGGAGCGCCGCCATGTCCTCGATGGTGGCGACCGGCTGCTCGGCGTAGATGAGGCCGTACTCGCAGAGTTTGCGGAGCGCCTCGAGAGCGCCGGAGGGGGTGTAGCCCATATTCGCATCGATCTTGAGGCGAGCCTCGGGGAGCGCCTCGCGCGCGGCGGCTACGCGGGCCACGTCGTCGGCGAGGCTCTGACCCTTCTCCGCGACCTTGATTTTGAGCTCTCGGATGGTGCCGTCGTAGCGGGCGAGTACCTCGGGCACGCGTTCGGCGGGGACGGCGGGCAGGGTTGCGTTGAGCGGAATACTTTCGCGCACCGGCTCGGGGGCGGGGAGCCAGGCCGCTTCGAGGGCGCAGGCGAGCCAGGCGGCCGCCTCTTCGTCGCCGTATTCGAGGAATGGCGCGAACTCGCCCCAGCCTCGGGGGCCGCGAACGAGCGCGCTCTGGCGACGGTTCACACCGCGGAAGGTGACGTTCATGGGGATATCGACGACGGCTAGGCGCTCGAGCACCTCGTCCAGCGGGGGTAGCGGAAGCCCCGCGAGGCGGAAACCGTAGCCCAGGGGCGGCACGCCGCCCGGGGTGGACTCTGCGGGTGATGATTTGTGATGCACGCTCACTGTTGTCCTTTCCCCGCTAAAAATTTTTTTAGCGGTTCAAGCCCCTCGATATGGGGCACGTCCCAACTCGAACCGGGCGCTCGGCACGCCGCTGACCAGGGCTTTTAATGGGGGGTTTGGGGAACTTTCGATACCTCTCGCGTTAAGCCTGCGTATTTTGCGGAAACTCTCAGCTTAGCGACCCAAAAACTTTACCTTTTCATAGCTTAACCTGAGATAGTGAGGTAGTTACTCTATCAGCGCGGTGACCGCATTCGACTCGCGCGAAGGCTTGGGGGTCTTCGCCGCCGGGTGGACCGCCGCGAGGTAACGCCATGAGGGAGAAGGTACGAAACGAAGTGTGGAGGGGCTTATGAGCTATCGATGGAACGCGCATGAAACCGTCGCGAGCGGCGCGGTGAGCGATTCTGAGGCAACCCGCCCGCTCCAGACCGGCGATAACGCCCCTACCCTGCCCTTCTCCGCCGAGGCCGTCGCGGACCGCGCGGCCGAGCTCTCCGATACTCAGCCTATCTCTGCGACCCAGCCGATTTCGGCTACCCGTTCTTCTTCCGCGTGCGCGTACGCGCACGATGCACAGGACCCCACCGAGGTGCTCCCCGCCCGAAGCCCCGACACCCGCTTGCTGTCGAACACTGACGGCTCCACCCGCCTCATGCAGGCCACCCAGACGCTTGAGGAACCGACCATTCAGGCTTCTCGCTCGCCCTATGCGGCCCCCAGGGTTGAGCCCGCGACTCCGGCTGCACCCGCCGCGCCGGTGCCGCCTCGCGCGGCGAACCCCAACGTTTCCTACGGGGGAGCCTCGTATTCCGGCGTTCCCTACCCCAACGAGGCCTTCCCTCCCGCTTCTCAAACGGGCAACGTCTATTCCCAGGTTGGAGTGACCTCGATGAGCCCCATGGGCAACCCGATCCGCCCGGGTGAGGGCGACCCGAAGAGCTTCCCGAGTACCGGCCTTCTGATGCGGCATCTCTTTGCCCTGCTCTTCTTGGGGGCCTCGCTTTTCGGGGCCTTCCGTTTCTTCATCTACACGCACGTTGGCCAGCAGGTGGATGAGCAAGCCTACGCCGAGTACACGAACCAGTTCCTCAACTATCGCGGTCCGACCCTGACCGCGCTGGACTCGTTGCCGACGATTGTCGGTGTGGTGGCGGTGCTCGGCCTGATTGCGGTGCTGGTATGGAAGCACCGGTTCCTCCCGGCACTGGTGGGGGTGCTCTGCGGCGTGGGAGCCTGCGTCACGACCTACGCGCTGAAGAACTACATCATCGTGAAGCCCGACTGGGGTATTCAGGAGGCGGTGAGCAATTCGGCGCCCAGCGGCCACACGACGTTTGCGGCGGCGGCCGGTGCGGCCCTCTTCCTGGCGGCTCCCCGGCTGATGCGTCCGACCGTGGCCCTGCTGGCGGCCGTCGCGACCTGCCTGACGGGTGCCTCCACGATTATTAACGGCTGGCACCGCCCGGTGGATGTCGTGACCGCGATTCTCGTGACCGCCATGTGGACGGTGCTGGGCATGACCGTGCTGCGCTACGTGCGCCGCGGCGACTTCACGATTGCCGCGCGCGGCGGCCTGGTGCTGGTGCCGCTGTTGACGATTGCGACGCTTTTCCTTTCCTTCTGTTCCGTGATTCTGTACCTGATTGCGATTTTCTCGCCCATCCCGGGAGGCGCGTTTACCGCAGCGACCTGCATGATCGTGGCGGTGAGCTTCGGTACGACGGCGCTGACAGTGAATCTGCTGCGCGCGCGCAATAACAAGCGCCAGATGTGACCCTAACGCGTGCCTCGCCCTCATGCGGCGGGGCACGCGTTTTTATTGGCTTTGTGTGTGGGCGTTGCCTCGCGGGGGAGCGCAGAATACAATGGAAATAATTGGTATTTTTAATACCAAATAACAGTATTGGCGACTAGCCGCCGGGCCGCATACTCCGCCCGGCTCGAGTAGAAAGGTGCGTACCATGGCAGGTACCCATGAAGGCCGCGTCATCATTTTCCCCCAGCTCACCGAGGAGCTAAAGCCCTTCGAAGATAAGCCCCAGGCCCGCAAGATCGTGGACGCCGACGGCGGCAACCTGACCCTCATGGAGCTGGCGGCCGGCCAGTCCTGGCACGAGCACCACAGCGTGCACCCCATCTTCGTGCAGGTTCTCAAGGGCGAGGTGATCTTCCATGTGAAGGACCGCGATATTACCCTGGTCCCGGGCAAGCCGATTCACGTGACTGCCAAACTTCTGCACTCCCTGCGCGCCGTGAAGGACTCCACCCTGCTGGTGACCATGCTGACCGGTGAATCGCACCCCGAGCCCAAGCTCACCGTTGAGGTGGAAGAGGTTTAAACCCCGGCCTCTAAACCCCTGACCCCAAAACCTTAGCTCGCCGCCGCATCTGCACAGGATGCCGCGGCGAGCTTTTTCTCTGTCCTCCTGCCCTCATATATGTCGGCGAGAATACCCTCACGCTACGCCCTGAGCTTTCTGCATGCTCGTACGCCCCCGCGCGGGCGTACCCTGAGAAGTACACTCCCGCTAACCTCACAGGGAGCAACCCGAAAGGATACGCAATGCCCAAGTCACTGCAACGCCCCGTCGTTCTTCTCACCGGCGCCAGCTCCGGTATCGGCTACGACGTAGCGCCGCTGCTGGTGCGCTACGGCTACACCGTCTACGGTGCCGCCCGCCGCGTTGAGAAGATTGAAGAGCTCGCCTCCGAGGGCGTGAAATCGCTCAGCCTGGACGTTACCGATGAAGCATCCATGGAAGCCGCCGTACAGCAGATTATTGAGGCAGAAGGTCGCATTGACGTGCTCATTAACAATGCAGGCTACGGATCCTACGGCGCCATTGAAGACGTCCCCATCGACGAGGCACGCCGCCAGTTCGAGGTGAACCTCTTCGGCCTGGCGCGCCTCACCCAGCTGGTGCTGCCGCATATGCGCGCACGGGGTAGCGGGCGCATCCTGAACATCTCCTCGATGGCGGGGCGTATTACCTCGCCCCTGGGTGCCTGGTACCACGCCACCAAGTACGCCCTTGAGGCGTTCAGTGATGCACTGCGCATGGAGGTTGAAGAGTTCGGTATTGACGTGGTCATTATCGAGCCCGGCGGCATCAAAACCCCCTGGGGACTCATCGCGGCAGACCACCTCGAGGAATCCTCCCGAAACGGTGTCTACGCGGCTCAGGCGCAGCGCGTTGCGGCAAATATGCGCAAGCTCTACTCGCCCTCCTCCAACCTCTCAGAGCCCAAGGTTATCTCTAACGCTATTCTGCGAGCCCTGGAGGCGCGCCGCCCCAAGACCCGCTACCTGGTAGGTTTCGGTGCTAAGCCCTCCGTGTTCCTGCATACCGTGCTACCGGACCGTCTCTTTGACAAGGTGGCGCGCCGTATCTTCTAGAACCGAAATAGCGGCGAACTAGAGCATGGAAAAGCGGGCGGTGCTGCGCGAAACAGAATGTTTCGTACAGCACCGCCCGCTATATTTTCAAGAGCTAGTACTAGTTTACAACCGCGTGGGTCGGATCGAGCACTCGAGCCAAGAAAGCCCGGGTACGTTCGTGCTTGGGGGCGCCAATCACCTGGTCGGCAGGGCCTTCCTCCACGACCACGCCGTCGGCCATGAAGACGACCTTGTCGGCTACCTCGCGGGCGAACGCCATCTCGTGGGTCACCACGATCATGGTCATGCCCTCGTCGGCCAGGTTACGCATAATACTCAGAACCTCGCCGACCATCTCCGGGTCCAGCGCGCTGGTGGGCTCGTCAAAAAGCATCAGGTCGGGGTGCATGGAGAGCGCACGGGCGATGGCCACACGCTGCTGCTGGCCGCCGGAAAGCTGAGCGGGGAAGCGGTCTTCCTTGCCGGCCAGGCCTACCTTAGCGAGCTGCTCGAGGGCCACAGCCTCCGCCTCCTCCTTGGAACGGCCCAGCACCTTAATCTGGGCAATCGTGCAGTTATCCAGGATGTTCAGGTGACCGAAGAGGTTGAACTGCTGGAACACCATGCCCATGTGGGTGCGCACGCGGTTAATGTCCACGTCCGGGTCGGTGACCTCGGTATCGCCCACCATGATGGTGCCGTCGTTCGGCTCCTCCAGCAGGTTCACGCAGCGCAGCAGGGTGGACTTGCCCGAACCGGAGGGGCCGATGAGGCACACGACCTCGCCGGGGGCAACCTCCATGTCGATGCCCTTGAGCACCTGGACCTTGCCGTAGGACTTGTGCAGGTTAGAAATGCGCACCGAGGAGGCGGCCATGGATGAAGTTGAAGCAGTCATAGTATCCGTAATCCGTTCTGTCTCGTCGTTGCGCTTACTTGCGGCCGGTCAGCTGGGTGCGGCGCTCAAAGTATGCGGAGAGCTGGCCCAGCGGGACGGTGATGATGAGGTAGCACAGGCCGGCGACCACCAGGGGAGTCAGGCCTGCGTTAGCGGCGGTCAGGCCCTCACGGCCGAACTTTGCCAGCTCGTACTGCGATACGGTCACGCCCAGCAGGTACACGAGGGAGGAGTCCTTGGTCAGCAGGATAACCTCGTTGGTCAGCGGGGGAAGCACCACGCGGAAGGCCTGCGGGATGATGATCGAGATCATCGCGCGGGTGTGGGACATACCCAGGGAGCGTGCCGCCTCCATCTGGCCCTTCGGAATGGCCTGCAGGCCCGCGCGCAGCACCTCGCTGATGTAGGCAGCCGAAACCATGCCCAGAGACAGGGTCACCGGAATTAGGTTATCCACGAAGCGAATCTTGAAGGCCAGCGGAATACCGTAACCGAAGGCGAAGAAGACCAGCAGTGCCGGGATACCGCGGAAGAGCTCAACATACAGGGTGGCAATCCAGCGGTACGGGGCAATGGAGGAAATACGCATGAGCGCCAGCAGTAGACCGCCGGAGAGGCCCACAACAAAGCCCAGCGCGGTGTAGAGCAGGGTGTTCTTCAGTGCCACGGTGATGACGTCGGGGAACTGCTTGGCCGCCACATCAAGGTTGAAGACCTGCTGGCTGAGGGTCTTCCAGTCAGCCAGAAGAATGGCAGCCAGAGCAATAACGGCCAGGATGGCGTACTGTGCGTAGCGGAAGAGCTTCTGCTTCTGGCGGGGGGAAAGTTTAGAGGACATGCGCTTTCTTATCCAGTGCTGTTTGGTCAAGAGCGTACTAAACGCTCGCGGAAAAAGGCTGGGACCTCCCCAACCCAAAAGTATTAGGGTACTCCTGAATTGGGGGAGGAACTAACCGATGAGGGAGTTAGGATGCGGAAGAGGAGGCGCTCGCGGAGGCCGAGGAGGTGGTGCCCACCCACTTGGCCTTCATCTTGTCGAGCTCGCCGTTCTTCTTGAGCTTGTCAATGGTGGCGTTGGCCTTGGCCAGCAGTGCCTTGTTGTTGGAGGAGACGGCTGCCGCGATTTCCTCGGTGTTCTCGGAATCCTGGTAGGCAATCTTGAAGGAGTCCGGGTCGTTGGTCAGCGCCTCGGACACCACGGAGAGGTTGGCTGCGACGGCCTTGACCTGACCGGTCTTCAGAGCGGAGAACATGAGGGAGGTGTCTTCGTACTGGATGACCTCTGCGCCGTTTTCCTTGGCGTAGGTCTCACCGCTGGTAGCCTGCTGGGCACCGACGGCCACGCCCTTCAGGTCGGCTGCGGAGGTGATGGAGGAGCCCTTGGGAACCAGGATGGCCAGGTTGTCGTCGAAGTAGACGGTGGTGAACTCCATCTTGCTCTTACGTTCGTCGGTCACGCCGATGCCCGCCAGCGCGATGTCGCACTGGCCGGCGGACAGACCGGTGCCGGAGTCTAGGCCCTCGAAGCTGATGGAGGTCAGCTGTGCCTTCACGCCCAGGTCGGAGGCGATGGCGTTGGCGATGTCTGCGTCCAGGCCCACGATGGTGCCGTTCTCTTCGTATTCGAAGGGCTTGTAGGGGGTGTTGGTGCAGACGCTGAGCACGCCGGACTTGACGAGGCTGACCTCGCCGTTGGCGTCGGAGTTCTCGTTGGCGGTGGAGACGCAGCCGGTCAGTGCCAGGGGCAGTACCGCCAGCAGGGCCAGCGGCTTGAGGGATGCCTTCTTGAGGATTGCGGTGTTCATTGGGGTTCTCCTATGTGCGGTGTGTTCTATGAAATCTACGGTCTATTGTGCGCCTCCATGTTAAAAAATGCAAGTATATACATAAATATTCATAATATTTTGCTGAATACGCATAAATTTACCCTCGAAGAATGAATAAAACCCCGACTATGCGGCCCAAAAACCATCCGAGCGAGCCAGCGAACCCCTCACATGACGTAACTACGGTTCACCCAACTATCGAATCCCCCAACCTCCATGCCACAATTGAGAGCGTGAACGCAGAGAAGAATACCCGCGCCACCCGCGCCACCCTGGATAAGAAGACCAGCGACATCGCCGCAATGTTCGATACCGTCGCCGAACGATACGACCTGATGAACGGCATCCTTTCCCTCGGCCAGCACATCTACTGGCGCAAGCAGGCCGTCGCCGCCGTCGACGCGCACCCCGGTCAGAAGGTCCTGGACGTAGCAGCAGGCACCGGCGTCTCCTCCGAACCCTTCGCGGACGCAGGTGTAGACGTCATCGCCGCCGACCTCTCCGAGGGCATGCTGGACGTTGGTCGTCGTCGCCGTCCCGACATGACCTTCGTGCAGGCCGACGTCACCGCCCTGCCCTTTGAAGACGGCACCTTCGACGCGGTCACCATGTCCTACGGCCTGCGCAACGTCGCAGACTACCCCAAGGCGCTGAGCGAAATCTACCGCGTGCTCAAGCCCGGCGGCCGCATCGTCATTCTCGAGTTCTCGACCCCGACCTTTGCCCCCTTCGGCGCGGTGTACAAGAACTACATCATGAAGGCGATTCCGCCGATTGCGCGCGCAATTTCCTCCAACCCCGAGTCCTACGAATACCTCGCCGAGTCCATCATCGCCTGGCCCAACCAGCAGGCGCTGGCCGAAAAGTTCAAGGAGGCGGGATTCACCTCGGTGCAGTACCGCAACCTGACCGGCGGTATCGTTGCCATTCACCGCGGCTTCAAGCCTGCGGAATCCAACGCATAACGTTCACACCACCCCGACATACCCACCGCACCGTTTTCACGCCGCCCCGATAGGACATTCCGAGGGACGGACCACTAGAAAACACCAAGAAGATAGAAGACACCGTGACCAACGCAGAGCAGCCCATCGCCGCCACCGACCTGCTGGGAGACCTCGATCTGAAGCTTCCCGCGGGATTCGAACTGATCGCCGCAGACCCCAAGTTGGGTCCGCAGATCCTCTCGTCCCTCGCCCGTATTGAGGAGCGCCTGGGCGAGGCCATCGCGCAGACCGACCACCTGGCCGACGTCGCCTCCCGCCACCTGCTTCTGGCCGGAGGCAAGCGCGTGCGCCCGCTGCTGGCCCTGCTCTCGGCAGCCGTGGACGGCGAAATTAACGACGAGGTGATTGAGGCCGCCGTGGTGGTGGAGCTGACCCACCTGGCAACCCTCTACCACGACGACGTCATGGACGACGCCCCCAAGCGCCGCGGCGTGGACAGCGCCCAGATGATTTGGGGTAACTCCGTCGCAATTCTGACCGGCGACCTGATCTTCTCCCGCGCCTCCCTGCTGGTGTCCGAGCTGGGTACCCGCCCCATGAAGATCCAGTCCCAGACCTTCGAGCGTCTGGTGCTCGGCCAGCTCTTCGAGACCACCGGCCCGCGCGAGGGCCAGGACCTGCTCGACCACTACATCGCCGTCATCGAGGGCAAGACCGGTTCCCTGATTGCCGCCGCCGGCGAGTACGGCTCCCTGCTGTCGGGTGCCTCCGAGGAGGTCATCTCGATGGTCAAGACCTACGGCGAGCTGGTGGGTGTGGCCTTCCAGCTGGCGGACGACGTGATCGACATTGTCAGCGACGGCAAGACCAGCGGTAAGACCCGCGGCACCGACCTGCGCGAGGGCGTGCCGACCCTGCCGACCATCCTGCTGGACCGCGCGGTAGCCGCCGGCGACGAGTCCGCTGTTGCGGTTCGCGCCCTGCTGGATGCAGACCTGAGCTCCGACGAGGCCCTGGAGACGGCCGTTGAGGCCCTCTCGGCCCACCTGGTCACCCAGGAAGCCTGGCAGATTGCCTACGACTGGGCCGATCGCGCGATTGAGGCGATCGCTCCGCTACCCGATTCCACCGCGAAGGCTGCGCTGGAGTCCTTCGCCCACGCCGTGGTTCACCGCGAGGGCTAGTCTCAGCTAAAGGGTCGCCTTCTGATTCTTAACCGTGAGGCCCCGCCCGTCCACCAGGACGAGCGGGGCCTCACGGCGTATCTGCGGGCAGAATTTTGTGTCGTGTCTCGTTTGAACGGGGCTCCGATATTTCGCATGGTGGGGTTGTGTGGGAATTTCTTGACCGGTTCTCGCTCTTTAAGGTAAACCTGAGAGTCATGTCTAAAACGTGCCACCACGTTCTGGACCCCCGACGGCTCCCTCGCCCACCCCGCGTTGGACGGGCCGTCGCTTCTCTTGGACGCGAGCAAGTCCCGCCAACCCGCGGTTCCCCTCGCACCAACCATCCGCGTCCCCACATCTAGAGGTTTACAACAATGGGAGCATCTACCCCTAAGGCGCCCGCGAAGCGCGAAGGCTTCTCGAGCCGCCGCGTCTTTATCTTTGCCGCCATCGGTTCTGCTGTTGGTCTGGGCAATATTTGGCGTTTCCCCTACATCGCATTCGACAACGGCGGCGGCGCCTTCATGATCCCCTACATTGTCGCCCTGCTGACCGCCGGCCTGACTTTCCTGTTCTTTGACTACGCCATTGGTCACCGTGCGCGTGCTTCGTCGCCGCTGGCCTTCCGCCGCCTGAACCGCAAGACCGAGTTCATCGGCTGGTGGCACATGGGTATTAACTTCGTGATCGCTATCTACTACGCCGCTATTGTGGCGTGGTCGTTGCGTTACATGGTTTTCTCCTTCACCAATGCGTGGGGCGATAACCCGAAGGCGTTCTTCCAGGGTGAGTTCTTGAAGGTTGCGGACACCCCCGGTGTCTCCCTGGACTTCAACATGAACATCCTGATTCCCATGGTTCTCGTCTGGGGTGTGCTGCTGGCTGTGATGGCTCTGGGCGTGCAGAAGGGTGTTGGCGCGGCCAACATCGTCTTTATCCCGCTGCTGCTGGTCATGTTCGTGGGCCTGGTGATTTACTCCCTGACCCTGCCCGGCGCAGTTGACGGTCTGAACGCGCTGTTCACCCCCAGCTGGGATTCGCTGGCTAACCCGGATGTGTGGGTTGCCGCCTACGGCCAGATTTTCTTCTCGCTGTCCATCGGCTTCGGCATTATGATCACCTACTCCTCCTACCTGAAGCCCAAGGCTGACCTGACCGGTTCGGGTGCCGTGGTTGGCTTTGCAAACTCCGGTTTCGAGCTGCTTGCGGGTATTGGTGTGTTCTCGGCTCTGGGCTTCATGGCTCAGGCTGCGGGCACCCAGGTGAGCGATGTCGCGACCAGCGGTATTGGTCTGGCGTTCATCGCGTTCCCGACCATTATTTCTCAGGCTCCCGGCGGTGTGCTGATCGGTATTCTCTTCTTCGGCTCCCTGCTCTTCGCGGGCTTCACCTCCCTCATCTCGATTCTTGAGGTGATTATTGCGGGTGTTCAGGACAAGTTCGCCACCTCGCGTCTTGCTTCCACCGCCCTGGTGATTATTCCGGTCGCCGTGATTTCGCTGTTGCTGATGCCGACCACTACCGGCCTGTACGTGCTCGATATTCTCGATAACTTCGTGAACCTCTTCGGTATTCTGGCCGCCGGCCTGTGCGCCATCATCGTCGTGGCGTACGTGGTGCGTGCGCTGCCCGCCCTGGCCGAGCACCTGAACCGTTACTCCTCCATCAAGGTTGGTAAGATTTGGATGGTTCTGCTGGCCGTCGTGACCCCGCTGGTTCTTGGCTACTCCCTGATTCAGAGCGTCATCAAGCTGATTCAGACTCCGTACGAGGGTTACCCGACAGATATGCTGGCAATCTTCGGCTGGGGTATGAGCGCGCTCCTGCTGGTCGGCGCGATCGTTGTTTCTCTCTTGCCCTGGTCGAAGAAGTCTCGTGCCGCTGAGAAGCCTCCGGCACCTCCGGTGATTGCCGGTCAGGTGGAGCACGACCACGTCGATACGACCATTACCCGTTAGGAGCCCTCATGTCTATCTCTGCAATTGTGATGCTGATTGTGGCCATCCTGATTATCTGGGGTGGCCTGGGCCTGGCGATGCTGAACCTGCACCGCCATCCGGACCTGGATGCCCTGGACGAAGCGGCTGAGGCTCAGGGCTCCGAGCTCTAGAGCGTAAACGCGACATACAGTGATGCCCCGCCGGCTTATAGTTGGCGGGGCATCGCTGTATTTTATGCGGGTGTTGAGCGTGCCGAAGGGACAGAACGGGGGAGGGAACTATTTGTTCTCGGAGCGCTGGGTTTGCTCCTGCTCTTCCAGAAGAATCTGCGCATCCTCAGCCTGTACGTTTTCCGCCTGAACCAGCGGAATCATGCCGGTCTCCGGATCCGACAGCGCGGAGGCGCGGTAGGAGCGGGAGGCGCGTAGCGCATCCACCGTGAAGATGATGAGCGCAACCCAGATGAGGCCCAGGCCCAGCACCTTATCGGGGCTCATGCGCTCGTGCAGCACGGTGATGGCCAGAACGAACTGGATGGTCGGGCCCAGGTACTGCACCATGCCGATGACCGAGAGCGGCAGGGCCTTGGTCGCCGCCGCAAAGAGCATGAGCGGCACAACGGTGACCACGCCGGTGGAAGCCAGGAGCCAGAAGTGCCCGGTGCCCTCGCTGAAGAGGGTCATCTGACCCTGTGCGTTGAGGACGAAGAGCGCAATAACGCCGAAGGGAGCCAAGATTAGCGTCTCGAGGGACAGCGAGACGATGGGGCTCACCTCATGGGCGATACGGGCCTTGAGCAGGCCGTAGATGCCGAAAGTAAAGGCCACGCCCAGGCCGGTCCACGGCACCTGCCCGTAGATGAGGCTCATCATCAGCACAGCGATACAGGAAATCGCCACCGAGACCCACTGCGCGGCGCGCAGCCGCTCCTGCAGGAAAATTACGCCCAGCACCACCGAAACCAGCGGATTGATGAAATATCCCAGCGACACATCAATCGTGTGGCCGGTCGTCGTCGCCACCACGTAGATGAGCCAGTTTGCGCAGATGAGAATGGAGGCGGCCGTCAGCACCAGCATGATGCGGCGGTTCCGCAGGGTTCGGCGAAAGTCGGCGGTTGCCCGAACAAGAGGTAGCAGCAGGGCGCAGAAGATGAGGGAGAAGACCACTCGGGCCACGACGATTTCAATCGGCCCGGCCGGCGCCATGACCACAAAGTAGAGGGGGAGCAGACCCCAGATGAGGTAGGTACCGATAATGGTGATAAACCCGTTACGGGTGGCGTGTTTCTGCGTCTCTGACATGGTTTCTTCTTGAGCTACTTTCTTCTGTGCGTGTTCTTTGAGCGTTATTCGTCGGGTTGGGGCCGCACACAATCAATCCCGCGCACTGCAGACATCCTCGTGGGGACCGGATAGAGGTGCTCCGGACGCCGACAGGCGCGGTACCACGAGGATACCGCGCCTGACGGGGTGTTGTGTATTCGGTTTAGAGGCCGAAGAAGCGGGAGAAGAAGCCCTTCTTCTTGGGCTCGGGCTTCTGCTGCTCTTCCTCGCGGCGCTCCTCGAAGTGCTGACGCTCGTACTCTTCGTGAGCGGCTTCTTCGTGCTCGGCGGGCAGGTCGGGGGCGTCGCCGGCGTTGTGAATCGGCTCCACGTACTCGGCGATTTCCTCTTCGGTGTACTCGCCCTGTGCCTCGTAAGCTTCGGGCTCCTCGGCGTGCTGCTCTGCCGGTGCCTGCTCGGCGGGAGCCTCGTGAGTTTCAACGTGCTGCTCGTCCTCGGCACCAATCGAGGCGTCGGTGTAGACGCGGGCCTGCTCGGGCTCGTGCTCCTCGACGGGCTGTTCCGCCGGGGCGGGCTGAGCCTCGGCGACGGGTGCCTCGTACTCCTCGTGAGCTTCGGCGGCGGGTGCCTCGTAGGTGTCAGCAACCGGTGCGTGCTCCGCAATCTCGACGGCGCGCTCGGCCTCGGCACGGGCGGCGGCGCGCTCGGCGGCCTCCTGCTCGCGCTGGGCGCTCTGAGCGGCGGCCTCGGCTGCGGCGATGCGCTCAATCTCGGTACGGGCGGCTGCGAGCGACTCGCGACGCTGGGCCGCGGCGGCGGCGCACTGCTCCAGAACCTCGGGGCCGACCTGCGGCTCGGCCTCCTCAATACCGCTGATGCGACCGTCGTCGAACCACAGGCGCAGTGCACCGTCGGTTGCGGTCAGCACGGCGGTTGCCTCGGTATCCCAGGCAATGTGGAAGCCGCGCTGCTGGGCGTAGGAATCCACCGCCAGAACCTGGTTGTGAATCTCTTCGCTCTGCAGGGTCTTGGCGATAACACGGCCGATGCCCTTGTAGGTGGGGGCCTCGAGGGCCAGCTCGTGACCCTCCAGCAGAGTCCACGCGCGCACACCGGCACCGGCGGGCAGCGGGTAGTGGGCGTAGAGACCGCTCAGGGTCTTGGCCGCCAGGGTGAGCCGGCGGGCCAGGGACTCCGAGAGGGGAAGCTCATCGGTGGTCAGTTCGACCAGGCCGTCGCGCTCGCCGGCTTCGCGGGCCTGAATGGCCGCGGAAACCACGGAGTCGGGGAAGTAGCCCAGCTGCTGCCAGGACCAAATCCAGGTGCCGCGGTTTTCGGATTCGGTGCCCAGCAGGTGCGGCTTGAGCGAGAGCGGGGGAACGGTCTCAAAGTCCAGGGACTGAGAAGTGAAGTCCACGTTCCACTCGGAGGTACCCACGAGCTCGGCGAGTCGAGCCTGGTACTCGGTGGAGATAAAAATCGATGCGTCGATAAGATCCTGCAGAGAATTCGTCATGATTTAAGATTATCAACCTTTTGAGGGTGTATCTGCCCTGTATCCCCCGTTTCGGGCGCTCTTTCGACGGATGCGTGGCGGGCAGGGCTCGACGGGGGAGGCCGCGGACCTCGGTTCAGCCTCTTGCTGAGGTTGAGGGCGGGGGTCTGACTCGGGGTTTTAGGGAGCGTTGAGGAGAGGGCGAACATGCATCTTTCGGCGTAAACTATCACCGTGAAGCTGACACGTTCGTTAGAATCGAAGTGAGCGGCTTTTTCCGGCACCACTGCAAGCCCATAGATCTTTCACCTGCAATCACGGATGCACTCTGCCGCGCCGTAATTCAACACTCAAGGATGTATGAACACATGACTGAACCCCGCCTCACCGAGACGAGTAGCCGCGCTGCGCGCATCCAGGACGCGCTCAATAACATTGGTAGCTGGCTGCTCGACGTTGTGAACGCCGACCCCGGCTGGAGCGAAATGGTACTCGACGTGAAGCCTCTCGCGGGGCAGATTTTTGTGCGGGTGCGCGAATTCCGTGACGGCGAGGAGTACATCGGTACGGTTGGTCCCCTCAAGGAGGGTTCGCCCATTATCGCTGAGGTGCGCAAGCTGCAGCGCGCAGCCTACGATGGTAACCGCGGCACCTGGTTCACCGCATCTATCGTGGTGGCGGCTACCGGCTGGCCCAACCCGCAGTTCAGCGTCGGCGCATCGTACAACCGCGACGACGAGCCGGATAACTGGAAGAACGAAGGCACCCTGACCGCCACGGACGTGCGCGAGCACCTGGCTGAGTTCCCGCGTGATGCTTCCCGCGTGCCCGAGTGGGCCCGCGAACGTATGGAGGGCCGTGCCCGACACTCGGCCGCAGCGGCTCTGGGTTCGAGCGAGCACGAGATTCCGAATCCCTACCTGGTGGCTGCTCTGCAGACCTTCCGCAACGATGTGCAGGAGCGCACCCTCATTAACGTGGTGCGCACGATGCTCGGCGGCGATGTTCTGCTGGACGCGACCGGTTCGCTGCTGATTCCCTCGGAGACCGACCCGATGGGCCCCGAATCCGTGCTGACCCACCAGGTGATTCGCATGCCTGAGACCGGCATGCAGGCCCTGTGCGTCTTCTCATCCTCGGAGCACGTGGGTAAGAGCTACGTGCGCCAGGAATCCGAGGGTGAAGAGCTGATTCTGCGTGAGCCCGCGATGAAGGTCTTCATGGATTTCCTCGCGAACGAGGCGCTCGACTTGATTGTGGTCGATCCCGGAACCGACCACGAGTGCTACATTGAGCGCGCTCAGGTGCAGTGGATTGTGACCTCTCCCCGCAACGATGGCGCGAAGATGGCGCTGACCCAGGACAACATGCAGATGCTGCTGGGTTCGCTCGTGTCTCCTGCCTCGGTGCTGCTGGTGGGCGTGGACCCGAACGACCCCTCGGGTTCCTCGTTCGTGTTTGATCCCGACGAGAACGGCAACCCGCAGAGTCTGCTGGTCTTCACCTCGCCGATTGAGATTGCGGCGCTGGACCCGCATATTGAGGTGCGTTCGGCGAACGCCCTGGAGATTCTGCGCTATGCGCTGGAGATTGGCGCCCCGAGCGTGAAGGTAAACGCGATTAACCCCTCGACCGTGCTGAGCGCCCAGCAGATTCGTGAGCTGCTGGAGATCGTGGACTCGCAGCCCCGTCCCGGCATGTAGCTTCAACATACTTAAAACAGCTGACCGCTAGCGGCGACCCGATGGTCGTCTCTAGCGGTCAATCTTTTAGCAGGCGGATGCGCTCCGGGATCCAGCCGACGCGTAGGATGCGGGGCGCCGCCGCGCTTAACGGTTAGTTACCCAGCAGCTGGGCCGCCGCCTCACGCTGGGCGCGGGCGAGCTTGGCCTCTTCCTCGGTCTGGCAGTCGGTGCAGACGCCCTGGTAGAGCACATCGGCGCTGAAGAGCGCCATTCCGTGAAAATCGCTGGGGGTCAGGCAGGGGGCTGAACCCACGGCGCAGTCGACGTCTTCAACCTTGCCGCAGCGCACGCAGAAGGCGTGGTGGTGGTTGTCGCCGGTACGGGTTTCGTACAGGGCGGGGGTTCCGGGCGGTTCGAACTTGCGGAGCAGGTCGATATCGGTCAGGTCCGCGAGAATGACGTAGACGGACTGGACCGTGATGGCGGGGATGCGCTCGCGCACGGCCTGCACGATGGTGTCCGCGGTGGAGTGCGGGTGGTCCTGCACGGCGTGGAGCACTGCGAGTCGCTGCTTGGTGACGCGGCGTCCGTGGGTGCGCAGGCCGGTGGTCCAGGCTTCCTCGAGCTGCTCGTCGCTCATGGGGGAGAGGACGGGTAGCCCGGTGAGGTGTGCGCATCCGGGTCCGGCTAGTTGTTGTTCTGGGATGGGGGTTGTCTTCAGGTCTGTGGTGTTGTGTACGTCTGTCATGGTCCCATTTTACACGTTATTATGAGGTATTCATCATAATATTATGATGAATTCATAATAAATCTCCGAGGGGTCTCAGCGGCAACTCACCGTTTTTCGGCCCCCCCTTCCAGTTCTCGAGGAATCGGCGGCGACTCCCGTTCCCGTACCGAGCGATGCCGTACAATCGGGAGCGAAGGGCCGCGCAACGAAGGCGCGACCGATAAGTCGTCGAGGAGCCACCGGGGAGGGTACGAGCGTGGTCTACAACTTCACGAACCCCATCTACATCCTGCTGATGGTTCTGCTCTTTGGCACGCCCCTCATAACTCCCGTTCTCTACGCCCACTACCGTAGCGTCAGGTCCGGTTTCGACCTGGAGGGGCAAATTATGCTGGGCCTGCTCTTCACTATCTTTCTGGGTGCCTACGGTACCATCCTCCTGCTGGGTATCTTCCCCACCGCGACCGCGCAGGTCCTGGAGCAGGTGCCGCTCGTGACCATCCCCGGGGCCATTCCTTAGCCGCTCGAACTTCCGGTTGCGTTCTAACGCTCTGGGTGAATCTGTCGCTTCCGGGGATGCGCGCGGCGGACCGCTTCCGTATCCTGAAGAGTCAAGCGCGGTCTACCCGCGCTGTCCACCCGCACTTTGGAGCTCAGGAGGTTCCTCATGCATCGTCACCACAACGGCCTTAAAACCACCCTTCTTATGGGGTCCATGGTGGGCCTTATGCTGCTCATTGGCGGCCTGCTGTCGGCAGCCTTTAAATCCTCATCCTTCATCTGGATTATGGGCCTGCTGAGCCTGGGCGGCGTCGCGTACACCTACTGGAACTCCGATAAGCTGGCTCTGCGTTCGATGAACGCCTACCCGGTCACCCGCGATGAGGTGCCGGTGCTCTATGACATCGTGGAGGAGCTCTCGCGCACCGCCGGCCAGCCGATGCCCCGCCTCTACGTGGCCCCCACGATGACCCCGAACGCGTTCGCGACCGGCCGTAATCCGCAGAACGCGGCCGTGTGCTGCACTGAGGGCATCCTGCAGTTGCTGGACGAGCGTGAGATGCGCGGCGTGCTCGGCCACGAGCTCATGCACGTGTACAACCGCGATATTCTGACCTCCTCCGTGGCGGCGGGTATCGCCTCCATTATCGGCATGATCGCCCAGGTGCTTTCTTTTGGTGCGATGTTCGGCGGCTCGAACCGCGACGATAACCGGGCCAACCCCCTTGCGGCGTTCGTGATTGCTCTGCTGGCCCCTATTGCTACGCAGGTGATTCAGATGGCCATTAGCCGTACCCGCGAGTATGACGCGGACGAGGATGGCGCACGTCTGACCCGTGACCCCATCGCCCTGGCCTCCGCCCTGAATAAGCTTGAGCACGGCGTCTCTCTGTACCCGATGGACCCGAACAACCGCAGCACTCAGGCGGCAAGCGCCATGATGATTGCGAACCCCTTCGGCTCCCTGCAGAACGTGATGTCCACCCACCCGCCGATGAATCAGCGCATCGCACGCCTGCAGCAGATGGCCCGCGAAATGGGTCAGTACTAGGCTGAGCAAGCCCGCATAGTTTTTTCGTCAAACCCGCCGAGTCGGAAGATGACCCGGCGTGACGATTGTGACCCGCGATGACGGGGCTACAGACAAAAATCCTCGGGGTGGCTACTGTGGAAGTAGTCGTCCCGAGGATTTTTTGCGCTCGATGGTGCGCGTCGGATGCGACGGGTGCATCCGCCGGCTCCATTGGACCCCGAGCGCTTAGCGGTAGTTGACGAACTGGAGGTCGACGTCGAGGTCGGCGGACTTGAGCATGGCGATAACGTCCTGCAGATCGTCGCGAGACTTGGAAGAAACGCGCAGCTCGTCGCCCTGGATGGTCGCCTTCACGCCCTTGGGGCCCTCCTCGCGGATCATCTTGGAGATTTTCTTTGCCTGGTCCTGCGCGATGCCTTCCTTGATGGAGCACTCGATGCGGGTTTCCTTGCCGGAGGCGTAGGGCTTGCCCGCGTCCAGGGACTTCAGGGAGATGCCGCGCTTGACCAGCTTCGACTGGAACACATCCAGTACGGCCAGGGCGCGCTCTTCGGCGTTTGCCTTAATGAGGATCTTGTCGCCGGAGTAGTCGATTTCGGCGCCGACGCCGCGGAAGTCGTAGCGCTGGGAGATTTCCTTCTGGGCCTGGTGCAGGGCGTTGGATACTTCCTGCTTGTCGACCTTGGAGACGATATCGAACGAAGATTCGCTAGCCATGGATATTCCTTTCGTGAACGGGGTGCCGGGGCACCGGTTAGTACTAGCCTACCGGGTCTACGGAGTTGTTCACAGCTAACTAACAGAAATGCCGACCTGTTTTACAGGTCACTCTAACCTTTGAAGAGGATAATAGAAGTATGACCACTTATGACCTGTCCGTGACGGACGTGCAAGCGAGCGAAGAAGCTCGAGACCTGCAGACCCTTCTCTTTATGGACTTGCATAATTCTCTGAGTCCTGAACCCGAGGATATTCCCGAGGCCGAGCGCCTCGCCCCCGAACCTTCCCTGGAAAGCCTTCAGCTCGAGCTCCCCGACGAGGATTCTGAGCCCTCTCCCTTCGACGGTATTGGCATCACCCTGACGGAGCCTTCGCTCGTAGCTCGATTCTGCGGCGTTCGTCGCGACCTGGAGCGCGAAATTTCCGGCGGCATGTGCACGGTTGAGCAGGCGCGCCGCTACCTGGAGCACCTTGAGATTGTGCTGTTGCTTGAGCAAGACGGCGATATACCCTCCCGTTCCTTCTAGGCTGGGTGCCTCCCAGACTGATAGTCGTGAGGTTTGCCGTTCTTACGGGGCTCCGGACCAAGAGCCATCATCGAGTATAACCTTCGTCACAAATCTAGCTCTGAAGTGTACACGGCTCGCAATCTGCTGTAGAGTAGTCTCTGTTCGCGTGAGCGAGCAACTAGCACCTAGCTAGGCGGCAGGTTACCCGAGCGGCCAAAGGGGGCTGACTGTAAATCAGCTGGCACTGCCTACGGGGGTTCGAATCCCTCACCTGCCACAAATAGCCCGGTTACGAAAGTAACCGGGCTTTTGTGCATCTAAAACCAAAAGCTTAGCGGTGAGGCGCATCTGCGCGATGATGCTCCTCAGCGAAGTCCCGGTACGGTTTGTGCCTGCCGGGTAGCGCGCCTCCACAATCGGCCACAGGAACCTTCACTGGAGTTCCCGCGGCACGCCTAAAACTCGGCGGAAACTACCGCGTAAAGAGCTAACTATGACGGCTGCTTGTCATATCTTTCACAATGTTTGAATCCCAGGGCGAACAATTAGCGATTGGGGTGTAGAAGGTGTAGCGTTATCACATGGCTACTATTGAAATTACTCAGCAGAACCTGACTTCTACCGTTGAGGGCAACGACATCGTCTTCCTGGACTTCTGGGCAGATTGGTGCGGTCCCTGCAAGCAGTTCTCCCCCGTCTACGAGGCGGCTTCGGAGAAGCACAGCGACATCGTTTTCGGCAAGGTTGACACCGAGGCCCAGGGCCAGCTCGCCCAGGCCGCAGGCATTACCTCCATCCCCACCATCATGGGCTTCCGTGGCGGTATCCTGGTGTACCAGCAGGCTGGTGCACTGCGCGCGGACCAGCTCGAGACCGTGATTAGCTCGATCCGCGAGCTCGACATGGACAAGGTCCGTGCAGAGATTGCAGCGGCTGAAGGTTCCGCAGAGAAGAAGTAAGCTCAACCACGCATCAGAGCTTGAACGGGGCGTACCCACCGGATTAGCCGGAGGGTGCGCCCCGTTGCTTGTGCTCTCACCGGGCACTCAGCGCTCGCGGTGATCCTCAATGCTCATGCGCGCGCCGAAGCGCTGCTTCCAGAAGCCCGAGGCGTACATGTAGCGCACCACGCGCTGCCGGTGCGGGCTGTAGGGGGCGAGCAAGGCGAGCATGCCCGCATCATCGGTGCGGCGGCCCCCGAGCAGTTCGCCAACCGAGTGGGCCAGATGGTAATCGCCGACGCTGATAGCGTCCGGATGCCCGCAGACGCGCTGGAGGGTTTCGGCAATGCTCCACGGGCCTACTCCGCGTAGCGTGTTGAGCGCCCGGGCCAGGGCGGTGACATCGCCGGTGCCGGCAACCCGAGCGATGGCGGGGGCGGAGCGGGCGTAGGCGCGCACCGCATCGTAGCGGCTCTTATCCACGCCCGCCCGGTGCCAATCCCAGGTGGGGATGGCCGCCAGGGTGCGGGCCGTGGGGTAGACGCGCATGCCCTCGGGCTGAGCGGGGAGGCCGCTTGCCGGGGCAGGTTCGCCGTGCCGGTACAGAATCCACCGCAACGTCCTGAAGGCTTCGGTCTGCGTGATGCGCTGTTCCACAATGGCGTTGAGTACGTGCCGGTCCAGCTGGCCCGAGGCGCTTAGCCGTAGCCCGGGGTTGGCCCGCCACGCGGTACGGACGCGCTCGGGGAGCTCCCCGAACGAGGGAAGGGACGCGAAATCCTCGGGACGGTCGTGCAGACCCAGCCAGTAGGTCATCTCATCGGCCAGCGCTCGTACGTCGTGGCGTGCCGCCAGCTGCCGCTCGGCGGAGTCGTAGGAAGCCCAGATGCGAACGCGGACGGGGCGCATCAGCAGCCGGTGCAGGGCCGGAAGGGCGGCCGCCGCGGAATCGGGAGAGCCCGTCGCGGAATCGGGAAGGCGCTCTGCGAAGAGCACCGCGGGAAAGCTATGTTCCGGCGTGCGGGCCGTAATCCAGATGCGTTCGGCTCCGGCCTCTCGGCTGAGCGCGCGGTAGGCCGGATCGCTCGCGCCTCGGCTCAGCGCGCCCAGCGTCTGCGCCAGGTGCACGGGAACCTGCGGCTCGACGATAACCTCGCAGGACTCGGGCGCGAGGGTGCCCGGCAGGGAGCGCGTACCCGCAGGGGAGAGCGAGCGAATCGTCACGCGCGGTTCGGCGCTCAACGGTCCCGGGGCATAGGGCAGGCGCGCCGCGGCCAGCGGGTGCGGGTTAGCGCCCGGCGCCGGGGGCAGCGTCCGGGGGATTGAGGAGGGTTGCGTGCTCACAGCACCAGTCTACGCGGCCGGGTTCTGGGCTTCGAGCCGACGGAGCCCGGCGATGGAGCGTCCCGGACTCATACGCTACCCTAGAGTGATAAGGAATGTGTACAGTGCATCACAGGCCTGGCGGTGAAACCCAGGCTTCGACGGATGCGCCCCCGAGGGAAGGACGCCCATGGCATCGGAAGAGACTGAAGTAGCCGCCCAGAGTGCGGCTCCGACGAAGCCTCGAATCACCGGTGGCTCAGCTTCCCGTTCGGGCGTCGCCGGGGGCCTCCGCGAGCGCCTCAAGCGCATCCGTCTGCTTGACCTGCTCCCCGGGCTGGTGCTGGGCGTGGCCGTTATGGCGCTGTACACCTACTACTCGCTGCAGCAGGTTAAGCACTGGGTGACCCCCTCGTGGGACCTGGCAATCTTCACGCAGATGGCCCAGGCGTACTCGCACTTCTCCGCACCAATCGTGCCGGTTAAGGGGCCCGGTTTTAACCTCTGGGGCGATCACTTCCACCCCATTCTGATGCTGCTGGGGCCGATTTACGGGATGTTTCCCTCGCCCACGACCCTGCTCGTTGTGCAGAACGCCCTAATTGCGGCCGCAACGAGTGCCATCGTCTTCTTCACCCAGCGTGCCTTTACCCTGGCTCGAGCCTCCCGAACCGGTGAGGAAGCTGAGCCGTCCCGGTTCCAGCGGTTCGTGCCGACGCTGACCGGTCTTCTGCTCGGTGCGGGCTTCGCCCTGAGCTTTGGCGTGCAGCAGGCCGTCGCCGCACAGTTCCACGAAGTGGCCTTTGCCGTGCCCCTGCTGACCGTGAGCCTGGGCTATCTGGTGCTCGCCTCGCGCGTGAGCGGCGACGAACGAAACCGATACCTTGCCCGCGCCTGCTGGTGGGCGCTGCCCATCGCCTTCGTCAAGGAGGATATGGGCGTAACCGTGGCCGTCATCGGCGTTGTGGCCCTGATTCGTAGCGGCTGGTTGGGTGTCGCGTACGATATTCTGTTGCCCCGCCTCTCTGAGGGAGAACCGGCTTCGTTCCGCGTTCGCCTGCGTTCCCTATACCACTCCTGGGCCCGCACTCGCGCGGTTGCCGAGTCGAGCATGGTAATTGCGTGGGGCATCTTCTGGTCGGTGGTCTCAATCGCCGTGATTCTGCCCTACTTCAACAGCGGCGGAACCTTTGACTACGCCGACAAGGTGAATGTTGCCGCTGCCGTTGGGGATCCCTTCGGCTCCCTGATTCAGATGATGAATAACAACACGAAGATGGCGACCCTGGGCCTGCTACTCATCACGGGTGCGGTGCTGTGGGTTGGCTCGCCCCTTGCGCTGGTGGCTCTGCCGACCATCGCGTGGCGTCTGCTCTCCACGATGGAGTCCTACTGGGCCAGCACCTGGCACTACTCTCTGGTGCTGATGCCGGTCGTCTTCTGCGCCCTGCTGGATACCGTGCTACGGATGCGCTACGGTGCGATTCCGGCCCGCAAACTCGCGGAGCCCGCCGAGGTTCCCGACGCCCCCAAGGAGCCTTCCGGTCGCAGCCGCATCCGGGTTCGCAACCTGCCGGTGTGGATTCTTCCTGCCGTAGCGCTTTTCTTGGCCGCTTCCCCGATTTTCGTGCCGGGCTCGACGCAGCCTCTCGCAGCCCTGGCGAACTCGCAGTTTACCGACTCTGCTTTGACCTCCAGCGATCAGATGAAGCTCAAGGCCGTGCAGCAGGTGCCCGAGGGCGTTACCGTGGCCTCGGATTTGTCCATTCTGACGCAGCTGATTCCTGGTCGCACCGTCTACTGGATTGGTCATACCGGCGAGCCGGCCCCCGAGTACGTGGTGATTGACCGCAACAATAACTCCTGGGGTGGTAATCCTCCGGCGAATGTGGCCCAGTACGCCGCTGACCGCTACGGCCACTCCTACGCTAAGCACGCGACCGTCGGCACGATCGATATCGTGCGCCGCGTGGACTAGCCCCTCGGTTAAGCCTCTAGATGAGCGCCCACCCTCCAAGAGTGAGGGTGGGCGCTCGTGCCTAAGAGATGAGGTTTTAAGCACCTTTTTATAGCCGAGGAAGGGACCCTGCGGTACACTGTATAAACACGGGAACCCCCGATGAAGGTCTTGTGCGCGCCGAGCACCCCAGGTGGTGTCATTTCGGAAAGTGCGCCGTACTCACCATCACCGATTGATACGCCCCGAAAGTTGCGGCTCCGCCGCACTCGGGCTTCTCTGAACGATCTCTGGTCAAAGCCTCCTGACGCGTCTGCTGTTACAGACTGATACACCATACGGGTGAGGCCCCACGCCAGGAATACGTGACGCCTTATGTGAGCACAATTGACCGTACCTCTCTCCGCCCCGCGCGCCCGGTGCGCGTTCTCGGCGCGATGACGTACGAGTCTCCAATTGTGTAGCGAGAAATTCAAGACCGCTCCCAGCAGTAACCCTCACACCCTCACTGTGCCCTCTGCGCCCCGCGCGAGGGGATAACCGGGTGTGTGCGGTGAAACCGTCGGCTGAACAATACGCCGGACGCATGTGGCTGGGCCGTGAAGGGGACACCCGGTAAGCGCCGAAGAGCGTGCGCTATCCACCCCTACCGTATAGAGGAAAAATTGACTGAGAATACCGCTACCCCGGCCGAACTGAACGCCGAGGCAGAGACCGTTGTGACCGCTGAGAACAACGTTGAGACCCCCGCCGCAGAAGAAACCGCGACGGAGACTACCGCAGAAACCACCGCAGACGCCCCCGCTGAAAAGGCTGAGGAAGCGGGCGTGCGCTTTACCGACCTGGGCCTGGACGCCCGCGTCCTGGCCGCTCTGGAAGAGGTCGGCTACGAGAAGCCGTCCCCCATTCAGGAACAGACCATCCCGCTGCTGCTCGAGGGCCGCGACGTGGTCGGTCTGGCGCAGACCGGTACCGGTAAGACCGCAGCCTTCGCGCTGCCGGCCCTCTCCCGCATGGCTGAGCTCGCCGACATCAACGGCGTCTCCCGCGACACCCAGGTGCTGGTCCTGGCCCCCACCCGCGAGCTGGCCCTGCAGGTTGCTGAGGCTTTCTCCTCCTACGCAACCCACATGGAGGACTTCACCGTGCTGCCGATTTACGGCGGCTCCCCCTACGGCCCGCAGCTGGCCGGCCTGCGCCGCGGTGCGCAGGTCGTCGTCGGTACCCCCGGCCGCGTGATTGACCACCTGGAAAAGGGCTCCCTGGACCTGTCCAACCTGCAGTACCTGGTTCTGGACGAGGCCGACGAAATGCTTCGCATGGGCTTCGCCGAAGACGTGGAGAAGATCCTCGAAGGCACCCCCGACAGCAAGCAGGTGGCCCTGTTCTCCGCCACCATGCCCAACTCGATCCGCAAGATCGCTCAGCAGTACCTGACCGATCCGGTCGAGATTCGCGTGAAGGCTAAGACCACCACTAGCGCCAACATCTCCCAGCGCTACATGCAGATCATGCACTCCCACAAGCTGGACGCCATGACCCGAGTGCTCGAGGTTGAAAACTACGACGGCATTATCGTCTTCGTGCGCACCAAGAAGGAGACCGAGGAGGTCGCCGACAAGCTGAAGGCCCGCGGCTTTGCGGCGGCTGCCATCAACGGTGACATTCCCCAGCAGCTGCGTGAGCGCACCGTGGATGCCCTGCGCGACGGCCGCATCGACATCCTCGTGGCAACCGACGTGGCGGCACGCGGCCTGGATGTGGAGCGCATCTCCCTGGTCGTCAACTACGACATCCCCCACGACACCGAGTCCTACGTGCACCGCATTGGCCGTACCGGCCGTGCGGGCCGAGAGGGTGCCGCCATTCTGTTCGTGACCCCGCGCGAGAAGTACATGCTGCGCCAGATCGAGAAGGCTACCCGCCAGAAGGTCGAGCCCATGCACATGCCGACCGCGGAGGCCGTGAACGAGACCCGTAAGCAGCGTTTCGCCCAGCAGATTACCGAGACCATCGAGTCCGAGGACCTGAGCTTCTTCCGCCAGATTATTGAGGACTACGAGAACGAGCACGACACCACCGCCGAGGATATCGCGGCCGCGCTGGCCGTTATCGCTCAGCAGGGTCGCCCGTTCTTCCTGGACGAGTCTGAGGATATCGCTCGCAACTCCCGCCCCTTCTCCGACGATGATTCGGACCGCGGCGGCCGCAAGGGCAAGCGCGTGCACAACGACGAGGGCATGGTCAACTACAAGCTGAACGTTGGCCGTTCCTCCCGCGTGACCGCGGGCGCCATCGTGGGTGCGCTGGCTAACGAGGGCGGCATCAAGGGCTCGCAGATTGGCTCGATTGATATCCGTCAGCACTTCACCATTGTGGGCCTGCCCCAGGACCTGCCGCGCGACTTCTTCGATCGCCTGCGCGACACCAAGATTGCCGGTGAGTTCATCAACATCCGTAAGGACAACGGCCCCAAGGGTGGCGGACGCGGCTTCGGCGGCGGCCGTCGCGAGGGCGGCTACCGCGACTTCGACCGCCGTGAGGGTGGCCGTAATAACCGTCGTGACGATAACCGTCGCG